>JAVEDB010000099.1 GCA_030841185.1 Actinomycetota bacterium
CAGACATGACCGACCAGCCCGACACACCCCTCACGTCCGACACGGGCGAGGACGAGGAACGCCGCGACGTCCTTGACGCGATGGCCGTCTACAGCGCAGACGGTCAGGTCGACGACGCCAGCGGCAATGATGCAGCGGCCGGCGCCGCACTCCCCCGGGACAGCGGATCGGAGCCCGAGCCGGACCGCGAGCCGCACGGCCCGAACTAGGCGGCTCGCCTAGAGCCGCCCCTTTCCCCCGCGGCGTAGCTCCTCGGGGTTCTGCCAGGGCTTCAGGCGCTCCTCATGGCGCTGCGGTTCCTCATCGCGGGCCGGGGGCAGGGGGTCGCGGCCCTTCAGCACCAGGTAGCCGACGAGGCAGACGAGGAAGACCCCGGCGATCAGCAGGGTGACGAGCGTCGAACCGTCCATACGGTGACGATAGCGCTCAGCCGCTGGCTTTGCGGGTCTCCCGGGCGTTGGCCTTCTGCAAGGCCTCGACGAGCTCGCGCTTGGACATCGTGGAGCGACCCGGCACGTCGAGCCGGCGTGCCAGCTCCATCAGGTGACGCTTGGACGCATTGGCGTCCACGCCGCCGGCGGTCGGGGTGGTGCCTCGGCGGGCGGCCGGGCCGCTCTTGGCCGCCTGGTCGTCGGAGGGCCCCTTCTCCGCCTTGGGCTCCCAGTGATCGCCAACCTTCTCGAAGGAGTGCTTCAACGAGTCGAAGGCGGTGCGGTGGGCTCGCTCCCCCTCGCCGTACCGCTCGACAGCGGAGTCGTGGGTCTTCCCCCACGTCTCCTGGGCCTTCTTCGGCGACCGCTGCAGCGTCGACGGCATGTCCTTCTTGGCCGGCATGGTCATCACCTCACCAGCCGGGTTGCCCGAGGGGCCGCCGGACAAACGTCAGAGCAGCCCGGCGGCGTCCAGCGCGAGGTAGCCGAGGTCGACGTCGGTGGTGCCGCCCCGCCGCAGCGCATCCCGGAACTCCGCGACCGAGACGACGACCGGCTCGCAGTACTCCTCGCCTCCCCACGAGGAGACCTCAGACGTGTGGACGCAGTCGCGCGCGACCGCCACGTTGCGACGCCAGTTGGAGGCGCCGAACGCCCAGCAGGAGGCGACGACCTCGAGGCTGCCCGCGGCGTACCCGGTCTCTTCGCGGAGCTCCCGGGCTGCCGCCTGCTCGACGCTCTCACCGTCGTCGATGATGCCGCCCGGCAGGTCGAGCAGGATCTCCGCCGGCCCGGGGCGGAACTGGCGGGCGAGTACGAGATCGTTCTCCGCGGTCAGCGCGAGGACGCCGACGGTCGTGAAGCCCGGAGTGTGGATGTCCCAGTCGGACAGCGAGCCGTCGGGCATCCGGTAGGTGCGGGTGACGATGGGCAGCCAGCCACCCGTACGCGGTCGCTCGGCGAGCAACTCCCACGCGACCGCATGCCGCGGCGCTGGCTCGGTCACGCCTCGTTGTCGGGAGCGGGTGGCCCGGACGGTTCGTGCGAGCCACCGGCCAGGCTCGTGGGCGGCGAGGAGTCGCGTTCGTCGGGGGCACGACCGCCCAGGGGGGTCGGCTCGCCGGTATGGTCGCCGACCGCCTCTTCGCGCCCGAGCAGGCTGTTCAGGGCGCCGCCGGTGATGCGCCGGAACCGTCGTCGCGGCCGGGTGCGATCCAGGACGGCGACCTCGAGGTCCGGAGCGCTCAAGGTGCGCTGCTCCCCCGACACCGGGTCGCGGGAGAGCAGCTCGACCCCGAGCGTGAGGGTCTCCTCGAGGCTCATCAGGGGCTGGTAGCGCTCCTCGAGAGCCTGGGAGATCTGCTCGGCCTGGCCACCCATGGCGACGAAGCCGCGTTCGTCGGCCACCGAACCGTCGTAGGTCAACCGGTACATCTGGTCCTCGTCCGGGGACTCGCCGACCTCGGCGATGACGATCTCGACCTCGAACGGCTTGGACTCCTGGGTGAAGATCGAGCCGAGCGTCTGGGCGAACACGTTGGCAAGACCGCGCCCGGTCACGTCCTGCCGGTCGTAGGAGTAGCCCCGCAGGTCCGCGTAGCGGACGCCGGCCATCCGCAGGTTCTCGAACTCGTTGTACTTGCCCACCGCGGCGAACGCGATCCGGTCGTAGATCTCGCTGATCTTGTGCAGCGCCCGGGACGGGTTCTCCCCCACGAACATGATGCCGCCCTCGAAGGCGATCACGAGAACGCTGCGCCCGCGCGCGATCCCCTTGCGGGCGTAGTCGGCCCGGTCCTTCATGATCTGTTCGGGCGAGACGTATCCGAACGGCATCGTCACAGCGGAAGCTCCTTCTGGGTCACCGGAGAGGGGCGGGCGGGCCGCCGGGGTTCTGCATCCGGCCGGCGAGCACCGTCTCGATGTAGGCACCGACCTCGTCGTCGGACAGGCGCCGGTAGCCGTCGAACGTGACGGTCGCCACGACGGGGAAGATGCGACGGGTCAGGTCCGGTCCGCCGGTCGCGGAGTCCTCGTCGGCCGCGTCGTAGAGCGACTGGACGGCGCACAGCACGGCGTCCTCGTTGCTCAGCCCGTCGTGCCAGAGCTTCTTCAGCGCGCCACGCGCGAACACCGAACCCGAGCCGACCGAGTGGAACTTGTGCTCCTCGTAACGCCCGCCGGTGATGTCGTAGCTGAAGATCCGACCTTCGTCCGTCTCCAGGTCGAAGCCGGCGAACAGCGGCACGACCGCCAGGCCCTGCATGGCCATCCCGAGGTTGCTGCGGATCATCTGCGCCAGCCGGTTGGCCTTGCCCTCGAGGGACATCGTGGTGCCCTCGATCTTCTCGTAGTGCTCGAGCTCCACCTGAAAGAGCCGGACCATCTCGATCGCGATCCCCGCCGTGCCCGCGATGCCGACGCACGAGTAGTCGTCGGCGTGGAAGACCTTCTCGATGTCGCGCTGCGCGATGTAGTTGCCCATCGTGGCGCGCCGGTCGCCCGCCATGACGATCCCGCTGGGGAAGCTGAGTGCCACGATGGTCGTGCCGTGGGGGGCCTCCGTGGTCAACGCGGTGACCGGCGGCGTACGGCGTCCTGGGAGCAGCTCGGGTGCGTGGTCGCCGAGGAACTCGGCGAAGGAGGAGCTCCCTGGCGTGAGGTAGGCCGCCGGGAGTCGTCCGGAGCGAGCCGGGTCGGTTGCCACACGTTTCCTTCCACGTACGCCGCCGAGCGGCGGAGCGTCATCGAACCATCCTCGTGCCCGGGCGGCGGCACTGCCGGCACCGGCGCGACCTACTGGCCGCCCTTCTGGATGAACCCCCTCACGAACTCCTCGCTGTTCTCCTCGAGCGCCTCGTCGATCTCGTCGAGGATGGCGTCGATGTCCGAGTCCAGCTTGTCCTTGCGCTCGGAGAGGTCGGCGGCTTCGTCGGTGCTGACCTCGTCGGTCTCCTCCGAGGTCTTCGTCGCGCGCTTCTGCCCGCCGGTGTCCTTGGCTGCCATCGAACCCTCCCGTTGCGGGGCTATATCTGTCCTGACCCTAGTCGTCGGCACGGTCGGACCGGTGCCGTAGCCCCCGTTCGCGGGCTTCCCTGCGGACCGGTCGACCCGGAGGTAGCCTGCCGCCGTGGAGTTCCTGGTGGCCTTGCTGGTCATGACCGTGGTCCTCGTGGGTACTGGCGTCGTCCTGACCAGGCGGGCGGTGCGGGCGGTCCGCCGGCACGCTCTCCGAGTGCTCGCGCGGCTCGGGCTCGCCGCTCGCGCGCAGACCCTCGGGTCGTTCGGTGAAGTCGCCCGGGTACGCCGGGACCTGCACCGCTCGATGACGTCCGCCCGTCGGGCGCTGGCCATCGCGCGGTCTACGAACCTCCCCGTCGGGGATGTGGCCTCGTTGCTGGCCCGGATGCAGATGGCCGCCGGATCGGTCGACGCCGAGCTGCAGCTGCTCGAGACCCTCCGCGACCCTGGCCAGGCCTTGGCTCGGCTGGCCGGTCCGCGCTCCCGGGCGGCTGCCCTCATGTCGGCGGCCGCCGCGCTGACCGAGGGACTCGTTGCCGCCGCTGGTCACGAGTCAGCGGAGGTGTCCGCTCTGCACGCCGAGTGCGTCATCGAGGCTCGCGCTCTGCGCGCGGCCGCGGGAGATCGGGCTGGTCAGCCGGGGAGCATGGAGCGCGTCACCCGCCGGTGATCGCGTCGACCAGCTCCTCCGCCGTGTCGCAGCGGTCCAGCAGCTCGCCGACGTGCTCCCGCGTGCCGCGCAGGGGCTCGAGTGTCGGGACGCGCTGCAGGGAGTCGCGACCAGGCAGGTCGAAGATCACCGAGTCCCACGAGGCGGCCGCCACCTCGTCGGCGTACTTCGCCAGGCACCGCCCGCGGAAGTAGGCGCGGGTGTCCTCCGGCGGGTTGGTCACCGCTGCGGCGACCTCCTCCTCGGTCACGATCTTCTCGAAGCGGCCGGACGCGGCAAGTCGGTTGAACAGGCCCTTGTCGGGACGCACGTCGGAGTACTGCAGGTCGACCGCGGCCAGCCGCGGCGAGTCCCAGTCGAGGCCGTCGCGGGACCGGTAGCCCTCGAGGATCGCCAGCTTGGCCACCCAGTCCAGCTCGCGGTTCAGCGACATCGGGTCGCTCTCCAGCCGGGTGAGGACCGACTCCCAGCGGTCGAGGACGTCGACGGTCACGGCGTCGGCGTCCACCCCGTAGCGGTCCTCGACGTACTTGCGCGCCTGCTCGGCGTACTCCATCTGCAGCTGGACCGCGGTCAGCTTGCGCCCCGAGCGCAAGGTGAGCAGCGACTTCAAGGTGGGGTCGTGGCTGACCGCGTGCAGCGTCGCCACCGGCCGGTCGACCGCGAGGTCCACGGAGAGGAAGCCGTCCTCGATCATGGCCAGGACCAGGATCGTGGTGCCGATCTTGAGATAGGTCGAGACCTCCGCGAGGTTCGCGTCGCCGATGATCACGTGCAGCCGGCGGTACTTCTCGGCGACCGCG
This sequence comes from Actinomycetota bacterium, assembly GCA_030841185.1. Classification (GTDB taxonomy): domain Bacteria; phylum Actinomycetota; class Actinomycetes; order JACCUZ01; family JACCUZ01; genus JAVEDB01. The sequence continues at coordinate 4,926 of JAVEDB010000099.1, forward strand.
TGCGGCTCGTCACGGGTGTTGATGATCGGGCGCTTCAGCGTGGTCTCGAGCCCGACCTCGACCTCGAAGTAGTCGGCGCGCTGGGAGATCTGGAAGCCGTCCCCACGACCGTCCTGACCGATGCCGACGCGGCCGGACCCGGTGACGACCTGCCGGCAGACGAAGAACGGGGTGAGGTGCCGGACGATGTCCGCGAACGGCGTCTCGCGCTTCATCAGGTAGTTCTCGTGGGTGCCGTAGGACGCGCCCTTGTTGTCGGTGTTGTTCTTGTAGAGGTTGATCGGCTGGGTGCCGGGGATCTGCGCCGCGCGTCGCGACGCCTCCGCCATGATCCGCTCCCCCGCCTTGTCCCAGATCACGGCGTCGCGCGGGTTCGTGCACTCCGGGCTGGAGTACTCCGGGTGGGCGTGGTCGACGTAGAAGCGTGCGCCGTTGGTCAGGATGACGTTGGCGAGCCCGACGTCCTCGTCGGTGAGCTGGGTGGCGTCTGCCACATCGCGCGCGAGGTCGAAGCCGCGCGCGTCGCGCAGCGGGCTCTCCTCCTCGAAGTCCCAGCGCGGTCGCCGCGACCGGGCCGGCGAGGGCTGGGAGTAGGCGTTGACCACCTGCGAGGAGATCAGCATCGCGTTGGCGCCGGGGTTGCCCGGGACGGAGATGCCGTACTCCGTCTCGGTGCCGACGACCCGCCACACGCTCATGCGTCGAGGGTACGTCGTGGGGTCGGCCGGGCACGAGCGCAGCCGCGGCATGATGGTGGCGTGGCGGAGGAGCAGGTATCGCTGGTCGACGACTCCGGCGCGGTGACCGGGTCCGCGCCGCGGTCGGTCATGCGGCGCGACAACCTGCCGCATGCAGTCGTGGCCGTGCTGGTCCGGGACAGCGGTGGGCGGGTCTACGTGCACCGGCGCACCCCGACGAAGGACGTCTATCCCGGTCTGCACGACTGCTGGGTCGCCGGGGTGATGGCGTTCGGTGAGGAGCCGGGGCCGGCGGCGGCCCGGGAGCTCGAGGAGGAGCTCGGGATCCGGGACGTCGAGCTGCGGCACCTGTTCTCAGGCTGGTACGCCGACGAGGACACCCGACAGCTGTGTCACGCATACACCACGACGTACGACGGTCCCCTCAACCACCAGGAGTCCGAGATCGCCTGGGGTGGCTGGCTGACGGTCGACGAGCTGCGTGAGCGACTGGCCGACCCGAGCTGGCCGTTCGTGCCCGACGGCCGGGCGTTCATCACCCGCTGGCTCGCGGGCGGCGACGGCTAGAGGTACTGGCCGGTGTTGGCGACGGTGTCGATGGACCGGCCGGCCTCGGTGCCCTGCTTGCCCTGGATGAGCGTGCGGATGTAGACGATCCGCTCGCCCTTCTTGCCGGAGATCCGCGCCCAGTCGTCGGGGTTGGTCGTGTTGGGCAGGTCCTCGTTCTCCTTGAACTCGTCGACGCAGGCCGCGAGCAGGTGCGAGATCCGGATGCCCTTCTGCCCCAGGTCGAGGAAGTCCTTGATCGCCATCTTCTTGGCCCGGTCGACGATGTTCTGGATCATCGCGCCGGAGTTGAAGTCCTTGAAGTACAGGACCTCCTTGTCGCCGTTGGCGTAGGTCACCTCGAGGAACTTGTTCTCGTCGAGCTCGGAGTACATCCGCTCGACCGTGCGCTGGATCATCGCGGCAACCGTGATGACCGGGTCGTCCTCGTTGGCCTTGAGGTCCTCGGCGTGCAGCGGCAGGTCAGCGGTGATGTACTTCGAGAAGATGTCACGAGCCGACTCCGCGTCGGGTCGCTCGATCTTGATCTTCACGTCGAGCCGGCCGGGTCGCAGGATCGCTGGGTCGATCATGTCCTCGCGGTTGGAGGCGCCGATCACCAGCACGTTCTCCAGTCCCTCGACGCCGTCGATCTCGGACAGCAGCTGCGGGACGATGGTGTTCTCGACGTCCGAGGACACTCCGGAGCCACGGGTGCGGAACAGCGAGTCCATCTCGTCGAAGAAGACGATCACCGGCGTGCCCTCGGAGGCCTTCTCCCGGGCGCGGGCGAAGACCAGCCGGATGTGCCGCTCGGTCTCACCGACGTACTTGTTGAGAAGCTCGGGGCCCTTGATGTTGAGGAAGAACGACCGGCCCTCGGGCTTTCCGGTCACCTCGGCGACCTTCTTGGCCAGCGAGTTGGCGACCGCCTTGGCGATCAGCGTCTTGCCGCAGCCGGGCGGCCCGTAGAGCAGCACCCCCTTGGGCGGGCGCAGCTTGTGCTCCTTGAACAGCTCGGGGTGCAGGTAGGGCAGCTCGACCGCGTCGCGGATCTGCTCGATCTGGGCGGCGAGGCCACCGATCAGCGAGTAGTCGATGTCGGGCACCTCTTCGAGGACCAGTTCCTCGACCTCGGACTTGGGGATGCGCTCGTAGATGTAGCCCGACCGCGGCTCCAGGAGCAGCGACTCACCCACCCGCAGGTGCTCGGCGCGTAGTGGCTCGGCCAGGCGGACGATCTTCTCCTCGTCGGTGTGACCGACCACCAGAGCGCGCTCACCGTCGGCGAGCACCTCTTTGAGCATGACGACCTCGCCGAGGCTCTCGAACTCCAGCGCGGCGACGACGTTCATGGCCTCGTTGAGCATGACTTCCTGGCCCCGGTGCAGCGAGTCGAGCTCGACGCCGGGACTGACGGCGACGCGCAGCTTGCGCCCGCCGGTGAAGATGTCGACGGTGTCGTCCTCGTTGCGCTGGATGAAGACCCCGAACCCGGCGGGAGGCTGCGCGAGGCGGTCGACCTCTTCCTTGAGCGCCACGATCTGGTCGCGGGCGTCCTTGAGCGTGGAGACCAGCCGCTCGTTCTGGGTGGTGACGGCGGCGAGGTTGGTCTGCAGGTCGGTGATGCGCTCCTCGAGGGCGCGCAGGTGGCGCGGCGACTCGGTCATGCGCCGGCGGAGGACCTCGACTTCCTCCTGCAGCGCGCCGACCTGCTGGAGCAGTTCGTTGGCTCGCTTCGGCGCGTCGTTGCCTGGGCGGTCCGCTGATGGCGTGGACGGCACGGCGTCACCTCCCCATGGGGATGCTCCCGGTCGGGAGCCGATTCCCCGACACTACCTTCGGCAGGTCCGGATAGAACCTGCAACCTTTGCGTGTCGGTGTACCAACTAGTCCGCTCCGCCAGGCTCGTCGGCCGGCCGGGATTCCGCCTCGGGGGCCATCCCCTTGGCCGGGCGGCGACGGCGAAGCGGCGGGGCGACTCCGTCCGCCAGGCGGCGTGAGGAGACGAGGAACCCCGTATGGCCCACCATCCGGTGCTCCGGGCGCACCGCGAGGCCTTCGAGGTGCCAGCCTCGGACCAGGGACTCCCAGGCGTGCGGCTCGGTGAACGTGCCGTGCTCGCGCAGCGCCTCGGCCGTTCGCGAGAGCTGGGTCGCGGTCGCGACGTACGCGATCAGGACTCCGCCCGGCACGAGCGCGCGCGACGCGGCGTCCAGGCACTCCCACGGCGCCAACATGTCGAGGACCACCCGGTCGACGTCCGTCTCGTCCAGCGACTCGACCAGGTCCCCTACCGTGAGCCGCCAGGCGGGGTGCGACCCCCCGAAGAACGACTCGACGTTTGCGCGGGCGATGTCCGCGAAGTCCTGCCGCCGCTCGTACGACGAGACACCGCCCTCGTCTCCCACGGCCCTGAGCAGGGACATCGTCAGCGCTCCTGAGCCGACCCCCGCCTCCACGACCCGGGCGCCGGGAAAGATGTCCGCCATGTGGATGACCTGACCGGCGTCCTTGGGGTAGACGACGGCAGCGCCGCGGGGCATCGAGAGCACGTAGTCCGCGAGCAGCGGGCGCAGGGCGAGGTAGCTCACTCCCCCCGTCGTGGTGACGACGATGCCCTCTGGCCGGCCGATGAGCTCGTCGTGCGCCATCAACCCCTTGTGCGTGTGGAACTCCTTGCCCGCTTCCAGGGTGATCGTGTGCATGCGGCCCTTGGGGTCGGTGAGTTGGACCCGGTCGCCGACTGCGAACGGACCTCTCCGGTGCGCGGCACCGGTCGGCCCGGCGGGCTGGCTCACGGCGCCGTGGCCACGGCGCGCTCGACGTCGGCGGTGACGAGTACGCCGAAGACGTCGCCGTTGGGCTCGACGACGAGGTACTCGCTCGCGGGCGAGCGGATGATCGCGGCCACCAGGTCCTCCCCGGTCAGGTTGGCGGAGACCACCCCGTCCGGCTCCAGGCGACGGGACACGTCGCCGACCGGCACCCACGGCCGGCGGTCCACGGGTGTGGCGAGCGCGGCGGCCTGGTGGACCAGGCCGATCGGCCGGCCCTCGCCGTCGACGACGACGAGGTGGCTGGCACCGGCGAGCTCGGCCTGCCTGAGCGCCTCGGCGAGCGGCGTCACTGCCGCCACCGGGATGGCACGTCTCGTGAGCGCCCGGGCGGAGAGTCCCGGGATCCGCTGCTGCAGGGCGGCGGCCTTCAGCGCCTGACCCGCACCCGCCCAGATGAAGGACCCGATCAGGCCGCCCCAGACCAGGTCCACCACGTCCGGCGCATAACCCCGGGCGATTGACACCGCAGCGGGGACGAACACGGCCAGCACGGCTACGACGCGGCCGGTCTTCGCGGCCGCGACGGTGCCGGTCTCCCGGTGGCCCGTCTGCTTCCACACCACGGCGGCGAGGACGCGCCCACCGTCCAGCGGGAGGCCGGGCATCAGGTTGAAGGCGCCGACGAACAGGTTGCTCAGAGCCAGCGCGTCGGCCAGCATCCGGCCGACCGAGTCCTGCGCAAGCGGGCGGGCGACGAAGTAGGCGACGGCCGCCAGGCCGAGCGAGGTCAGCGGTCCCAGGCCCGCGATCCAGGCCTCCTGCCGGGGGCCGCGGGAGGGTTGCTCGATCTCGGACACTCCCCCGAGCAGGTGCAGGCTGATGCGTCGTACCGGCAGCCCACCCCGCAGCGCGGCGAGCGTGTGAGCCAGCTCATGGACCAGTACGGATGCGTAGAAGAGCAGCGCGAAGCTCGCGGAGACGAGGTACTTCCACGGTCCGATGCCCGGCACTCTGGCTTCGACGACCGGTGCGTAGGAGATGGTGACCAAAGCTGCAATGACGAACCAGGCGGGTGTCGCGTAGACGGGTACGCCGAAGAGCCGGCCGATGCGGACGCCATTCCCGGTGCTCGGGGCGGCGTCCGCATCCGGAGCGGCTGCTGGTCGGTCGTCCACAGCCACGATGCTAGGTGCCGATCCGGGCCGGCTCGCGTGTCGAGGCACGCGAACGGCGGGAACTGTCGGAACCCGGACCTAGAGTTCAGGACATGAGCTCGACCAGCACAGCCGCGGCGGACGCCGTTCGATCGGTCTCGACCGGCACGTCCGACGGCGGGGTCCCGGCAGTCCTCGGCTCCCTGTCACCGTCGCGGGCCAGCGACTTCCTGACCTGCCCGCTGCTCTACCGGTTCCGCGTGATCGACCGGTTGCCCGAGCGGCCGAGCCCGCTGGCGACCCGCGGCACGGTCGTGCACGCCGTGCTGGAGCGGCTCTTCGACCTGCCTGCGGCCGAGCGCACCCCGGAACGCGCCGGTGACTTGCTGCGACCCGAGTGGGACCGCCTGCTGGAGACCGAGCCCGAGCTCGGCGAGCTGTTCTCGGCCGACGCGGAGCGCGACGAGTGGCTGGCCGGCGCCCGGGGACTGCTCGACGCCTATTTCGCGCTGGAGGACCCGCAGCGGCTCGAGCCGGCCGAGCGGGAGCTGTTCGTCGAGTGCGACCTGGAGTCGGGGCTGCGGCTGCGCGGCTACGTCGACCGGCTCGACGTCGCGCCCTCGGGTGACGTCCGCGTCGTCGACTACAAGACCGGTCGTGCCCCCCGTGAGGGGTTCGAGGCCAAGGCGATGTTCCAGATGCGGTTCTACGCGCTGGTGCTCTGGCGGCTGCACGGTCGCGTCCCCCGGTTGCTGCAGCTGCTCTACCTGGGCAGCGGCGAGATTCTGCGCTACCAGCCGGACGAGGCCGACCTGCTCGCCACCGAGCGCAAGCTCGCGGCCATCTGGTCCGCGATCGCCCGGGCGACCGAGCGTGGCGACTGGCGCCCGAGTCCCAGCAAGCTGTGCGACTGGTGCGACCACCAGAGCCTGTGTCCCGCGTTCGGCGGCACGCCGCCCCCGCTGCCGCTCGTGCCCGTGCCGGTGATCCCCGAGGCGCGAGTCACCGACGAACGGCCGTCCCCGCACACGCCTGTCGACGAGGTGTGAACGAGCGGTCGTCGGACCCGAAGGCGCCGTCTGTCGCATGAGTCGGGGACACCCGGATCCATACCGGAGGTCACCCTGAGATTGCCCTTAATTCGTCGGGTCCTCGCGCGAAACCGTCCTACGGTGGGCGCGTTGTCATCGTCAGAGGAGTGATTGTGAGCACAAGCACCACCGGCCCCCGTGCCGCCGAGACCAGTTCGCTGGCTGCGCGCGCCGAAGGCCTCACCAAGATCTACGGAAGCGGTGACACCAGGGTCGTCGCCCTGGACGGGGTCAGCGTGGAGCTGCCCCGTGGCCAGTTCACTGCGGTCATGGGCCCGTCGGGTTCGGGCAAGTCGACGCTGATGCACTGCCTCGCTGGCCTGGACGACGCGAGCGAGGGCGCGGTGTTCATCGGCGACGTCGACATCACCAAACTCGACGACAAGCGACTGACTCGCATCCGCCGGGACTCCGTCGGGTTCGTCTTCCAGGCGTTCAACCTGCTGCCCACACTGACCGCGCTGGAGAACATCACCCTCCCGATGGACATTGCCGGCCGCAAGCCCGACGCGGCGTGGCTCGACACGGTGATCGACTCGATCGGGCTCCGCGACCGGCTCGGCCATCGGCCCACCGAGCTGTCGGGTGGCCAGCAGCAGCGCGTCGCCTGCGCGCGGGCCCTGGCCAGCCGGCCGGAGATCGTGTTCGCCGACGAGCCCACCGGCAACCTGGACTCCCGCTCGGGTGCCGAGGTGCTCGGTTTCCTGCAGCGTTCGGTGCGCGAGATGGGCCAGACGGTCGTCATGGTGACCCACGACGCCAATGCAGCGTCGTATGCCGAGCGAGTGCTCTTCCTGGCTGACGGCCAGATCGTGGACGAGATGCAGGACCCCACGGCCGAGGGGGTCCTCGAGCGGATGAAGCAGTTCGATGCGGCCGGTCATGCCACCCACGGCTTCACTCGCCCCTCCACGCCGCACGTCCCGGTGAGCCGCTCCGTCGACGAGGTCGCTGTTGACCGCACCGCGGACGAGGTCTGAGCCATGTTGCGTGCAACGTTCAAGAGCCTGCTCGCCCGCAAGCTGCGGCTGCTGCTGTCGGCGATGTCCATCGTGCTCGGAGTCTCGTTCGTCTCGGGTGCTTTCGTCCTCACCGACAGTCTGGGCAAGGTCTTCGACGACCTGTTCAGCACCGTCAACAAGAACATCGCCGTCGACGTGCGTGGGACGAAGGTCAGCGACGTCGGCAGTCAGACCTCCAATGTCACCCGCAAGCTGGTGCCGGTCTCGGTGCTCGATCAGGTCCGCTCCGTCGACGGTGTCGCCGAGGCCCGCGGTTCCATCGCCGGGCTCGCCCAGATCATTGACACCCACGGTAAGGCCGTTGCCTCCAACGCGGCGCCCAACTTCGGCTTCATGTGGGTCACCTCGGACAAGCTCGAGGCCGCGAAGATCTCATCGGGCCGGGCGCCGACCGGTCCCAACGAGATCGTGATCAACACCGGTCTCGCGACGAAGGCCGGCTACCAGGTCGGCGACAAGGCGCCGGTCCTCACCGAGGGGCCCACTCGCTCGTTCACTATCGTCGGACTGGTCACCTATGAGGGGAAGCCCTCGCTCGCCGGAGAAACCTCCATCTTCTTCACCGAGCCGACAGCGCACGAGCTGCTCAACCGGACAGGGACCTACGACGAGATCGAAGTTGCCTCGAGTCCAGGTGTGAGCCAGTCCGCGCTCAGAGACCGCATCGCAAAGGTTCTCCCGCGCGGGACTGAGGCCATCACCGGGAAGGCCTACACCGACGAGTCGACGAGCGACATCAAGAAGGGCCTCGGCTTCTTCGCCACCTTCCTGCTCGTCTTCGCGGCGGTCGCCCTCTTCGTGGGTGCGTTCATCATCTTCAACACCTTCACCATGCTGGTCGCCCAGCGCACCCGCGAGTTGGCGCTGATGCGCGCGCTCGGCGCCAGCCGGAACCAGGTCACTCGGTCCGTGCTCGTGGAGGCCGTGGTCATCGGCGCCTTGTCGTCGGTGATCGGCCTGCTCGTCGGCATCGGCGTCGCCGCCCTGCTCAAGGCCGTCTTCGGCGCCGTCGGCGCCGAGCTGCCGAGCGGTCCGACCGTGATCGCGACCCGGACGGTCATCGTGTCCTTCGCCGTCGGCATCCTGGTGACCGCGCTCGCTGCCTTCATGCCCGCCCGGCGGGCATCGAAGGTGGCCCCGGTCGCCGCTCTCCGGGACGCCGCTACACCGGACCGGTCACTCAAGCGCCAGACCGTCATCGCCTCGATCGTGTTCGTCCTGGGCGCCATCGCGATGGCGCGCGCCCTCACCGCCGGCGGCCTGAAACTCCTCGGCCTTGGGACGGTGCTCGCGTTCATCGGCATCGCCCTGCTGTCACCGCTGATCGGGCGCCCGGTCTCGCGCGCGCTGGGCACACCGTTCCGGCGGGCCCTGCCCGGTCGGCTGGGACGCGAGAACGCGATGCGCAACCCGCGTCGCACCGCGTCGACCGCGGCGGCGCTCATGATCGGCATCGCCCTCGTCACGGCTGTCAGCATCCTGGGTGCCTCTCTCAAGGCGACTGTGGTGAAGGTGGTGGCCGGCGCGGTCAGCGCTGACTTCCTCCTCACCACCCAGCGGGCGGGCTTCCCCGACGCAGTGGTCACAAAGGTCAGGTCAGCGCCCGGCGTGGCCGATGCGAGCGGCCTGAAGTTCGACGGAGTCGTGATCAACAAGAAGACGGAGTTCGTGACGGCCCTCGACCCTGAGGTGCTGGGCAAGTCAGTCACCCTGGAGCAAGTGAGCGGGTCCGTCGACGGCCTCTCTCCCACGTCGATCCTGATGTCGGACAAGCAGGCCAAGACCGACAAGGTCCACGCGGGCAGCAAGGTGTCGATGAAGTTCGGCACCGGAGTGACCCGCACCTTCACACTGGCCGGCACCTACAAGGAGAACCAGCTCATCGGCGGCTTCCTGCTTGACAAGACTGCGGCCAAGGACTTCGCCACGCAGCGCAACGGTGTCGCCCTCATCAAACTGAAGAAGGGTGCGGACCCCGCCGTAACCCGGGCCGCGTTGGAGGCCGACATCAAGGCTTACCCGACCATCCAGGTCCAGGACCAGTCGGAGTTCGTCGCTGCCACCGGCAAGCAGATCGACACGATCGTGAACATCATCAGCGTGCTGCTGATCCTGTCCATAATCATCGCCATCCTGGGCGTCGTGAACACGCTGGCGCTCTCGGTGATCGAGCGGACTCGCGAGCTCGGCCTGCTGCGTGCTGTCGGCATGGCTCGCAGGCAGATGAAGCGGATGGTCCGGGTCGAAGCGGTGATCATCGCCGTGTTCGGCGGCCTGCTCGGCATCGCCGTCGGCTCGGCCTTCGGCATCGCCCTCCAGCAGGCGCTGAAGTCCCAGGGTGTGAGTGAGCTGGGCATCCCGGTCACGAGACTCGTCGAGTTCCTCATCGTGGCCGGCCTGACCGGCGTGCTCGCGGCATGGCTACCGGCCCGCCGGGCCTCGCGACTGAACATCCTGAATGCGATCGCCACCGAGTAGGGCTGTGGCGGCGTCGTGCCCGCCACTGCTGGTGGCATGGCGGTGCACGATCTCGCGCAGGTCCTGGACGGCCAGGTCGGCGAGGGAGCCGACCACGGTGCGGCCGGGCGCTGCCGGGATCGCCACGATGTGCGGCACGCCGACGACCGCGCACCCGGCTGCCTCCGCTGAGGCCAGTCCGGTGGGTGAGTCCTCGATGGCGACGCATCGCCGGGGATCGACGCCGAGCCGGTTGGCGGCCTCGAGGTACGCCTCGGGGTGTGGCTTGCCGTGCTCCACCTCGTCGCCGGTGACCACGGTGGCGAATGTCTTCGGAGGCAGCCCGGAGACGACGGCCCTGGCCAGGCGCCGGTAGGACATCGTCACGAGGGCGCACGGGATCCCAGCGGCGGCGATCTCCTCGAGCAGGGCGCGAGCCCCTGGCTGCCAGCGGACCTCGTGCCGGACCCCCGCCACCACCCCGTCCAGCAGGATCTCGACGATCTCCTCAGGGGGCAGGTCGACGCCACCGAGGAGCCGGATGTTCTCGGCCGCCACGAGCAACGGCTTTCCCACCTGGGCGGCACCCAGCGCGTCGGTCCACACCCCGCCGTGCGCCGCAACCAGTGCGCGCTCGCACGCGATCCAGTCCGGCTCGGTGTCGACGAGCGTGCCGTCCATGTCCATCAGGACGGCCTGCAGGCCGCCCGCACCGTCGCCGCTCACTTGGCGTTGAAGTACTTGGCCTCAGGATGGTGGATGACGATCGCGTCCGTCGACTGCTCCGGGTGCAGCTGGAACTCCTCGGACAGCTTCACGCCGATTCGCTCAGGTGCCAGCAGGTCCACCAGCTTGGCGCGGTCCTCGAGATCGGGGCAAGCGCCGTAGCCGAAGGAGAAGCGGGCGCCGCGGTAGCGCAGGTCGAAGAAGTCCTCGGGCTTGTCCGGGTCCTCGGCGGCGAAGCCGAGCTCGGCGCGCATCCGCATGTGCCAGTACTCGGCCAGCGCCTCGGTGAGCTGTACGGAGAGGCCGTGCAGCTCGAGGTAGTCGCGGTAGGCGTTGCGCTCGAACAGCTCGCCCGTGACCTCCGCGATCCGCGGGCCCATCGTCACCAGTTGCAGACCCAGGACATCGGTCTCCCCGGACTCACGGGACCGGAAGAAGTCAGCGATGCACAGGTGGCGCCCGTGCCGCTGCCGCGGGAACGTGAAGCGGTGCCGCTCGCGGCCGTCCTCGTGCAGCACGACCAGGTCGTCACCCTCGCTGACGCACGGGAAATAGCCGTAGACGACCGCTGCCTCGAGCATCCGCTCGGCCTGCACCCGCTCCAGCCACATCCGCAACCGCGGGCGTCCCTCGGTCTCGACGAGTTCGTCGTACGACGGGCCGGCGCCGCGGCTGGACTTCAGTCCCCACTGCCCCATGAACGTCGCCCGCTCATCGAGCAGCGACGCGTAGTCGGCCAGCTGGATGCCCTTGACGATGCGGTCGCCCCAGAAGGGCGGCGTGGGCACCGGGTTGTCGGCCGCCACGTCGGACCGGGCCGGCATGTCCTCGGGCGGAGTCGCGTCCGGGCGGTTGCTGACACGCACCCGGCGCTCGCGCAGGGCAGGCAGCTCCGCGCCCGGGACACCACGCTTGACGGCGACGATCACGTCCATCAGCCGGAGGCCCTCGAAGGCGTCCCGGGCGTAGCGCACCTCCCCGTCGTACAGGCCGGCGAGGTCCTGCTCGACGTACGCCCGGGTGAGGGCGGCACCGCCGAGGATCACCGGCCACTTGGCCGCGACCCCGCGGGAGTTCATCTCCTCGAGGTTCTCCTTCATGATCACGGTGGACTTCACGAGCAGGCCGGACATCCCGACCAGGTCGGCCCGGTGCTCCTCGGCGGCCTCGAGGATGGCCGAGATCGGCTGCTTGATGCCGATGTTGTGCACCGTGTAGCCGTTGTTGGACAGGATGATGTCGACGAGGTTCTTGCCGATGTCATGGACGTCGCCCTTGACCGTGGCGAGCACGATGGTGCCCTTGCCCTCCTCGTCGGTCTTCTCCATGTGCGGCTCGAGCCAGGCGACGGCCGCCTTCATGACCTCGGCGGACTGCAGGACGAACGGCAGCTGCATCTCGCCCTTGCCGAAGAGCTCGCCGACGACCTTCATGCCGGCGAGCAGGTGGTCGTTGACGACGTCGAGGGCGCTGATGCCGGTGTCCAGGGCCTCCTGCAGGTCGCCCTCGAGGCCGTTGCGCTCGCCGTCGATGATGCGCCGCCCGAGCCGCTCGCCGAGCGGGAGTCCGGCCAGCTCCTGCGCCCGGGACTGGCGCACCGCGGCGGCGTCGACGCCTTCGAAGAGGTCGAGGAACTTCTCGAGCGGGTCGTAGCCCTCCTTGCGCCGGTCGTAGACGAGGTCGAGGGCGACGCTGCGCTCCTCCTCCCCGATCTTGGTCATCGGCAGGATCTTGGCGGCGTGCACGATGGCCGAGTCCAGTCCGGCTTTGATGCACTCGTGCAGGAACACGGAGTTGAGCACGATGCGCGCTGCGGGGTTGAGCCCGAACGACACGTTGGACAGGCCGAGAGTGGTCTGCACGTCCGGGTAGCGCCGCTTGAGCTCGCGGATTGCCTCGATCGTCTCCAGGCCGTCCCGCCGGGTCTCCTCCTGGCCCGTCGCGATCGGGAAGGTCAGCGCGTCGACCATGATGTCCGACGTCTGCATCCCCCAGTTGTTCGTCAGGTCCTCGATCAGCCGGGTGGCGACGCGCACCTTCCACTCCGCGGTCCGGGCCTGGCCCTCCTCGTCGATGCACAGCGCAACCACGGCAGCGCCGTGCTCGCGTATCACCGGCATGACTCGGGCGAACCGCGAGTCGGGGCCGACGCCGTCCTCGTAGTTGACCGAGTTGACGATCGACCGGCCGCCCAGCAGCTCGAGCCCCGCTTCGATCAGAGAGGGCTCCGTCGAGTCGAGCATCAAGGGCAACGTGGAGGCGGTGGCGAACCTGCTGACCACCTGCCGCATGTCGGAGACACCGTCGCGCCCGACGTAGTCGACGTTGACGTCGAGCAGGTGGGCGCCGTCGCGCGTCTGGTCGCGGGCGATCTCGATGCAGTCGTCCCAGCGCTCGGCGAGCATTGCGTCCCGGAAGGCCTTCGACCCGTTGGCGTTGGTGCGCTCGCCGATGGAGAGGTAGGAGGTGTCCTGCCGGAACGGCACCTGCTGGTAGAGAGAGGCGACGCCGGCCTCGGTGCGAGGCTTCCGCGCGGCGATGGCACGACCGTGGATGCGCTCGACCACCTGGCGGAGGTGTTCGGGTGTCGTTCCGCAGCACCCGCCGACGAGGGCGAGACCGAAGTCGCGGGTGAAGTGGTCGTGGGCCTCGGCGAGCTGCTCCGGAGTCAACGGGTACGACGCGCCGTCGCGGCCCAGCACGGGCAGGCCGGCGTTCGGCATGCACGACAGCCCGACCCGCGCATGCCGGGACAGGTGGCGCAGGTGCTCGCTCATCTCGTCTGGGCCGGTGGCGCAGTTGAGCCCGATGAAGTCGATGCCGAGCGGCTCGAGCGCCGTCAGGGCGGCGGCGATCTCGGTCCCGAGCAGCATCGTGCCGGTGGTCTCGACGGTCACCTGGCAGAAGAGCGGCAGGCTGACCTGTGCTTCGGTCATGGCCCGCTTGGCACCGATCACCGCGGCCTTGGCCTGCAGCAGGTCCTGGGCCGTCTCCACCATCAGGGCGTGCACCCCGCCGGTGATCATGCCGCGCACCTGGGTCTGGTAGGCGTCGCGCAAGGTGGCGTAGGGCACGTGACCGAGCGTCGGCAGCTTGGTTCCCGGCCCGATCGACCCGATGACCCAGCGCGGCTGCTCGTCGGTGCTGCGCTCGTCGGCGACCTCGCGGGCGATGCGGGCGCCCGCCTCCGCCAGCTCCTCGATCCGGTCCTCGATGCCGTACTCCGCCAGGTTCGCCAGGTTGGCACCGAAGGTGTTGGTCTCGACGAGGTCCACGCCGACGTCGAAGTAGGCCTCGTGCACGGCGCGCACGATGTCCGGCCGGGACACGTTGAGGATCTCGTTGCAGCCCTCGTGCCCCTGGAAGTCGTCCATCGTGGGGTCCTGGGCCTGCAGCATCGTCCCCATGGCCCCGTCGGCGACGAGGACACGCTCGGTCAGAGCACTCCGCAGCTGCTCAGATGTGTTCGGCATTGCCGGCCAGTCTACGAGTCGGCGCGCGCGGGAGCCGTGTGGCAGGCTGGATGCTGAGACACGGGCGGACTCGATGGTGCGCCCGGGACCGCGAGACCGACGGAGGACCTGGGTGATCGAGCTCGAGGGCTTTCCCGAGCTGGTCGACCCGATCCTCATCGCCGCCTTCGAGGGCTGGAACGACGCCGGGGATGCAGCAACGGCGGCGGTCGAGCACCTGGAAGAGGTCTGGCCGACCACCTTGCTCGCGACGGTGGACTCAGAGGACTACTACGACTACCAGGTCAACCGCCCCGTCGTCAGCCTGGACGAGGACGGGAACCGGGTCGTGACCTGGCCGACGACACGGGTGTCCTACGCGCACCTGCCCGACGTCGGTCGCGACGTCGTCCTGCTCCGCGGCATTGAGCCGAACATGCGCTGGCAGTCCTTCACCGCCGAGGTCCTCGGCTGCTGCAACGAGCTGGGCGTCGAGATGGTGGTGACGTTGGGCGCGCTGCTCGCGGACTCACCGCACACGCGTCCCGTCCCCGTCACGGGCACTTCGTCCGACGCGAGCGTTGCCCGGAGTCTGCACCTTGAGCAGTCCCGCTACGAGGGACCCACCGGCATCGTCGGCATCATCAACGACGCCTGCGGTCTCGCGGGCATCCCCGCGCTCTCCATCTGGGCGGCCGTCCCGCACTACGTGGCCCAGCCACCGTGCCCGAAGGCCACCCTGGCCCTGCTCCGGCACGTCGAGGACCTGCTGGACGTCCCGATCCCGCTCGGCGACCTCCCGGAGGACGCCCGGGCCTGGGAGCGTGGGGTCGACGACCTGGCCGCGGAGGACAGCGAGGTCGCGGAGTACGTGCGCTCGCTCGAGGAGGCCAAGGACCTCGCCGAGGCGCCGGAGGCCTCCGGCGAGGCGATCGCCCGCGAGTTCGAGCGCTACCTGCGGCGCCGCGACGACCCGCAGCGCTAGCCAGCGACGGAGCCTTACAGCCTTACAGCCGTACGCCGAGCAGCGCATCCACGATGGCGGTCACCACGGCCGGCCCATCCGCGTCGTGCCCGCCTGCGCCGAGGGCCTCGTCGGCCCACGCGTCCACGACGGCGAGCGCACCCGGGGCATCCAGGTCGTCGGCGAGGTGACGGCGGACGCCCGCGAGCACCTCGGCGGCAGGCGGCCCCGTCGTACCCGCCGCCGCCGTGCGCCACCGCGCCAACCGCGCCTCGGCCGCGACGAGCTCGTCCTCGGTCCAGTTCCAGTCGGTGCGGTAGTGATGCCCCAGCAGGACCAGCCGGATGGCCATCGGGTCGCGGCCGGCGCGTCGCAGCGCGGACACGAAGACCAGGTTCCCCTTGGACTTGGACATCTTCTCGCCGTCGAGGCCGACCATGCCGGTGTGCACGTAGTGCCGGGCGAACGGCGCCTCGCCGGTCAGCACCTGTGCCTCGGACGCGCCCATCTCGTGGTGCGGGAAGGCGAGGTCCGAGCCGCCGCCCTGGACGTCGATGCCGTTGCCGAGGTGGTCGAGGGCGATCGCGGTGCACTCGATGTGCCAGCCGGGGCGCCCGGCCCCGAGGGCCGACTCCCACGAGGGCTCCCCCGGGCGGACCGCCTGCCAGAGCAGACAGTCCAACGGGTGCTTCTTCCCGACCCGTTCGGGGTCGCCACCGCGCTCCGCGAACAGCGCCAGCATCTGCTGCTCGTCGAGGTGGCCGACCCCGCCGAACCGCGGGTCCGCGTGGACCGCGAAGTACGTGTCACTCTCCACGTCGTACGCCGCGCCCTTGTCCTGCAGGGCGCGGACGGCGTCGACGATGCGCGGGATTGCCTCGACCGCTCCGACGAAGCTGCGCGGCGGCAGCACCCGCAGGGCGGCCATGTCCTCGCGGTACAGGTCGATCTGCTGCTCGGCCAGCTCCTTCCAGTCCTGGCCGTCGCGCGTCGCGCGCTCCAGCAGCGGGTCGTCCACGTCGGTGACGTTCTGCACGTAGTGCACGTCGAGACCGGCGTCCTGCCAGACCCGGACGACCAGGTCGAAGGTGACGTACGTGGCGGCGTGCCCGATGTGGGTCGCGTCGTACGGCGTGATGCCGCAGACGTACATGCGCATTTCGGGGCCGGGCCCGGTGGGCGCCAGCGCCCGGGTCGCGGAGTCGTACAGGGTCAGCGGTGGCCCCTGCCCCGGCAGCGCAGGCACGTCGGTGGCAGGCCAGGCGCGCATGCGGCGAGCCTAACCGCGCCGGTTCAGAAGGGCGGCCAGGGGATCGACGGCCAGCCCTCGGCCGGCAGGGTGAAGCAGCCGCCGGCCAGCAGACCGGTCACCCGTCGGCGCGTCGCGCGAACCTCCGCACGGGTCAGCAGCGTCCCGAGCCGTTCTCCGAGGTCACCGTCGAGCTGTGTGTCGAGCCGGCGCAGGACCTCGGTCTCCTCGGCGGAGAGGGCCTCACCGGCCCAGCCCCACAGGACCGTGCGCAGCTTGCTCTCCACGTGGAAGCACACCCCGTGGTCGACGCCGAGGACCTGCCCCGAGGTCATCGGGAGGACGTGGCCGCCCTTCCGGTCCGCGTTGTTGATGACCGCGTCGAGCACCGCCATCCGGCGCAGGCGCGGGTCGTCCGCGTGACCGAGCACCACGGGCTGGCCGAGGCTGCCCAGTGCCTCGAGAACCCCCCGCCAGTCCGTCGGCAGGTCTTCCGGCGGCACGACGTCCACCAGGTCGACGGTCGGGTCCGTGTCGATCCACAGCTGGCACATGCCGGGGCCGAACGGTCCTTCGCGCATGACCGTCGGCGGCACGATGCCCCAACCGGTGGCCTCGGACACGGCGTACGCCGCCACCTCCCGCGCGGCGAGCGTGCCGTCGGGGAAGTCCCACAGCGGCCGCTCCCCCGCCACCGGCTTGTAGACGCAACGCGCCTGGCTGCCGTCGAGGGCGATGTCGCAGAACAGGGTGGCGTTGGAGGCGTCGACCAGCCGGCCTTCGACGGAGATCTCGCCGTCGCGCAGCAGCGCCAGAGCGCCGTTCACGTCGATGCCGGTCATGGCTCCAGTCTGCCGCGCCGTTCCAGCGTCACGATGCGCGCCTGATCCCGTTCGCGCGTGGGCACACGTGGCCGGCCGGGTCGAGGGGGTTGCCGCAGAACGGGCAGGGTGGCCGCCCGGCGGCCACGAGGGCCAGGGACCGCTTCACGAACGCGCGGGCCGTGGCGCCGGTGATGCGCACCCGGAGCAGCGGCGGCCCCTCCTCGGTCTCGTCGATCAGCGCGGTCTCGTCGTCGGTCTCGTCCTCGGCCACGGCCTGCGCCTCGATCACGACCCGCTCGTCGGACCCGTCCCAGGCCAGCGCCATCGTCCCGACGCGGAACTCCTCCTCGATCGGGGTCGCGAGCGGCGCCGTGTCCTCTGCGTCGGTCGGGACGGCCGCCGGCACCGATGTCTCCCCCGCGGTGCGCCGCAGCACCTCGTCGAGCAGGGCCTCGACGCGCTCCGCGAGGACCGTGACCTGCTGCTTCTCGAGGGCGACGCTCGTCAGCCGGCTGCCCTCGCTGGCCTGCAGGAAGAAGGTGCGCTGGCCCGGCTCACCGACCGTGCCGGCCACGAAGCGGTCGGGTGGGTCGTAGTCGAAGATCAATCGGGCCATACCGAAACCCTATGCCGACTCCGACGAACCGATCCCGCCACCGAGGGCCGCGTCCGAGTCGGCGGTCTTGCGCCGCCGCCGCGCGGTCTTCTTCCTGGGCGCCAGGAAGGACAGGTCGCCGCCGACGTCGTTGGCCCGCACGACGAAGGGCCGCAGGGCCGTGTAGCTGATGACGCTGACCGAGGCGGGGTCGACGACGATGCGCTGGAACTGGTCCAGGTGCATCCCCAGCGCGTCGGCCAGCACCGCCTTGATCACGTCGCCGTGGGACACCACCGCGTACACGGCATCGTCCCCGAAGGCGGCGTTCCACTCCCGTACGGCGGACACTGCCCGGGCCTGCATGTCGCGCATCGACTCCCCGTCCTCGCCCGGGAACGTCATCGCCGAGGGGTGGGACTGCACCACCTTCCAGAGTGGCTCCTTGGCGAGCTTCTTCAGCTCCTGGCCGGACCAGTCGCCGTAGCGCACCTCGCCGAGTCGCTCGTCCTCCTTCAGCGCGATGTCCGGGCGTCCGTCCAGGAGGATCGCCGCTGTCTCCTGACAGCGCTGCAACGGGCTCGTGACCACGGCACGCAGCGGAACCGGCGCCAGCCGGGTGGCGAGGGCGGCGACCTGGGAACGGCCGGTGTCGTCCAGCGCCACGCCCTCGGTCCAGCCGGCGAGGATGCCGGCCCCGTTGGCCGCCGTCCGGCCGTGGCGCACGAGGAGCACGGTGGTCACGTCGGGGCACTCTACGCAGGCACGCGCTGGCGGGAGGGCCACAATGGTCCGGTGATCGTCGACTACGCCGTCTACCGGAAGGGGATCCGGGACGAGACGCCCGAGGATCTGTCCGACGCTCTGGACGCCGCCCGGGAGCGCGACGGGTTCGTCTGGATAGGGCTGCACGAGCCGGACCAGGCCGAGCTCGACCACGTCGCCGCGGAGCTGCACCTGCACAAGCTCGCGGTGGAGGACGCGATCAAGGCCCACCAACGGCCGAAGCTCGACGAGTACGCCGACTCCCTGTTCCTGGTGCTGAAGACGATCCAGTACGACGAGGGCACCTCCACCATCGACGTCGGCGAGGTGATGCTCTTCATCGGAGACAGCTTTCTCGTCACGGTCCGGCACGGAAAGAACAAGGCGCTCACCGACGTCCGCCATCGCCTGGAGCACGAGCCGAGGCTGCTCGAGTGCGGGCCTTCAGCGGTGCTGTACGCCGTGGCGGACCGCATCGTCGACGACTACGGCGTCGTCGCCGCCGCCGTCGAACAGGACATCGACGAGGTCGAGCAGCAGGTCTTCGCCGGTGACCGCTCGAACAATGCCGAGCGCATCTACAACCTCAAGAGCGAGGTGATCGAGTTCCGGCGGGCGACCCGGCCCCTGATCGAGCCGCTGACGCGACTCGCCAGTGGATCGGTGCCCAGCGTTCACGAGGTCATGCGGCCGTTCATGCGCGACGTGGCCGACCACGTGGAACGCGTCGTCGACCAGATCGAGAACTTCGACGACCTCCTCAGCTCCGCGCTCAACGCCAACCTCGCCCAGGTCAGCGTGCGGCAGAACGACGACATGCGGCAGATCTCGGCGTGGGTGGCTATCGCGGCGGTCCCGACCATGCTCGCGGGGATCTACGGGATGAACTTCGACCACATGCCAGAGCTGCACTGGCGCTACGGCTACCCGATGGTCCTCACCCTCATGGCCGTGGCCTGTCTCGGGCTCTACCGCGCGTTCAAACGCAGTGGCTGGCTCTGAACTCTGCTCGTCCACCTGGTGCGGCCCGGCGGTGCTGGCTCGCTGATTTCTGGGAACCGGCCCCCACGTCCCGGCGGCGCGGCACCATGTCGGATGACAACGACGTGGACCTAACACGGGTGGGGACGATGCGGCGGGCGAGATGGGCGGTGGCTGCAGGCGTCACGGCCGTGCTCCTCGCCACCTCCCTGCCGGCCGCTGCGGACGACACGGCGGCTCCATCCTCGTCCGCGACGCCTTCGCCGGTCGCCAGCGCGCCAGCCGTCACCATTGAGCCCACCGTCACCACTGGGCCCACGGTCACCGCCCGACCCACGGTCAAGCCAGCGACCCGAACGACGGCCGGGGCGACGGCCCGACCGGCGACCCCGAGCAGGCGCACCGCGACGGCCGCGCCCACCCGCCCCCCGACGGACGACCCCCACGACGCTCCCGCCCTGGTCGCCGCCCTCGCCGCTCTCACCAAGACCGAGGCCGACCTGGTCACCGCTCGGGCGGCGGTGGTCCTGGCGCACGCCGACCTGGTGGCCGCCCAGGACGAGCACGTTCGGGCGACCGAGGACCTGGCTGCGGTCCAGCTGGCCGAGCAGGTGGCCGCGCGGGCGCAGGTGACGGTCCGCGAGAGCATCGCGGTTCACCGCAGGACGCTCGGGCAGCTCGCCCGCTCGGCCTACCAGGCCAACGGACCCCTCGGCGAGTGGTCGGTGGTCCTGTCCTCGCAGACCCCTGAGCAGCTGGTCGACCGGCTCGCGATGGTGCAGAGCGTCACCAACGCCGGCAACGCCATGATCGGGCACCTGCGCGAGGAGAGCGCCGACCTCAGGACCTACTCGGGCCGGCTGCGTGCCGCACGCATGCAGCAGGAGTTCCTCACGGCCGCGGCCGCGGCGGCCCTCCAGCGCAGCATGCTTGCCGACGCGGCAGCGCAGGCCGCCGAGCAGCAGCTCGAGGCCGTTTTGGTCGTGCACAAGGCCGCCCTGGCCGCCGCCCTGGCCGCCGAGGCCGCAGACCGGGTGCGCTACCAGGTCTTCTCGGCCCAGTCCGGCCAGCTCGCGATCCGCATCCGGTCGTTGGCCGCCGCGCTCGCTGCCACGAAGCACCCCGCGCGGGGGACGGGCAGCTTCGACCGGCCGGGCACCGGCCCGGTCACCTCGCCGTTCGGACCCCGGCTGCACCCGATCCTGCACTACGTCAAGATCCACACCGGGGAGGACTTCGGCAAGGGTGACGGCATCGTCTACGCGGCCGACGACGGGGTCGTCCTGCTCACCGAGCTGAACACGGCGTACGGGAACATGACGGTGGTCGACCACGGCACGATCGGCGGCCTGCGCGTCACCACGCTCTACGCCCACCAGGCGGCGTTCGGCGTCCGCCCCGGCGACCGGGTCCGCAAGGGCCAGCCGATCGGGGTCATCGGTGCCACCGGCTACGCGACCGGGCCGCACCTGCACTTCGAGGTGCGCATCGACGGCAGCCCGCTCGACCCCGCACCCTTCCTCGTGCGCGCCCCGCTGCCACCCGGAGCACGCCTCTGAGCGTGACCTGACCGGTCCCCCGCTCGTTGGACCAGGTAGCCAACCCGGGTCACCACATCCGTTTGCCGGGGTGGGCTACCGGCAAAGGGAGAGACCATGCGTGCTCCGTCGGCCCTGGTGGGCATCGCCGCGGTGCTGTGCGCCGCCGCGCTGACCGCCGCGCCGGACGCGGCCGCTGTGGACTCCGTCGGTGGACTGCCGCTGCCGACCGTGTCCGTGACCCCGCTTCCCACGAGCACTCCGCTGCCGGTTCCGAGGCTCACGACACCGACGTTGCCCCTGCCGACATCGCCGGTGCCGACGACGCCGTCGGTGCCCACGCTTCCCGGCCTGCCCAGCCCCCCGCCTGGCGTCCCGACGCTGCCGGGCGGCACGCCCGGGCCCCTGCCGGGCGCGCCGGGTGGCATCACCACGCCCGGTGACAACCGCGGGGCCGCCGGCACCGGGATCCGCCCCATGTTCGCGGGGACCCCCGCGGCGGCGACGATCCTCGACGACGAGACAACCCCCGCGATGCTGAAGGCCAGTCGCGAGTTCCTGGCCGCGGACCAGGGCATCGCCTCGATCACCGCCGAGCAGAAGGCCCTGGACAACGCCCTCGCCGTTGCCCGCCAGGCATTCGGGGCCTACCTCCCGACCGCCACCGATGTCAGCGGCGCACAGACGACCGCCCTGAGGGTCCAGGACCGGTTCGTCATCGCGAAGCGAGCGCTCACCGGTTATGTACATGTGCGCTACCAGACCGGCAGTCTCAGCGCCGGCTCCGAGGACGCGGCGCAGACCCTGGCCGACTCGGTGAACCGCCTCGACGACACCGTGACCCGGGCCGAGCTCCGCGTGGGTGCACTCAACGTGCAGCTCGCGCAGATCCGCCAGCAGTACGCCGAGGCAGCCTTGGTGTACGCCCAGACCTATCAGGCGCTGGCCAACGCGAAGGCCCGCCTCGCCGTGCTTGCCTCCCAGCGGTCGGCGGCCCTGATCGCGATGAATGCGGCGAAGGCCGGCGACCTCCAGCTCAACGCGTCGCGCATCGTGGAGTCCGGCCGGCTGGGTGCCCAGATCCGGGCCCTGTCGGCACGGCTTCGTGCGACCGGCGCCACCGTGAACGGCACCGGGACGTTCATCCGGCCCGGCCACGGACCGATCACGTCGCCGTTCGGGATGCGCTACCACCCGATCCTGCATTACGTGAAGTTGCACACCGGCACCGACTTCGGCCATTCCGACGGCGTCATCGAGGCGGCGGACGACGGGGTCGTGATCATGACGGTCGCGAACCGGGCCTACGGCAACATGACGGTGATCGACCACGGCACGATCGGTGGCCGGCACATCGTGACGATGTACGCCCACCAGGCCCGTTTCCTCGTCAAGGAGGGTCAGCGGGTCAAGAAGGGCGACATCATCGGCGTCATCGGAGCAACCGGTTACGCGACCGGCCCGCACCTTCACTTTGAGGTTCGGGACGATGGCGCGGTCGAGAACCCGGCGCCCTGGTTGCCGGGCAACGGCTCCTGAGGACTCCCGTCACGAGGCGTCAGGTGGCGCTGATGGTGCCCGCGGCGAGCAGGCCCAGCAGCACCAGGCCGACGATGACGCGGTAGGGCACGAAGAACGTGATCGGGTGGTGAGCCACGAACCGCAGCAGCCAGGCGATCGAGACGTAGGCCACCACGAACGAGACGAGGGTGCCGACCGCGAGCGCACCAACGGGGACGTGCTCCTTGACGGCGTCCTTGAGCTCGAACAGGCCGGCCCCCACCAACGCGGGGATCGACAGGAAGAACGACACCCGGGTGGCAGCGACCCGGTCCAGTCCCCGCACCAGCCCGGCGCTGATGCTGGCGCCTGAGCGGGACACCCCCGGGACCAGTGCCACGCACTGCACCAGCCCCATCACGAGGACGTCCGTCAGCGTGGTGTCCCGCTCCTCCCGGTCCTGCCGGGCCGTCCGCTCCGCGTAGACCATCACCCCGCTCCACACCACCAGCGCCGCACCCACCACCCACAGGCTCCGCAGGGACCCCGAGATGACGTCGCGGGCGAGGAAGCCGATGACACCGATCGGCAGGCTCCCCCAGATCACGAACCAGGCGAAGCGGTAGTCGAAGGTGCCGCGCACCTCCGCGTTCCCGAGGCCGCGGACGAAGGCGGACACGATCCGCACGATGTCGCGGAAGAAGTAGACGAGCACGGCCGCGATGGCCCCGACCTGGATGATCGCCGTGAAGGCGGTGACCCCCTTGTCGTCGATCGGCAGGCCGAGCGCCTTCTCCGCGATGGTGAGGTGACCCGTGCTGGACACGGGCAGGAACTCGGTGAGCCCTTCGACGACGCCCAGCACGAGCGAGTCGAGGATGCTGATGTCGGTCACGTCGACTCTCCTAGTCCGGATGCTTCCAGGGCATCAGCCACGGTGCGCAGCGTGGCGACGCGCTCGTCCAGCGTCGGGGCGTAAGTGCCGACGCTCAGGGTGGTCACGCCCGCCTCGGCGTACGCGGACAACCGGTCGCGGATGCGCTCGGGTGGCCCGATCAGCGACGTCTGGTCGATGAACTCGAACGGGACGGCCGCGGCCGCGTCGCGGTGCTGGCGCGCGAGGTAGAGGTCCTGCACGTCACGCGCGGCCTGTTCATAGCCCATCCGGACGGCCAGGCGGTTGTAGAAGTTCTGCTCGCGGCTGCCCATGCCGCCGATGTAGAGCGCCGCGTAGTGACGCACCGGCTCGGCGCACGCCTGCACATCGGCACCGACGACCACCGGCACGGTCGGTACAACCTCGAGCCCGGCGAGCTCCCGGCCCGCCTTCGCGCAGCCCGTCCGCAGATGGCCGAGGGACTCCTCGGCGTGCTCGGGTGCGAAGAAGATCGCGAGCCACCCGTCGGCGACCTCGCCGGTGAGCTCCAGGTTCTTGGGGCCGACTGCGGCGAGGTAGACCGGGATCGTTTCGCGCGCCGGATGGACCGTGAGCCGCAACGCCTTGCCGGGCCCGTCGGGCAGCGGCAGGGTCCAGTGCTCTCCGGCGTACTCCACCTTCTGCCGGGACAACGCGAGCCGGACGATGTCGAGGTACTCGCGGGTCCGGCTCAGCGGGCGATCGAACCGCACCCCGTGCCAGCCTTCGGAGACCTGCGGCCCGGACACGCCGAGGCCGAGCCGGAAGCGGCCGCCCGAGAGGGTGTCGAGGGTCGCCGCGGTCATTGCCGTCATGGCCGGCGTGCGGGCAGGGATCTGGAAGATGGCCGAACCGATGTCGATCGTCGTCGTGTGCGCGGCCACCCAGGCCAGCACGGTGGCCGCGTCCGACCCGTACGCCTCTGCTGCCCACACGCAGCTGTAGCCGAGCCGCTCGGCCTCGACGGCGAGTGCGAGGTTGTCCCCGTCGTTGCCGGCTCCCCAATAACCGAGGTTCACGGCGAGGCGCATGGCTCGCGACCTTAGCGGTCGGCCGCCCGCTAGCCTTCGGCGACATGGAGCAGCGGACGGTGGGCCGGTCCGGCCTCAAGGTCTCCCGTCTCGGACTCGGGACCATGACGTGGGGCCGCGGGACCGACGAGCACGAGGCCGCGGACCAGCTCAAGGCGTTCCTCGAGGCGGGCGGCACGCTGCTGGACACCGCGGCCGGTTACGGCGACGGGGAGTCCGAGCGCGTGATCGGCGGCCTGCTCGCCTCGATCGTCGACCGCGAGGAGATCGTGCTGGCGACGAAGGCCGGCGTGTCCCGGCGTACCGGCGAACGTGTCGTGGACACCTCGCGGCGCGCGCTGCTGGACGCGTTGGACGACTCGCTGTCCCGGCTCGGGACTGACCGGGTCGACCTCTGGCAAGTTCACGCGTGGAGCGACGCGGTGCCGATCGAGGAGACTCTCGCGGCCGTCGACACCGCGGTGTCGAGCGGCCGGGCGCGCTACGCCGGCATCTCGAACTACTCGGGGTGGCAGACCGCCCGGGCCGTGACGTGGCAGGCCGCCTGGCCCGGACGGGCCCCCATCGTCTCGACGCAGATGGAGTACTCCCTGCTGCAGCGCGGCATCGAGCACGAGGTGCTGCCGTGCGCGTCGGCGCTGGGGCTCGGGGTGTTCCCCTGGTCACCGCTCGGCCGGGGCGTGCTGACCGGGAAGTACCGCAGCGGGATCCCGTCTGACTCGCGGGCGGCGTCGGACCAGTTCGCCGGGTTCCTCGAGCGCTACCTCGACGAGCGGTCCACGCACATCGTCGACGCGGTCCACACCGCGGCCGAGGGGCTGGGAGCCTCGCCGTCGGAGGTGGCACTGGCGTGGGTCCGCGACGTACCCGGCGTTACGGCACCAGTCGTGGGGGCACGTACGGCGGCTCAGTTGCGGGCCTCGCTGGAGTCGGAGAGCCTCACGCTGCCCGCCGAGATCCGGTCCGCGCTGGACGACGTGTCCTCCCCCATTCGCTGAGGGTCAGCCAGCTTCGACGTCCTCGTCCAGCCGGTGCAGCAGCCGCGACTCGTCGACCACCGCGAACGGTGCGCTGGTCATCGTGTCGTCCTCGGCGTCCTGCTCGAGCAGCCACGTCGTGCCGCCGAGCCAGTGCAGCCCCATCTGGTCGGCCGCGGCCACCGTGTCATCGACCCCGTGCGCGTCGAGGTAGAGCGCCAGGGCGTCGACCGCGGAGAGGTCCTCCTCGTCCTCGCCCTCCTCGCGGAGGATCTCCCGGCCGGCGGTCACCAGGTCCGCTCCCGAGCGGACCGCGAAGTCCCGCCGCGACAGGACGCTGACGCGGACCGGGACGTCGGGGTCCTCGACCTCGGACGCCTCGAAGATCGGCCCCTGCGAGAACTCGAACGGCGTGACCTCCTCGTAGGCGTCGAACAGTGCGTCGTCGTAGGCCTCGGCGGCCTCCCGGAGCAGGTCGTAGGCAGCCTGCACGGTCGGGTCCTCTTCGCCGGCCTTGCTGGCGCAGGCTTCGAGGTGGCGGTCGATGGCGGACTTGAGCAGGTCGGCGGCGGCACGAACATCGGGGGACATGGCGAAAAACCTAGCGGGCCGTGAGCACAATGGGGTCGATGGGCGAGTACGAGGTCAAGCAGCTCTACCTCCCCCGGGGCACGACCCGCGGCGAGGCTCGTCGGCTGCTCACCGACCACGCCGAGTACGGGCACTGGGAGCTGGCCCGGCTGCGGCTCTTCCCGGACGGCAGCCGACGGGTGTGGCTGCGGCGCAGGGTGATCCGGGCCGTCCGTACCGCGTGAGCCCGCGGCTTTCCTGGACGGTTGCTGTGATCACAATCGGGGCATAGCGCCGCAGAGAGCCATCTCGACGTGGGGCGGTGGGTCATGAACCTGACACGGACCAAGGCCATCGAGCAGTCGATCCAGGACACCGAGGAACCCACCCATCAGCTCCGGCGAGAGCTGTCCGCCCTCGACCTGACGGTCTTCGGCATCGGCGTCATCATCGGCACCGGCATCTTCGTCCTCACTGGGGAAGCCGCCGGCGTCCAGGCGGGACCGGCGGTGGCGCTCTCCTTCGTCGTGTCTGGCGTCGTCTGCGGGCTGGCCGCCCTCTGCTATGCCGAGTTCGCGTCGACGGTCCCGGTCGCGGGCAGCGCGTACACGTTCTCCTACGCGACTCTCGGCGAGATCGTCGCCTGGATCATCGGCTGGGACCTGATCCTCGAGCTCGCGCTCGGCGGCGCGACCGTCGCGTCCGGCTGGTCCACGTACTTCGCGGACCTGGCCAAGGAGGCCGGGATCACGTTGCCCAAGAGCATCTACAGCGACGGGCACAACCTGGTGGCTGCGGCCATCGTGCTGATCCTCACCGGCGTCATCTGCCTCGGCATCAAGGTGTCGTCGAAGATCAACGCCGTGATCGTGGCCATCAAGCTGGCGATCGTCCTGTTCGTGATCATCGCAGGCCTCTTCTTCATCAAGACCAGCAACTACTCGCCGTTCATCCCGCCGTCGGGGTCGCCAGGGGCCAAGAGCACGGCCCCGGACGCCGGCTCGCTGCTGTCCGATATCGGGTTGTCCGCCGGCGGTCCCTTCGGCGTGGCCGGCATCTTCACCGCGGCTGCGCTGGTCTTCTTCGCGTTCATCGGGTTCGACATCGTGGCGACTGCCGCCGAGGAGACGAAGAACCCGCAGCGCGACATGCCGCGAGGAATCCTGGGATCGCTGGCGATCTGCACCGTCCTCTACGTCGCGGTGTCGCTCGTCGTGACCGGCATGGTGAAGTACAACAAGATCAAGGTGGACGCACCGTTGGCCGAGGCGTTCCGCTCCGTCGGCAAGCCGACGTTCGCGACCATCATCTCTATTGGGGCGCTGGCCGGCCTCACGACCGTGATGATGATCCTGATGATCGGCCAGAGTCGCGTTTTCTTTGCGATGGCCCGCGACGGACTGCTGCCGTCGATCTTCTCGAACGTCAGCCAGCGGACGGGGACGCCGACGGCGACCACCATCACTACCGGCGTCGTGGTCGCGGCCATGGCGGCGCTGCTTCCGTTGGAGGAGCTCGCGGCGCTGGTCAACATCGGCACCCTCTTCGCGTTCATCCTGGTCGCGATCGCCGTCCTGATTCTGCGCAGGAAGCGGCCGGACCTGCCGCGGTCCTTCCACACGCCCTTCGTGCCGGTGCTGCCGATCCTGTCGGTGCTGGCGTCGTTCTACCTGATGCTCAACCTGCCGTCGTCGACGTGGCTGAGGTTCGTCGTGTGGATGGTCGTCGGCTTCGTCGTCTACTTCTTCTACGGGTACGGCCACAGCCGTCTCGGTCGCGGGTACGCCGGCGAGACGCGGCGACCGGAGCAGGCCCGCAGCGGTTGAGGCAGTTTGGGGTAGCTGCTCAACTGGCGGCGAGGAAGCGGTCGAGCACCCGGACGCCGAAGCGCAGGGACTCCAGCGGCACCCGCTCGTCGACGCCGTGGAACATCCCGGCGAAGTCGAGGTCCGGCGGGAGGCGCAGCGGCGAGAAGCCGAAGCCGCGCACGCCGAGCAGTGAGAACGACTTGTTGTCGGTGCCGCCCGACAGCGAGTACGGGATGGCGCGGGAGCCGGGGTCCTCGGCCTGCAGCGCCGCTACCATCGCCTCGACGAGAGGGCCGTCGAAGGTCGTCTCAAGAGCGATGTCGCGCACGACGGTCTCACGGCGGATGTCCGGGCCGATGAGCTCGTCGATCGTCGTCAACAGCTCGTCCTCGAAGCCGGGCAGGAACCGGCAGTCGATGTAGGCCTCCGCGATCTGCGGGATGACGTTCTGCTTGTAGCCCGCCTTGAGCATCGTGGGGTTGGCGGTGTTGCGCAGGGTGGCGCCGACGATGCGGGACAGCGTGCCGAGCTTGGCGAGCGCGGGCTCCGGGTCGTCGGCGTCGAACTCGATGCCGAGCGCGTCGGACATCTCCTCGAGGAACTGGCGCACCGTGGCGGTCATCCGCAGCGGCCACTCGTGGCGGCCGACTCGGGCCACGGCCTCGGAGAGGGCGGTGATGGCGTTGTCGTCGCAGACCATCGAGCCGTGCCCGGCGCGCCCCTGTGCGACGAGCCGCAGCCAGTGGATGCCCTTCTGCGCGGTCTCGATCAGGTAGGCGCGCTGGTCCTTGGCATAGGTGAAGGAGAACCCGCCGACCTCGCTGATGGCCTCCGTGACGCCCTCGAACAGGTCTGCGTGGTGCTCGACGAGCCAATGGGCGCCAAGGACTCCGCCGGCCTCCTCGTCGGCCATGAACGAGAGGACCACGTCGCGCGGCGGCTTGCGGCCCTCTCGCCGCCACTGGCGCACCAGCGCCAGCACCATCGCGTCCATGTCCTTCATGTCGACCGCGCCACGGCCCCAGAGGCAGTCGTCGGCGATCTCCCCGGCGAAGGGGTCGTGCGTCCAGTCGCTCTTCTCGGCGGGGACGACGTCGAGATGTCCGTGGATCAGCAGACCGGGGCGGCTGGTGTCCTCGCCCTCCCAGCGGACCACGACGCTGGTCCGCTTCTCCTCGGACTCCAGCACTGTGGGCTCCAGACCGACCTCCGCCAGCTTCTCCGCGACGTACTCCGCTGCTTTCCGCTCCCCCGGGCCACTGCTGTCGCCATAGTTCGACGAGTCGATCCGGATCAGGTCTGCGGCCAGGTCGACGACCTCGTCCTGGGCGTTGGCGACGCTCGGCGCGGGGTCGGGCACGATGCCTCCTGCGGGGTGGTGTTCAGGCCTTGGCCCGTACGACGGGGTGCCGCCCATCCTGCCGCACCGGGCCTCTCGCCGGGCGGCCGGATCACCGGCCGTTTGCTAAGGTTGCGGCGCACTGGAGGCCGCAGCATCGGTGGTCGACCAGGGCACCTCGTCCGGGTGGCGGAATTTGGTAGACGCGCTAGCTTGAGGTGCTAGTGCCCTTCGGGGCTTGGGGGTTCAAGTCCCCCCTCGGACACCACGGTTCTTCTCGCCAAGATCAGGCTTCGCCTGCGACCGCCTCCTCCGCCTGTCAGCGAAGCGTGAGGAACGCCGGCTCTCGTTGCCGGTCTAGGGTCCTGTCATGGACGTGCTGGTCTTGGGTGGCGGATCCTTTGTCGGCAGATGGATCGTCGAGGACCTCCTCGAGCGAGGCCACACACTGACGTTGTTCAGTCGCGGTAAGACGGGTGTCGGGCTCTTCGACGGGGTCGAGCGGCTCATCGGGGATCGAGAGACCGGCGACTACGAAGCTCTGGCTGGCCACGTCTGGGACGCCGTGGTAGACGTCAGCGGGTACGTGCCGCGTCACGTCGAGCAAGCGATTCAGGCTTTGCACGAGACGCCAGGCCGGTACGTGTTCATCTCTACCGGCCTCGTCTACGACCGGGCACTTGCGCCGGAGCCCATCACCGAGACGAGCCCC
Organism: Actinomycetota bacterium; assembly: GCA_030841185.1. Taxonomy (GTDB): domain Bacteria; phylum Actinomycetota; class Actinomycetes; order JACCUZ01; family JACCUZ01; genus JAVEDB01. Next base: position 34,621 of record JAVEDB010000099.1, read on the forward strand.
CGGCTCGCCCCCGAATGGCAGTCGGAGGAGATCGACGACGACACCTACGGGCCGCTCAAGGTTGCCTGCGAGGACGTGCTCGCAGCTCGCCTCGGGACGCGTGGCACGGTGGTCAGGCCAGGCTGGGTTGTTGGTCCCTACGAGCTTGCGGAACGCCTCACGTACTGGGTGCGACGCGCCGCGGGGGCAGGTCCTGTCGCTGTGCCCCTGCGTCTTGACCGACCGGTCCAAGTCGTGGATGTTCGCGACGTGGCGCGCCTCGTCACCCACCTGCTCGAAAGGAACCTGCCGGGCGCCTTCAACGCGGTCGGGCCGACACCCGCCGTCACGCTTGCTCAGCTGATCAGGGCCTGCGGGGATGCCGAGCTCATACCCGTTGAAGGAGGGGAGCTCGACTTCCCGCTGACCCTGCCGGACGAGTCCTGGGACGTGATGTTCCGCATCAGTGCCGCTGCGGCGCACGCCGCGGGCATGCCTCGCACGTCACTCTCAAGCACCATCGCTGCCACGCGCGCTTGGGACCTTGAACGGGGCGAACCACCGCTGAAGTCAGGGCTCTCCGACGAGCACGAGAGCGAACTGCTGGCGGCCGCCCTGCCTCGTTGACATCCTCGCGCCCTGGGTCAGTAGCTCTCGCCCCTGCGCCAGGCCATCTCCTGCAGCGTCAACGTGTTGCCGTCGGGGTCACTGAACCCGGCGTACTTCACTCCGCCGCCGACATCCTCGACCGCCGCGATGTCGAGCCCTCGACTCAGGAGCTCGGTCCGTACCCGGTCGATGTCGTCGACCACCAGGTGCAGGCCCTTCACCGAACCCGGTGCCATCGCGGTGAAGACCGGCAGTCCGGTGCCCATGGTGATAGAGCAGCTCGAGCCAGGTGGAGTCAGTTGCACGATGCGTAGACCGTCCTGCGGCCGCACGTCGACGTCTTCTACGAAGCCGAGGACGTCGCGGTAGAACTCCTTCGCCCGGTCGACGTCGGCGACCGGGAGGATGACCAGCTCGAGCTTCATCTGAATGGGGTGCTCCTCGTCGGTCATGACGCCGGGACTTCGTCGGCACCGATGGTCGGTTCCGGGCGAAGGCGGGCACGCCGGACGTCGTACAGGTCCCGGACCACGATCTGGATGATGCCGGCTATCGGGATGGCCAGCAGTGTCCCGAGGATGCCCGCGAGCTCGGCACCCAACAGGATGCTGATCAGGACGGTGAGCGGGTTGAGGTTGACGGTTCGCGACAGGATCACCGGCTGCAGCAGGTGATTCTCGACCTGCTGGTAGATGAGGAACCAGATCGCCACGACGATCGCCGCCGGCACCGAATGGACCAGCGCCGCGATCACCGCCACCACCGCACCGAGGGTTGCCCCGATCAGCGGCACCAGGTCGGCCACCGCGACGAACAGCGCGATGACGCCCGCGAAGGGCACCCCCATCACGGCAAGCACGATCCACGTCGCCAGTCCGCAGATCACGCTGATGAGCAGATTCCCGGTGATGTACCCGGTGACCGCCTTGGCGCAGTCGGCACCCACCCGGCGTACGCGGGTCTCGTGCTCCGGCTCGAGCTGGCTGAACGCCACGTCGAGAATTCGCGGGCCCTGGAGCACCATCAGGAAGGCCAGCACGAAGATGGACAGGGTGGCCGCGACCCCTTCGCCGATCAACGCGACGAAGTGCGCGGCCGGAGCGCCCAACCGGCTGAAATTGGAACGCAGCGTCGCCTCGTTGTTGCGCAGGTACTGGTCGACGTGGAAGCGGTGCGCCAGTCCGCCGAGTGGCCCACGCCCGGCCCGGATGTCTGCCGCCCAGCCCGGCACCGCAGCTGCCAGGTCACCGGCCTGCCGCGCGAGAGGTGTGATGAACACCGCGAGCAGGCCGGCGAGGACCAGGAAGATGCCGAGGAACACGACCAGCGCGGCGAGCGACCTCCGGAAGTGCAGCCGGCGCTCCAGGAAGCTCACGGCCGGGGACGCCGCGACCGCGAAGAACACCCCGATCACGATCCAGATCAGGGTGCGTTGGACCTGTTGAATCAGCCACAGGGCGAGCACGGTCGCGAGAACCATGCCGATCGTGGTCGCGATGGTCCGTACCGGCACGTGCTCCCGCCGTCTCGACGGTCGAGCGATGCGCGCCGCGTCTGCCATCGGAATGCCGGCTGGCTCGGGTGTGAGAGATCCCTCCTCAGCGCCCATCGTCGTGTCCTTCCCGGTCGTCAGATGTCGAACCCTTGCGTAAAGCGGGTCAGGTGGGGAAACCGGGTCCCATGGCCAAGGACCTGAGCTCCACGAAGGAGCGCAAGAAGCTGAGCAAGAAGTCGTTCGCCCTGCCGGGCAAGCGCAAGTACCCGATCCCGGACAAGGCGCATGCGCGCAACGCGCTCGCCCGGGTCGAGCAGAACGGCACCCCGGCGGAGAAGAAGAAGGTCAAGGCTGCCGTGAAGAAGCGCTTCCCGGGCATCGGGAAGAAAAAGAAGAAGTAAGGCAACCTCGACCCGTCAGTTCGCGGTGCGCAGCCGCGCGGGAACCGCCCACCACTGATCGGGGCGGTCGACGACGGAGGCGCCGAGACTGTCGTCGAGGACCCGGGCAAGCCGGAACAGGAACGCGGCGATCCCGGCGGCACCTTGCATCCACGAGGTGCCCGGTGGGAGGAGCGGCGTGTCCTGTCGGTGCTCGATGAAGCGCCACCGCGCGCCGGCATCGTCACGGATGGCGCGATCGACGAGGGCGTCACCCATCGTGATCCCTGCGCGCAGCAGAACCTCTGCTCGGGTGGCATCCGGACAGTCCTGAGCCGCGTCGAGCAAGACGTCGCCGACCCCGGCCGTCCCGCAACAGCGCCCGTCGTTGTCCCAGAACCCCGGGCGGAGCCGACGCGGGATGCCCGAGGCCAGGACGGAGTTCAGACATCGTTGCCGCAACTCCTCGACGTCGTGCCCGGCGACGGCGTCCACACCGGCGTACGCGAGGGCCGCGAAGGCGAGCGAGGTCCCGGTCGGGCCGTGGCACCAGCCGTAGGTCACCGGCTCAACCTCGCGGGTGGACGGCGGGATGGTGTGCGGGATCACGAAGCCGTCGTCGTCCAATGCGGCCACGTCGACAAGATGCTGCGCACCCTGCCGTGCGGCGGTGACGAAGTCCTCCCGGCCCAGCTCCGTCCCGGCGACCGCGAGCGCAGCGGTGACCCCGGCCGTGCCGTGCGAGTAGTTCGGCGAGCTGCTCCGGTACCCCGGGTGCATCCGCCAGTCCAGCCCCGCCGGGGTGCGCTCGGCGACCCCCAGCAGCGCCTCGCCGCCAGTCACTGCGATCTCGCGGGCCTGTTCACCGCCCGCCCAGACCGCAGCCAGCACCACACCGGCGGTGCCAGTCACCAGGTCGGTCATCGGCGCGGTCGAGCCGGGTTGCATCCCCAGGGTGCTGGGCCAGCCCGTCTCGGTCCTCATCTCGGCCAGGCGCTGCAGCGGGATGCGCTCAGCCCCCGGGGCGAGCAGCCGCAGCGCGGTGACATCCCCGGCGAGCCCGTCGTAGAGGGAAGGTTCGACGCGACCCGCCGCGACGGCCGAGAGCCGGCCCACGATCCCGGTCCCGACGGCCCGCTCGAGCTCGTTCAGCGGACGGGACCGGCTGACCTCCGCCAGCACGGGCGCCAGGCCGGCGATCCCGGAGTAGAGCGAGTCGCGGTCCCACCCCGGTCCCGAAGGCGGCTCGTCGTCCCTCACCACCTCCGGCAGCCACGGGCCGTCCTCGCCGCGCACCTGGTCCAGGACCCAGCACCAGGCCGACTCGGCCAGCTCCCGATAGACCGCGCCGGACCTCACCTGGCAAGGCTAGGGCTGCCCCATCGACGGACCGGCCCCCGGCCTGGCACGCTCGGGGCGTGGGCCGACTCGACGACGTAGACCTGACTCTCCGCTTGTCGCGCAAGGAAGAGGCGGAGCAGCTCGAGACGCAGCGGGAACGCCTGCTCCGGCTCCGGCTCGCCTTGGGCGGACAGATCGGCGGGAAGATCGGACCACCGCTGTGCGTCGTCTTCGAGGGGTGGGACGCCTCCGGCAAGGGCGGCGCGATCAAGCGGCTGGTGGACCACCTCGACCCCCGCCACGTCCGCGTGTCGCAGTTCGCCGCACCGACCTACGACGAGAAGCGTCACCACTTCCTCTGGCGGTTCTGGCCGGTGCTGCCCGGCTGGGGCGGGATGGCGGTCCTCGACCGCTCCTGGTACGGCCGGGTGCTGGTCGAGCGGGTCGAGGGCTTCGCCACCGACGAGCAGTGGGAGCGCGCCTACGACGAGATCGTCGGGTTCGAGAAGACACTCGTTGCCGAGGGCATGATCCTGGTGAAGTTCTGGCTGCACCTGTCTCCCGAGGAGCAGCAGCGCCGATTCGACCGGCGCAAGGACGACCCGCTGAAGTCTTGGAAGCTCACGGACGAGGACTGGCGCAACCGGGAGAAGCACGCCCAGTACCTCGAAGCCGTCGAGGACATGCTCACGCGCACCGATCATCCGGCGGCGCCGTGGCACGTCATCCCCGCCGAGGACAAGCGCTACGCCAGAGTTGCCGTGCTGCGCCGGGTCAGCGAGGCCATCGAGAAGGTGACGTAGGAGTTCCGCTGACCACCTCGGGGAACGCGGTCAGTCCGACCCTCGCCGCAGACTCCTCGTCAGCACCTCGAGTGCCTCGTCCATCTCCTCCTCGTCGTAGCCGGCGGAGAACAGACGCGTGGATACGAACTGAACCCGCTCGACCTCGTCGGCAGTCACCAACCCGGCCTCGGCGCGGGTCAGGAAGTCGTCCACGTCCTGCGCGCGGTAACCGGGCCTGAGCCTGCTGCGAGTGAACCGCTCGCCGGGAGTCGAATCGGTATCTGGCAACTCCATCATCCTTCGGCGCTGGCCAACGGGAGGCCGAGGTTTGTGCGGCGCATCAGCCGACTCTCGCCCACCCGCGAGGTGAATCCCCAGTGCGCGTAGAACGGCTCGAGCTCCTGCTGGCACACCAGCTCCATGCTGTGCACGGACGCGAGTCTCTCGTCCCCGCACAGCGCGTCCATGAGCGCAGCACCGATCCCCTGCCCGCGTGAACTCTCCGCCACGATCACGTCGAGGATCTGTGCGAGGTAGACGTAGTCGGTCAGCACGCGGGCGAAGCCCACGAGTTTCCCGGTGCCGGAGTCCTGCGCAACCGCGAAGAGATCGGTGTGGTTCAGCATCGTGACGACATCGTTGGGCGCGCGCTGCTCGGCCCACCACTGTCCGGCGTACAGGTCCATCAGCTCTGCCTGCCACCTCGCGTCGGGCGCATCGGTGACCGTGACCGCGACTCCCTCTCCCACGCGGCCCATGCTCGCAGAGGTCCGTGCCAAGGTGGACACGTGCAGCCGCGCGTCGCCGTCGTCGGGTCCGGGCCGGCGGGGGTCTACGCCGCCGAGGCCCTCATCCGGTACGCCGGGGAGGTGAGCGTCGACGTCCTCGACGCGCTGCCGGCTCCGTTCGGCCTCGTCCGGTACGCCGTGGCCCCTGACCACCCCCGCACGCAGTCCATCTCGGAGTCGCTCGCGACTGTGTTGGACCACCCCGGGGTGCGCTTCCTGGGCAACGTGCGCGTCGGGGCGGACATCTCGATCGACGAGCTGCTCGAGCACTACGACGCCGTCGTGATCGCGGTCGGGGCGGCCACCGACCGGCGGATGGGCATTCCCGGCGAGGATCTGCCGGGCAGTGTCTCGGCCACCGACCTCGTCGCGTGGTACTGCGGCAACCCCGACGTCGATCCGGGACGTTTCGTGCTCGACGCCTCGAGCGTTGCCGTCGTCGGCGCGGGCAACGTCGCCGGCGACATCGCCCGGATGCTCGCGAGATCAGCCGGGGAGCTCGCTGCGACCGACGCGCCCGACCACATCCTGGCTGCCTTTGCGGCCAGCTCGGTGCGGGACATCCACCTGATCGCGAGACGCGGACCGGCGCAGTCCCGGTTCACCACCCGCGAGCTTCGCGAACTCGGCGATCTTGAGCTGGCCGACCTGCTGGTGGACCCGGCCGACCTCGAGCTCGATGCGCACAGCGCTGAGGTCGTCAGCAGCAGCTCGGCCGCGCGCCGCAACGTCGAGGTGTTGCGAGGCTGGGTCGGGCAGGCCGAGACACGCCTGGACCGGCGCATCCACCTGCGCTTCTTCCAGCGTCCGGTCGAGGTGCTCGGCACCGACCGCGTCGAGGCCATCCGGCTCGAGCGCACCCGGCTCGACGTGGACGGAGAAGTCCACGGCACCGGCGACATCGTCGACCTGCCCGTGCAGATGGTCGTGCGGGCGGTGGGCTATCGAAGTCTGCCCCTGGACGGGCTGCCCTTCGACGAGGGTTCTGGCGTCGTCCCTCATCTCAACGGGCGGGTGCACCGTGACGGTGTCGTCATGCCCGGTCTGTACGTCGCTGGGTGGGCGAAGAGGGGACCGACCGGCGTGATCGGGACCAACAAGCACGACGCCCGCGAGACCGTGCGCTCCCTGATGGACGACCTGCCGGCGCTCCCCCGGGCCGCCGCCGACAGCCCGGATGCCGTCGTGCAACTGCTGGAGTCCCGTGGGGTCGACGTCGTGAGCTGGGCCGGCTGGCGGGCGATCGACCTGGCCGAGGTCGAGGCGGGCCGCCGCCAGGGCCGGCCGCGCGCCAAGATCAGCGACCGGGCCGCGCTGCTGCGCATCGCTGCCGGAGAGGGTTGAGGTCCGACCGGTCGAGGATCCGAGGTTCATTGCAGGGCGACGGGGGGCACCCACCTCCCGTGGCGGCTCTGCACGAGGTGACGCAACGGCTTCGGAGCAGCCGCACGCTGCGCGCTTCGGCGCGCGTCGGACTTGCTTCCCGAGGAGTGCTGTACCTCCTCCTGGCCTACCTCGCGGCCGCCCTCGCCGGGGGTTGGGGACTGCACGGGAAACAGGTCAACGGGAATGGCGCGCTGCGAGCCGTCGCCGGCACCCCGCTGGGCCTGGTGGCTCTCTGCGGCGCGGCGGTCGGCTTCGCGGCCTTCGGGCTCGTCCGGCTGGCCGGCGCCTACGGGGACCGGTCGATCGGCCGGGGGCGCCGCCTCACGACCGCCGGGCAGGCGCTGTTCTACCTGGGCCTGGCCGCCGTGACGGCGGCGTTCATCCTCGGCCGGCGCTCCACGGGGTCCGAGCAGCAGCAGCAGTCGACCACCATGCGGGTGCTCAGCGCACCGGGCGGCCGCCTCGCCCTCGCCGCCGCCGGGCTTATCGCGCTCGGCGTCTGTGCCTGGCAGATCTGGATCGGGGTACGCGGAGGCTTCGCCGACAGCCTGCGCACCCGGGACATGGGCGGCCGGACGCGCCGCGTCACACATTGGGCCGGCACGGTCGGGATCGTGGCGCGGGCAGCAGCCGTCGCCCCGCTGGCTGTCCTCCTCGTCGTCGCGGCCGCCCGGGGGCGGCCACGAACCGCGAAGGGGCTCGACGACCTGCTGATGGATCTCGACCGCTCGGGCAGCGGCCGGGCCCTGGTCTGGCTGGTCGCGCTCGGCTTCCTCGTCTTCTCGCTGTACAGCTTCCTCGAGGCCAGGTACCGCGAGGTCCACGCCGGGGACTGACGAATTGCCCCCTTGACAGACGGTGACGCGCGGCGCACGTTCGGTGAGTGGCGGTAGGGGGGGCCGAGACCCCGGGTCCCGCGACGACTCGACGTATCACGCGAGGCGCTGGGACCTCCTCATAGCTGCCACCCGTCTAAGGACCAGGAGGTCCTCATGGACCAGGAGTTCAACGTCGGCCGCAACACCTACCTCGACCGGGACCAGCGCGGAACAGTGCGCCAGCTCCGGCACATCGACGTGCCGTTCCAGTCCCAGGCGCGAACTCCGCAGCTCGTCGCTGCCGAGTACCTCCACAGCTTCGCCGACCTCCTCGAGCTGCCCGCGACCAGCCTCTCGCGCATCAGCGAGTCGCCCGCCACGCACCCCGAGGCCGCCGACGTGGAGCTGCGCTTCCTGGGTGAGAAACAGCAGTTCGACACGGCCACCGTTGCGTTCCACCAGACCGCCCTGGGTCTGCCGGTCTGGGAGGCCGGCGTCGCCGTACAGATGAAGACCGCACCCTTCCGCGTCCTGAGCTCGCAGTCGACGCAGCACCCCGATGTCCACGTCGAGCGCCCGAACGACGACTCGCTCAAGCGGGCCGAGTCCATCACCGCCACCCATTTCGCGCGTTCTCTCGGGCTGCACTTCCGCGGGGGCGACAACCAGGTCGACAGCAAGCAGCTCGAGATCGAAGGCCGCCAGCTGGTGGTCTACCGCTACGAGGCGGCCAAGGTGCAGCGGGACGGACCTCCGTCGGTGATCGCGCGCGACATCCCGCAGGCGCGGGGCGGGAACGGCCGGGCCAAGAAGCCCGACGTCCTCGTCGAGGAGCCGCAGGGGATCAACCAGGCGAGCATCCCCTGGCTGCCACTGCCACCGGTGCCGGACAGCATCCGCGAGGGCCAGCACTACGTGAGCATCAAGATCGACTTCGCCCTCCCGCTTCCGGCGTGGGGAGCGCTGAACTGGACGGCGATCCTGGACGTCGACACGCTGGCCGTCCTCTACGTGCGACCGCACGTCGACGACGTCACCGGACTCGTCTTCGAGGTCGACCCGGTCACGACCAACGGCGGGCCGTTGCCCACCAGCACGAGCGCCACCCTGAACCCGGTGCGCGTCTCACGCCCGCTGCTGGGCCTCGCGCCGCCGTCGGGAGGAACCCAGTCCCTTACCGGGGACACCGTGGCGCTGATCGACTCCGAGATTCCGACGGTGGTCTTCCCGACTGAGCCCAGTGGGACCAACTTCGACTTCGACGCGCGCACCGACAACTTCTCGGCCGTCAACGCCTACGTGCACTGCGACCGGTTCTTCCGGCTCGTCGACAGCATGGGTTTCTCCCGGGCGTCGTACTTCAGCGGGTCGTCGTTCCCCAGCTCAGTGGACCACCGCGGCCGGATGAACACGACCGACGGCATTGAGGTCAACGCGCACTGCCTGGGCACCACTGGTGGCGGCGGCATCCTGCGGACCACCTTCGCGCTGGCGAACACCGGCGACACCGCGCACCCGATCGGGATTGCTGACGACTTCCGGGTCGTCCTGCATGAGCTCGGTGGCCATGGAGTGCTCTACAACCACGTCAGCTCGGCCAACTTCGGCTTTTCGCACAGTGCGGGAGACAGCGTGGCCGCCATCCTCGCCGACCCGGGAACCCAGGCACCGGACCGCTTCGTGACCTTCCCGTGGGTCAACATCGGCCGACGCCACGACCGGCTGCCCAGCGGCGGCTGGGGCTATGCCGGGTCGATCGCGCTCAACCCGTTCGACAACACCCTCGACTACGCGGGGTACAAGAACGAGCAGATCCTCTCCAGCACGATGTTCCGGATCTACCGCTCTCTGGGCGGCGACTCGGCCGACCTCAACACGCAGCGCTTCGCCGCGCGGATGACCGTGTACCTCATCCTGCGGGCCATCGGCACGCTGAGCCAGGCCACCAACCCGACCACCGGCTCAGGCTTCGAGACGGCCCTGGAGACGGCAGACTCCGGCGACTGGGTGAGCGAGAACATCACCGGCGGCGCCTACCGCAAGGTCATCCGCTGGGCGTTCGAGAAGCAGGGCGCGTTCCAACCGCCCGGGGCCGCGACGCCCAACAACAACGCGGGCGCGCCACCGGCGGTTGATGTGTACGTCGATGACGGGCGGGCCGGTGAGTACCAGTACCAGCCGGTCTTCTGGGACAACCAGAACGTCTGGAACCGCACGCACGCGGACGGTGGCACCACCCACCAGGACCCGATCGTCAACCGCACCAACTACGCGTACGTCCGCATCCGCAACCGCGGCACCCAGACGGCCACCGGAGTCCTGGTCAAGGCCTACCACGCCAACCCGGCGGCCGGCCTGTCCTACCCCAACGACTGGATCCCGATGACCACGGCCCAGCTCTCCGGGGCGAACGTCCCGGCGAACAACTCCGGCGACGTGATCGTGGGGCCGTTCTCGTGGACCCCCACGCACGTCGGGCACGAGTGCATGTTCATGGTCGTGTCGGCGACCGGGGACGCCAGCAACGTCAACAACATCGCCGCCGGGGACTCGATCCCCGAGTGGCGCCTGGTGCCGCACGACAACAACATCGGGCAGCGCAACGTGGCACCGGTCCCGGGTGGTGGCACGAGCGGACTCACCGAGGAGTTCTCGGGGCTGAGCTTCGAGGTCAAGAACCCGCTGCTCAAGCCGGCGGCCATGCAGCTGGAGTCGAGCCTGCCGCCGCTGCTGTCCGAGCGGGGCTGGAAGCTCGACTTCACCAGCCGCGGCGGTGCCGCCTTCTCCCTGCAGCCCGGGGAGAGCCGGGAGGTCGTCATGGCTCTCACCAAGGGCGGTGAGTTCACCGCCGGCGAGGTCGAGAAGGCAGACCAGCGCTCGATCCAGGTGGTCGCGCGGGCCGACGGAATCCTCGTGGGCGGCATGACCTACCAGATGGACCCGAAGATCACCCGACCGAACCGGCCCGGAGCCAACCCGGCGCCGGGGCAGCCCGGGCACCAGCACGACGACGGCTGCGGGTGCCAGCCCGACGCCAAGGCCGACACCATGGCGGAGACGCTGTTGCGCTACCTCAACCAGCGCAACCAGCGGGTCCGTGAGGTGGAGGTGCGCAAGGTCATCCTCGAGATCGAGCTCGAGGACTGCGACGACTGACCTTCCCCTAGCGGCGGGGCCTCCCATCAGGGACGCCCCGCCGTTGCATTTCCTCGGCACTGATGTATCAGCGCCGGTGCCGCCGCCTCTTGTTCGGTGAGACGGCACCCTCCGGTGGCGTCGACAAGGTGTCGGAGCGCGGTCGGTCGGATCGCCAGGAACACGAGGGGATGCCATGGACAACTCGGGCTACCGCGTCGCCGTGGCACGTGGCTTGACGATCCTCGAGCGCGTTGCCGATGACCTGCTCGGCGACGGCACGAGTCCCGATCGGGACCGGGACGCCGACGCCGACAGGGCGCTGATTCGCGATGCCGTACGGCGGGCCCACCAGCGGAACGCACGCCGTCGGCCGCTCGTGAGCCGGCGAAGCTGAGGGGAGCGGGGAAGCGGGGACGGGACCGGGGCGAACAGGGGGCGCCCCGGTCCCGTGCATGCCGCACCGGTCTTACGAGACGTTGAATCCGGTCCCGTCATCGGGTCCACTAAGCAGCACCAACAACACGAGACACGACCCAGGACATGAAGGAGCCCGCCATGAGGTCCCCCGAGGAGCGCCTGGCCCGGCTGCTCGACCGCCACAGTGAGTTCCTCCCTGTCGCGTCCGACGACCCCACCGGCGCGATCATCCGCCGCGACGAGCTGCTCGTACCGGCCCGGCATGCGGCGGCCGTGGAGGAGGCCGCTCGCCGGTGGACCGATGGACGCACCGATGTCGAGGCACTTGGTCTCGCCAGGTTCCGGCTGCGGGGCGACGCGGATGTCGCCGACCTCATCACCAGCCAGTTCTCCCCTGAGGGCGGCGAGCCGCTCGCTGCCCCGGTGCACATGTTCCGCGGCGAGCCGAACTATCAGGGTGGGCCCGGAGGTGTCCCCTCACCCGTGCCTACGTCGCTACCGGCACCCGCGACCGCCAGCTCCGGGCACCGGGTCACCGTCGCGATCCTCGACACCGGGATCTCCGCGAACCACCCGTGGTTCCCCGCAACGAGCTGGGACGCGATCGACAAAGACGTCGACGACCGGCTGGACGAGAACAACGACTACGAGCTCGACGCTCAGGCGGGGCACGGCACGTTCATCGCCGGCGTGGTGCGTCAGCACGCTCCGGGGGCGCATGTCCTCGTCGGCCGAGTGCTCGGGTCCGACGGTGTCTGCGACGAGATGGACCTGCTGCGCGCCTTGCTGAGGCTGCGGGACAGCAGCGCGGCGAGCCACCACGGGATCGGTGTGCTCAACCTGTCCCTAGGCGCGTACATGTGGAACGACCGGCCACCCGCCCTTGTCTCGCAGGCGATCGAGAGCCTGGGCCGCGACACGGTGGTTGTCGCGGCGGCCGGCAACAACCACAACGACCGGGCGTTCTGGCCGGCGGCGTTCGAGCCCGTCATCGGCGTCGGTGCACTGCGCGCGGATGGCACCGGCCCGACATCGTTCTCCAATTACGGGTCGTGGGTCGATGCCTGGGCGCCCGGCGACGAGGTCGCCAGCAGCTTCGTCACGTTCGACGGCCCGAAAGAGAAGCTGCCGGGCACCGACATCGACCCGGACTGCTTCACCGGCTTCGCGCACTGGAGCGGCACGTCGTTCGCTGCGCCACGGGTCGCCGCCGAGCTCGCCCGTCGGGCGCAGGAGGAGAAGAGCTCCCCCCGGGATGTCCGCGATGCGGTGCTTCGGCAGTTCACGGCGCCCGTAAACGCCGCAGCGGTGACGGACGGTGGTCCCTGATGAGCACTATCGTGACGGCGTGGAACGCGCGGATCTCGGCCAGCTCGTCGTCGGCGCCGCCGGCGGGGACACTAACGCCTGGGACGAGCTCGTGGATCGGTTCTCCGGCCTTGTCTGGCACATCGCCCGCGGCCATCGCCTCGGCGACGCCGACGCGGCGGACGTCGCCCAGACCGTCTGGCTGCGCCTCGTCGAGTCGCTGCCCCGGTTGCGCGAGCCGGCGGCCCTTGGCGGATGGCTCGCCACCACGACCCGGCACGAGTGCCTGCGCGTGCTGCGCATCTCGGGCCGCGAGGTGCCCGACGAGTCCGACGCGCTGGTGGACATCCCGAGCACCGATGCCTCACCCGAGGCGGTCGCCGAGCTCGCCGAGGACCGCCAGCTGGTCCGGGCCGCCCTCGACCGTCTGTCGGAACGCTGCCGAACCCTGCTGCGCGCCCTGGCCTATTCCCCCGACGACAGCTACGCGGACATCTCCGCAGCCCTCGGCATGCCGGTGGGCAGCATCGGACCGACCCGGGCCCGGTGCCTGCAGCGGCTGCGTCGTGAGCTGGTCGCCGGTGGCGCCCTTGCCGAGGACTGAGGCCGGACGCCATGACTGACATCGACCCTGCCGACCGGCGCCTTCTCGACCATGTCAGGTCGGCTCTGGACGAGCACGACCCGGTGCCGGACGCCGTCGTCGCGGCGGCCCGGGCCAGCCTGACCTGGCTCACGGTCGACGCCGAGCTCGCCGCCCTCGCCGAGGACTCGGCCCTGTCGGCGACCGGAGTCCGCTCCGTCGACACCTCGCGTGTGCTGACCTTCGAGTGCAGCACCGGGGTGATCGTGCTCGAGGTGACGTCCCTCGGCGACACCCGGCGGCTCGTGGGCCAGGCGGACCGGCCGGCCCACCTGTCCATCACGCATCCCGGGGGCGACACGGAGGTCGACACCGACGAGCACGGCCGGTTCCAGGTCGAGGGCATCTCGGCCGGGCTGGTCCGGCTGCGCTGCGTCTTCACCGACTCGCCGGATGCGCCGATCGTCACGTCCTGGGTTCTGGTCTAGCACCGGTGCCGACGCTGGAGGCTTCCCCGTCGGTCCGCCTGGCGATGGCTGACGAGGCCCTCGCCTCGGCGTACGACCGTCCTGCCGAGGTGCTCGAGCAGACGAACGAGCTGCTTCGCGGCGGCACCGACGACGAGCCCGCCGCAGTCGCGTTGCGCGCCCGTGCCCTGGCCCGCCGGTGCACGGGTGACCTCGGCGGCGCCATCGTCGACCTGACCCGCGCGGTGCGGGTCGCCGAGGCGGCCGGACTGCCCCGACGCGTCGGCGAGGCACGGATGAGTCTCGTGGTCGCCCTGGCGGATGCCGGCCGCACCACCGCGGCACTCGACGAGGCGGAGCGGGCCCGCCCGCTGCTCAAGGGTGCGGACGTGAGCCGGTTGCTCGCGCAGCGAGCGCTGGTGCTGCAGCGGATCGGCCGGTACGACGATGCGCTGGCCGGCTACCGGCAGGCACTCCCCGGCCTGCGCCGTGACGGGGACGCGCTGTGGGAGGCGCGCCTGCTCGGCAACCGGGGGCCGTTGCGTGCCTACCTCGGTGACCATCGGGGCGCGGTCAGCGATCTGCGCCGCTGCGCCGAGGTCGCGCAGGCCAACGGGCTGCGCAACCAACTCGCCCGGGCCCGGCAGAACCTCGGGTTCGCGATGGGCCTCATCGGCGACGTCCCGGCGGCCCTCGAGCTGCTCGACGAGGCCGCAGAGGTGGGGCTGGACCACGGCTTCGACGACAGCTCTCTGGTCCTCGACCGCGCCGAGGCGCTGCTAATGGCGGGCCTGGGGGCCGAGGCCGCGGACTGCGCTGCGGCGGCACTGGTCGGGTTGGAAGAGCGTGGCCTCGCCTACGACGCAGCCGAAGCCCGACTGCTGCTCGCGCGGGCCGCGCTCAACGCCGGGCGTGCGGTCGATGCCCGGGCTGCCGCCGAGCACGCTGCCGGGGACTTCGCCCGGCAGCGCCGCCCGGCCTGGACGCGGCTGGCCCGCCAGGTCGCCGTGCTGGCTCGCTGGGACGCCGGTGAGCGCGGAGCGGACCTGACCCGCGCTGCCCGGCGCAGCGCCGAGGAGTGCGCGAGCGCCGGCTGGACCGTCGCCGCACTGAGCGCCAGGTTCGTGGCTGCGCGGTCGGCGCTGGAGTCCGCGTCACTGACGAGTGCGCGGGCGCTGCTCGCCGACGTGGCCGTCGCACGAGAAGCCCGCGGTGCCGAGGCGCGGGCGACGGGATGGCACGCCGAGGCGTTGCTGCGGCTGGCCAACGACGACCGCCGCGGCGCCGAGCGCGCCCTGCGTCGGGCGCTGGCCGTGCGTGCGGAGAACGCGGCCGTGCTGGGAGCGACTGACCTGAGGGCGCATGCCGCGGTCTTCGGTGAGGAGCTGGCGAGCGCCGGCCTGCATCTCGCTCTCGAGGACGGCCGGGCCGGGAACGTGCTCGCCTGGGCGGAGCGGTCGCGGGCCAGCGCGCTGCAGACCCGACCCGCTCGTCCCCCGAGCGACGGCGTTCTCGCCACCGAGCTCGGGCACCTGCGGGCCGTCGCGGCCCGGCTGCGGGAGGAGCTGCTCGCGGGTCGACCCGGAGCCGAGCTGCGCCAGCAGCAGCTGCGGCTGGAGGCAGCGGTGCGGGCCCGGGCCCGGCACGCCCGCGGCGGCCGGGGCCGGGACGGCGACGCGCTGGACCTGGCGGCATTGACTGAGCAGCTCGGCCGGTGGGCCCTGGTCGAGCTGGTCCGTGACGGAGTCGATCTGCATGCGGTGACGGTGGTCGGCGGCCGGGTCACGGTGCAGGCCCTGTGTCGCTACGAGGAAGCCACCGCCGAGACGACGGCGCTCCGGTTCGCGCTGACCAGGCTCGCGCACACCACCGGGTCGGACCGGGTCCGTGAGCTGGCCGCGCGGGGGCGGACCATAGCCGCCGGGCGCCTCGACGCGCTGCTGCTGGGTCCGCTGCACAAGCAGATCGATGACCGGCCGCTCGTCGTCGTACCCACCGGGGACCTGCACGCGCTGCCGTGGCCGGTGCTGCCCTCGGTCGTGGGACGCCCGACCGTGGT
>JAVEDB010000128.1 GCA_030841185.1 Actinomycetota bacterium
AGACGAAGGAGCCGGTACTTCCTCCCGCGGAGCTCGACCTGCCGCTCCGGGCAGAGGCAGCCGACGTCGGTGCGAGTCGTGAGCGCCAGCGGCGCCGGCGTCTGCTGGGCATCGTCATCTTCGTCGGGCTGCCCACGGCGTACATGTGGTGGCGCATCGCCGACGGCACGCCGGTCAACCTGTTCCAGCTGCCCACGATCGACTGGATGCTGGTCACGCCCATCCTGTTCTTCGTCATGCTCGGCGTGGTGCTGGTCGGCTCCACCGTCATGGCCGGCCGTTCGCCGCACGTGATGTACCGCCCGGAGCAGATCGACGTCCGGCTCGAGGACGTGAAGGGCATCGACGGCGTCAAGGAAGACGTCGTCCGGTCCCTGAACCTGTTCCTGGCGCACAAGACGTTCCGCAACGAGATGGGTGGCACGCCACGGCGCGGGCTCCTCTTCGAGGGGGCACCGGGCACCGGGAAGACCTTCCTCGCGAAGGCGATGGCGCGCGAGGCAGGGGTGCCGTTCCTCTTCGTCTCGGCGACGTCCTTCCAGTCGATGTACTACGGCGCGACCGCGCGCAAGATCCGCTCGTACTTCAAGGCCCTCCGCAAGGCCGCCCGGCAGGAGGGCGGCGCGATCGGGTTCATCGAGGAGATCGACGCGATCGCCATGTCCCGCGGCGGGCTCAGCGCGACCGCCATGCCCCAGGTGGCCCGGATGACGTCCATCGACTGCGGGGGGATGACGGGCCTTCCGGCGGCGTACGCCGGGGCGTCGTGGGCCGCGACCACGGTGCAGAACCGGTCGGTGGTCTCCGAAGGCGTCGGCGGAGTGGTCAACGAGCTGCTGGTGCAGATGCAGTCCTTCGACGAGCCGACCGGGATGCAGAAGCTGCAGAGCAAGCTCATCGACCGCATCAACCTGTACCTGCCGGTCCACCGGCAGTTCCGCCGGCCGCAGCCCCCGTCGACGAACCTGCTGCTGATCGCGGCCACCAACCGCGCCGACAACCTCGACCCGGCGCTGTTGCGGCCGGGCCGGTTCGACCGTCGGCTCACCTTCGAGCTGCCGGCCAAGGTGGCCCGGCGCACGCTCATCGACCACTTCCTCGACACCAAGGCGCACGGCCCGGAGCTCGACGACGACGAGAAGCGGGACGCCCTCGCGGGAGTGACGCAGGGCTACACGCCGGTGATGATCGAGCACCTCTTCGACGAGGCACTGGTCAACGCCGTACGCCGGGAGAAGCGGGCCATGAGCTGGGCCGATGTCGAGAAGGCCCGGCTGGTCGAAGAGGTCGGAATGGGCCAGCCGGTCGCCTACACCGCGCACGAGAAGGCACTGATCGCCACCCACGAGGCGGGCCACGCGACCGTCGCGTGGCTCGTCGCGCCCGAGCGGCGCCTGGAGGTCCTCACCATCATCAAGCGGCGCGAGGCGCTGGGGATGCTGGCCCACGGTGACCGCGACGACGTCTACACCCGCTCGCGCACCGAGATGACCGGACTCATCCAGATCGCGATGGGCGGCCAGTGCGCCGAGGAGATCTTCTTCGGCGACGTGTCGACCGGTCCCGGCGGCGACCTCCTGTACGCCACGAACGTGGCGGCGGAGATGATCGGCTCCTGCGGCATGGTCGACACGCTGGTCTCCTACGCCGCGATCCAGAACAGCTCGTTCTCCGACACCAACCTCGTCGGCAAGGTCCTCACCGACGCCGAGGGCCGAGCCCGGGTGGAGGAGCTGCTGCAGACGCAGAAGGTGCACGTCCGCGGGCTGCTGGAGTCCCACCAGCACCTGGTGGCCGCGCTGCGGGACGCCCTGATCGAGCGCCACGAGCTGATCGGCTCCGAGATCACCGACATCCTGGAGGCGGCCCGCGACGCAGGGCCGGCCCCCGAAGTTGTCGACCTGCGCAGCGGCGCGCTCCGGTAGCGCGGGACCGGGGTTGCGGCCGCGGCCGTAGCCTGGCCCGGTGCGCCTCGCGGGTCGGGTCCTGGCCTGTGGCCTAGCCATCGCGGCGGGCGGGGGCGCCGGGGTGGTGGGGTCCTTCGACCATGCGGTGACCCAGGCCGGCCTGCCGGTCGGCCTGGGCATCTCGCTGGTGCTCAGCGTCTCGGTGATCGCGGCCTGCGGGCTGGCCACCCGGGGACGGCTCGCGCCGGGCCTCGCGGCGGCCGCCTGGCTGGGCACGGTGATCGTGCTCGCCTCGCCCCGCCCCGAGGGCGACCTGGTGGTCCCGGCGACCGTTCTCGGCTTCGGCTTGCTCCTGGGCGGTGCCGTGTTGGCGGGGCTCGCGGTGGGCTGGCCGTATGCCCGGCATCCGGGGGACCAGCCAGTCCGGGCCAGCCGGCCGGTCGGTGCGGCGTCTTCAGCCGGACCGTCCGCCGACCGATGACCTGGGCGTGGAGGGCCAGCTCGTCGAGACGGCACCCGTCGACGCCTACGAGGCGCGGGCCGGGGCGATTCTCGACGACGACGTCCAGGCCGGCGGCATCGTGCTCCGGCTCGGGACCTCCCGGTACACGGTGGCGATGACCGATGTGGCCGAGGTCATCTCGCTGCCCACGATCACCCGCATCCCGGGCTCGCCCCCATTCCTGCGCGGTGTCGCGAACTGGCGCGGCCGGATGCTTCCCGTCCTCGACCTGCGACCGCTGCTCGGTACGCCCACCATCCCGCTGGCGACCAGCGCCCGGCTGGTGGTCGTCCAGGACGGTGCGGTGACGGCGGGCATCGTCGCCGAGGCGGTCCCGGGCGTGTACGACGCGGCGCTGACCGATGCCGAGCCGCCGCCGGCGACCCTGAGCCTCGAGGCGGCCCGGCTCGTGTCCGGACAGGTGTCCGACGGCCTCGGCCCCATCGCCGTACTCGACGTCGTTGCTGTGCTCGGCCTGCGCGAGCGCGTGGACCGCAGGCGGCACGGGGGCTGACCCGGCGCGCAGCACGCCCGGCCGAGCGTGACTTCGGCCACGTCGTGACCTTCAGCCAGACGGGTGACGTCCCGATGCTCCTCTGGCGAGACGTTCCGCATCCGGCTGGAGGCCTTGGTGGACTTCTGGAAGACCCTGAACCGCGCGTCGGCGATCACTATCGCCGGCAGCGTGGTCGGCGCGGGCGCCGCGGTGCTGGCGGAGAAGGCCGGCGGCGCGGACTTCTCCGGCCTGGTTGCCTCCGGCTGGCTCGCCTTCGGGCTGGTCAGCGCGGCCGGGCTCGGTGCCCTGACCCTCGTCGGCGACCGCCACCTGGACCGTTCCCAGATCGACCGGTACCGCGTCGCCCTCGTCTTCGCCAACCTGGTCTGGATCTCGGGCCTGGTGGCGACCTGCGGGGGGCTGCACAAGCCGTTCTGGATCCTGTTCGCCGCCCCGCTGCTCATCGCCGCGGTCTCGATGACCAAGGTGCAGAGCCTCGGCATCGGCGTGCTCGCGGCCATCGGCCTCGTCCTGGCCTTCTCGATCACCGGTGACCTGACGGGACCGAACGTCGGTGCCCTCGTGCTCGTGCTCCCCTCCGGCCCCGCCATCGGCTGGTTCGTCGGGACGCTCTGCTCGCTGGTGTGGGACGAGCGACGCAGGGCCCAGCAAGAGCGTGACGAGCTCAGCCACCGGGTCGAGGCGCTGTCCTCGGTCCTCGCCCAGGCAGCCGAGGGAGACCTCGCCGTCCACGTGCACGTCGACGGCGACAACAGCTCGGTCGCGGCGCTGACCGAGTCGTTCAACAACACCCTGGTCAACCTGCGCCAGCTCGTCGAGCAGATCCGCTCCGGCGGTGAGCAGATCACCGCGAGCGCGGGCGAGCTGCTCGCGACCGCCGAGGAGCACGCGGCCAGCGCGACCCAGCAGTCCTCCGCCGTTGCCGAGACCACCTCGACCATCGAGGAGCTCGCGGCAACCGCGGCGCAGATCGCAGACACCGCGGAGTCGGTCGCGCGCTACGCAGCCGAGACACTGCGCCACGCGGAGGACGGGCGGACCGCGGTCGCCACCTCCGTCCACGCGATGGACGCCATCGCGCACCGGGTGGACTCGATCGCCACCCGCGCGCTGTCACTCGGCGAGAAGGGACACGAGATCGGCCGCATCCTCGAGGTCATCGACGACCTGGCCGACCAGACCAACCTGCTGGCCCTCAACGCCGCCATCGAGGCGGCCCGCGCGGGCGAGCATGGTCGCGGCTTCGCCGTCGTCGCGTCCGAGGTCCGCAAGCTGGCCGAGAGGGCTCAGGAGTCCACCGGCCAGATCCAGGCCATCGTCGCCGAGATCCAGGCCGAGACCAACGCGACCATCCTCGCCAGCGAGCAGGGGGCCAAGGAGGTCCAGAGCGGCGCAGCTCTCGCCCGTGACGTCGTGGACGCGCTGGAGCGCATCTCCGGCATGGTCGACGAGACCACCACGGCAGCCAAGGAGATCTCGATCGCGACCCAGCAGCAACGCTCCGCCTCCGACCAGGTCGTGTCGGCCATGACCCAGGTCTCCGACGTCTCCCGGCAGTACGCCGTGGGCTCGAAGCAGGCCGCCGCCGCGGCCGCCCAGCTCAACGTGCTGGCCGCCGAGCTCCGGTCGTCGATCGAGCAGTTCCGCGTCTCGTGAGCAGTTGGGCTGACGACCCCGAGCTCGTCGCCACCTTCCGAGCCGAGGTGGACGAGCGGCTCGCGTCGCTCTGCGAGGGCTTGCTGCGTCTCGAGCAGCACCCGTCGCCACGGCAGCTGGTCGCCGGCCTGTTCCGGGACGCGCACACGGTGAAGGGGTCGGCCCGGATGCTCGGGCTGGACTCCGTCGTCGAGGTCGCGCACCGCTCCGAGGACCTGCTGGGCGCCCTCCGCGACGGCCGGATGGCCCCGCGCAAGGACCTCGTCGATGTCCTGCTGGTCGCCGCCGAGGCCATCTCGCGTTCGCTCCCCGGCGCCGAGCACCCCATCGGCCCCGACGACCTGCCGGCAGTCGTGGCGGCCCTCGACGCGGCCAGTGCCGGCCAGTCGCCGGTCGTGGTCCCCCGCCTGCTCAGCGCCGACGAGGACTTCGTCGAGGACGCCGCCCGGCCCCGCGGCGGCGAGTCGATCCGCGTCTCGACGCGGCGCGTCCACGACCTGCTCGACGTGGTCGGTGAAGCCGAGCTCGAGGTCCGCCGGATGGCGCTGCACGGGCGGGAGCTCTCCGCTCTCGCCGCCAGCCAGCTCAGCTGGTCGCGCACCCTGCGCGACGCGGCCGCGACGGCCGTCGCCGGCGGCCGCGGTGCGGTGCCGCAGAGCCTCGCCGACGCCGTCCACGCCCTGGTCGCCCTGGGCGACCAGCTGGTGGCTGCTACCCGCGAGCTGGCCGCGCGCAGCGAGGACAGCCAGGCCCGGTTGGGGTCCGTGCGCGACGGTGCGATGGGCCTCGCGATGGTGCCCGTCCGGCGGGTGGCCGCGGGCTTCCCCCAGCTGGTCCGCGAGCTCGCCGGCGCCGGTGACACACCCAAGGACGTCCGGCTCGTGCTGTCCGGAGCCGATGTCGAGCTCGACACCCGGGTCCTCGACACGGTCGCGGACTCGTTGCGCCACCTGGTGATCAACGCGGTCGACCACGGCTGCGAGACCCCTGCCGAGCGCACTGCTGTCGGCAAGCCACCGCAGGCGACGCTGACCGTGTCCGCCCGCGCGGCCGGATCCACGGTGGTCATCGAGGTGGGTGACGACGGGCGGGGCGTCGACGAGGACGATCTGCGTTCGGCCGCCATCAGCCGCGGCCTGCTGCTCTCCGACTCGACGTTGAGCGGCCCGCCGCTGCTGCAGATGATGTTCGCGCCGGGGTTCTCCACCCGGGCCGAGATCACCCAGACCTCCGGACGCGGGGTGGGCCTGGACGTCGTACGCACCGTCGTGGGTGACCTCAGCGGGACCATCGAGGTCCGCTCGGAGCGCGGCGTGGGGACGTCGTTCGTCATCACGCTGCCGGTGACCCTCGGTGTGCTGCGCTGCCTCATCGCGCGGGTGGGGACGGAGCGGTACGCCGTGCCGGTGGCGGGCGTGGTCGAGACCATCGGGCTGACCGGGGTGGAGCGCCACGAGGTGGCCGGGGTCCCGGTGCTCGTGCGCAACGGCAACACGTTCCCGCTCGTCGACCTGGGCCAGGTTCTCGAGGCACCCGGTGACCGGGACCCGCGGGCCGCGGTGGTCGTGAGCTTCAACGCGTCGGGGGAGATGCTCGGCTTCGCCGTCGACGAGCTCGAGGGCGAGATGGAGCTGGTGGTGAAGGAGCTCGGCGGGTTCATCGGTCGACTGCCCACCGTCGCCGGCGCGACGATCGGCGGTGACGGCGGGGTGGTTCTCGTCCTCGACGTCCGCGAGATCGCGGTCCGGCAGCTGGCCAGCGGGTCGAGCGGCGTGGACGTGCCCGCCCGGCGGGCCAGCGACCTGGGCTTTCCCGCGCCCCGCGTCGGCGACCGGCCACGGGTGCTGGTCGTCGAGGACTCCCTCGGCGTGCGCGAGCTGCAGCGGGTGATCCTGGAAGGCGCCGGTTATGACGTGCTCACGGCCGTCGACGGGCTGGACGGCGCCGCCCGGCTCACCGGCCTGCCCGTCGACCTCGTCCTCTCCGACGTGGAGATGCCGGGGATGGACGGCTTCACGCTCACCCGCACGATCCGTCGCACCCGCGGCTGGGAGGACGTGCCCGTCGTCATCATGACCTCGCGCGGGGACGCGGCCGACCAGCGCGCCGGTCTGGACGCCGGAGCCAGCGCCTACCTGCTCAAGAGTGAGTTCGATCAGGCCGAACTCATCGATACCGTCCGACGTCTCGTCGGCCGTTGAGCGCCCACCCCGACCACGGATTCATCCCGGAGACGAGGACCGCATGCCGACCGTCTTGATCGCGGACGACAGCCCCACCCTGCGGCGCATCGTCACCTCGGTGCTCGAACGCGAGGGCTTCGAGGTCGTCAGCGCCGAGGACGGCGTCGAGGCAGTCCAGGGCGTGTTCCGGACCCAGCCCGACGCGGTGATCCTCGACGTACAGATGCCACGCCTCTCCGGCTATGTGGCCGCCCGGCTGCTCAAGGACGACTGGCAGACCGCGGACATCCCGGTCGTCATCCTCACGTCGCTCGACGCGGCGTCCGACCGCTACTGGGGTGCGCAGACCGGCGCGGACCGGTTCCTCACAAAGGACTTCGAGGCGCCCGAGCTCATCGCCGCCATCCAGGAGGTCATCCGCGGTGCCGACGAGGCGCGCGGCGGCCGGCCCCCGATGCGGCCCGACGCGGTGGAGCTCACCGACGACGAGGTGCTGGCCCGGGTGTCCGAGCTGCTCGACCGCAAGCTGTTCGAGGCGTCGGTGTCGGCCGAGGTCACCAACATCGCTGCGGACGTCCGCGGCTTCGAGGAGACCGTGGCCGCGGTCCTCGCGGTGCTCGGTCGCATCGTCGACTACGACCTGGCCGCCGTCTGCATGCTCGACGACCGCCTGACCTATGTGACCGTGGCCCGCGAGAGCTCACAGAGCCAGTACACCGAGTTCTTCGGGGCCGTCGCGGACGCGGCAACCCAGGTGACGGGGACACCCGTGATGGTCAGCGACCTCGTCCCGCGGGTCGCCGACCCCAACGGGCTGCTCGGCCGCGACGACGAGGGTCGGATGGCGACCTTCCTGTCCATGCCCCTTCGGGCCGGCGGCCGCGTCGTCGGCTGCCTTGCCCTGTCCAGTGCCACGAAGAACGCCTTCGGCGAGACCTCGCTGAACACGCTGCGTCTCGTGGAGCAGCCGGCCGCAGTGGTCATCAACAACGCACGCCTGGCCGGCGTCGCCGGCGCACCCTCGTCCTGATCCGCTCGAAACCGCCGCGAGTAGTCTCGGACAGGTGTCCGTCCCTGCCGCCGGCGAGCCGGCCGCCGGCGGGACACCCGCGAGCGGCGCGAGCGTCGACCCCGACGCGTTCCGCCGCGTCGTCGGACAGTTCGCCACCGGCGTGACGGTGGTCACCGCCTGCGTCGACGGCGTCGACCATGCGATGACGGCGAGCGCCTTCACCTCGGTCTCCCTCGATCCGGTTCTGGTGCTCGTCTGCGTCGACAAGGACGCCCGGTTCCACGAGGCGATCCTCGAGGCCGGGAGCTGGGCGGTGTCCGTGCTGGACGCATCGGGCCGCCGGGCTGCCGAGTGGTTCGCGGCTCGCGGTCGGCCCCTGATCGGACAGATGGACCGGGTGCCCCACCACCGCGGCCCGGTCAGCGGTGCGGCGCTGCTGGAGAGCTCCCTGGCCTGGCTGGAGTGCCGCACCACGGCGGTCTACGACGGCGGGGACCACGACATCGTCGTTGGCGAGGTGCTCGCCGTCGAGCACGGACCAGCCGATGGGGTGCCGCTCGTCTACTACCGCGGCTCCTACCGCGAGCTTTCGTGACGAGGGACACCGCCCGCCTCCCGTAGCATGGTCGGGCTCCGGCGGACCCCAGCCGCCCCGACATTCAAGGTTGCATGTTCTCCGAGGTGTTTTCCGAGGCTCCGCCGTCAGCCGGCCGTCCCGCGCCGCGGCGGCGAGTGCTGCGCTGGGCGGGTGCTGGACTCGGCGTACTTGCCGTCCTGTGGCTCGGCCTCTTCCTCGCCGCCGGCAGCGGGATCCCGCGGGGGACGACGGTGCACGGCGTCGCGATCGGTGGTCTCAGCGAGGCGCGGGCGAGCGATGCGCTGCGCCGGGGGCTGGCCGACGACGCGCGCGCTGCCGTGCCGGTCGTCGTCGACGGCGAACGGATGTCGGTGGACCCCGTGTCCGCGGGGCTGACGGTGGACGTGGCCGAGACCGTCGCCAGGGCCGGTGGCCGGAGCTGGAACCCGATCACGTTGGTGCGCGGGCTCTTCGGCGCGCATGACCTGGACCCGTCCGTCGCGGTGGACCAGGCCAAGCTGCGCACCGCGTTGACGGCACTGGCCGCGAAGATCGACGGGAAGCCGGTCGAAGGTGACGTGCGCTTCGAGGCGGCCCAGGCGGTGCCGGTGGCGCCCCGCAGGGGCCGGACGATCGACCGCAGTGACGCCAGCCAGAAGATCCGGGACGCGTTCCTGCACGACAGCGGTCCGGTCGAGCTCGCGACGACGGTCGTCGAGCCCAAGGTCGGGCAGCTCGAGGTCGACCGAGCCGTCCGCGAGTTCGGCGACCCGGCGATGTCCGGGCCGGTCGACCTCGTCGTCTCCGACAAGACGCTGTCGCTCTCGCCGGAGGAGATCGCCCCGCACCTGTCGATGGCGCCGGATGCTGCCGGCCGGCTGCAGCCGGCGCTGGACGGGGCCGGGCTGAAGAAGGCGGTCCTGGACGCACAGCTGGGCCCGCTGGAGGTCGTGTCCAAGGACGCGACCTTCCGGATCGTGAACGGGCGCCCGCTGGTGGTGCCGGCGAAGCCTGGCCGGGTGGTGGACCCGGCCACGCTGGAGGCGGCCCTGCTCCCGGCGCTGACCCAGACCGGGGATGCCCGCCGGGCTGAGGTCTCGCTCGTCGTCGGCGTACCCAAGCTGACCACCGCCGCCGCCCAGGCCCTCGGCGTGACCGAGCTGGTGTCCACGTTCACGACGCACTACCCGTCAGACTTCCCGCCCCGGCTGGTGAACATCCACCGCGCCGCGGATCTGATGAACCGCACGCTGGTCCTGCCCGGGCAGATCTTCAGCATGAACAAGGCGGTGGGGGAGCGGACCAAGGAACGGGGCTTCGCCGCCGGCTTCATCATTAACGGCGGGAAGCTCGAGGTCGACTTCGGCGGTGGCGTGTCCCAGCTCGCGACGACCACGTTCAACGCTGCCTTCTTCGCGGGACTCGACGACGTCGAGCACCACCCACACAGCTTCTACATCAGCCGCTATCCCGTCGGCCGCGAGGCGACGGTCGCGTGGGGTGTCAAGGACCTTCGGTTCCGCAACGACTCGGGGCACGGCGTCTTCGTCACGACCGGCTACACCAACTCGTCGGTCACCGTGCGCATCTGGGGAACCAAGATCTACACGATCAAGGCGACGAGGTCGGCCCGCTACAACGTCCACCCGTTCCCCATCCAGTACGACAAGCGCCCGGCGGGGACCACTCCCGGCAGCTGCGTTCACCAGGACGGGGTCGAGGGCTTCGCCATCGACGTGAAGCGGCTGTTCTTCCAGGGCGGCGCCCAGGTGCGTTCCGAGAGCTTCCACACCCGCTACGACCCCGAGGCGCGCATCGTCTGCGGCCAGTCCGGTCCCGTAAAGCCGAAGCCGCCCACCCCGACCCCGACACCCACCACCGCTCCCCCCGACTGACCGGCCAGCCTCAGGTCGGGGTGCGGTAGCAGTAGGGGTGGTGAGTGACGAACCCGAGATGGCGGTAGAGCGCCAGTGCGGGCTCGTTCAACGCCCGGACCTGCAGGTACGCCGCCCGCGCGCCCTGGCCGTCAGCCCAGCCGAGCAGGGTACGCATCACCGCGAGCCCCAGCCCCTCGCGTCGCCGGTGGGCTGCGACGTCCACGGACGTGACCCCCGCCCACGGTCCCTCGATGCTGACCCGCCCGATCGCGACCGGCTCGCCCTTGTCCCGTACGACGGCGAAACCGGTCACCGGCGGGCCGGTCAGGATGGCGAGATGGGCCTGCGGGTCGTCCCGGTCCAGGTCGTGCATGAGGCCCTGCCAGTCCGCGCTCGGCTCGGCCAGCACCTCCTCGGCCAGCTCCGGCCGCGACTCGATCAGGTCAACCGTCGGCGCGATCGGCGCCGTCTGGACGATCGTCACGTGCTGCTCGCGCCACCCGAGGCGGTCCAGCTCCTCGTTGCGCGGGTCGGCCGCCGGCATCTGCAGGAGGGCGGGCAGCCCGCGCTCGGCGTACCACGACTGCGCCCGGGCCGCCGCCGCTGCGAGGTCCACGCCGGGGTCGCCCACGGCCATCACCGAGTTCGCCCGCCCGGTGATGCCCCCGTGCGCCCGCAGCAGCCAGTCGCCCAGTGCCTCGGTCTCGCGGGCGGGCCAGCCGGCGTTGGCGATCCGCTGCATCTCCTCCGGACTGGCGTGCGGTACGCCGGGGCGCCGGCGCGGCGGTGCGGGCGGCACGGTGCGCCCCGCGACCACGGCGGCCTCGTCCACCTCGACCAGCGTCCCGTCGGCGCGCCGGACGGTCAGCCGCCCCTCGTCCCAGGTCACCAAGTCGCCCAGGACGTCGGTGAGCTGCCCGTCGCCGAGGCGGTGGCGCAGGCTGACGCGGGCACCGACATCTCGCGGGTTGAGCATCGGTTCGGCCCCCTTGCCCCTCGCGCCGGCTTCGGGCGCGATACTAGGCAGAGACCGATGAGGACCGTGACCGCATCTGCCCAGCCCGACCCAGCTCCGCGGAGGACCCGACCGTGACGTACGTCATCGCGCAGCCTTGCGTCGATCTTCTCGACAAGGCCTGCATCGAGGAGTGCCCCGTCGATTGCATCTACGAGGGCAAGCGGATGCTCTACATCCACCCCGACGAGTGCGTCGACTGCGGCGCCTGTGAGCCGGTCTGCCCGGTGGAGGCGATCTTCTACGAGGACGACACGCCGGAGCAGTGGAAGGACTACTACAAGGCCAACGTCGAGTTCTTCGACGACCTCGGCTCCCCGGGCGGTGCCTCCAAGCTGGGCAAGATCGACAAGGACCACCCGTTGATCGAGGCGCTGCCCCCGCAGATCCAGCCGGAGAGCGACTGAGCGTGACGCCCGCCGCCGCGGCGGGCGGCGCCGGCGGCCCGGTCTCGGACCGGCTGCCGGACTTCCCCTGGGACCTCCTCGTCCCCTTCGCGCGCGCGGCGGAGGCGCACCCCGGCGGCCTGGTTGACCTGTCGATCGGCACCCCGGTGGATCCCACCCCCGAAGTGGTCCAGGAGGCCCTGCGGTCCGCCGCGGACGCGCCCGGCTACCCCCTGACCGCAGGCACCGCGGTGCTCCGCGAGGCCGTCAGCGCCTGGTTCGCCCGGCGCCGCAGCGTGCCCTCGCTCGACCCGGCCGGGGTGCTCCCGACGATCGGGTCGAAGGAGCTCGTCGCCTGGCTGCCCACCCTGCTCGGCCTCGGCGCCGGCGACGTGGTCGCCCACCCGGAGCTCGCCTACCCGACGTACGACGTGGGCGCCCGCCTCGCCGGCGCCACCCCGGTGCCCACGGACGGACTCACCGCCCTCGGCCCGGCCCGGGTCCGCCTCGTCTGGCTCAACTCGCCCTCGAACCCCAGCGGTGCCGTGCTGCCGGTCGAGCACCTGCGCAAGGTCGTCGCCTGGGCCCGCGAACGCGGGGCTGTCGTCGCCTCGGACGAGTGCTACGCCGAGCTCGGCTGGGACGCGGCGCCGGTCTCGCTCCTGCACCCGGACGTGTGCGACGGGTCGCACGAGGGACTGCTGTCCGTCTACTCCCTGTCCAAGCAGTCCAACCTCGCGGGCTACCGGGCCGGGTTCGTCGCGGGCGACGTGACGCTGGTGCGCGAGCTCCTCGAGGTACGCCGGCACGCGGGCATGATCGTGCCCGCCCCGGTGCAGGCAGCGGCGGTGGCCGCCCTCGGTGACGACGCGCACGTCGCCGAGCAGAGAGCGCGGTACGCCGAGCGTCGGGCCGTGCTGCGGGATGCCTTGACGGCTGCGGGCTGGCGGATCGACCACTCCCAGGCCGGGCTGTACCTGTGGGCGACCCGGGACGAGGACTGCTGGGACTCGGTCCGCGCGCTCTCCGGGCTCGGCATCCTCGTTGCTCCCGGCGCGTTCTACGGCGCCGCCGGTGGCCGCCACGTGCGCGTCGCGCTCACGGCGACCGACGAGCGGATCGCAGCGGCCGCCGACCGGCTGGCGGCAACCGCGCGGTAGGGCTGGTGCAGCCCGGTCAGCCGCCTTCGACGACATCGACGTGGATGTGGTCCAGGTGCAACAGGATCGGGTTCTGCGTCGGACCGCCCGGATAGGCGTAGTCCCGCCACCCCGAGATCGACTTCTCAGCGGTCCAGATGGCGCGGTCGAAGATGACCGTGGCGATGTGCAGCCGGTCGCTGTGGGCAACGGCCCACTGCGCCTGGACCCAGCCCCTGCGCTGCTGCTCGGCGGTCACGGGTCGGAAGAACACGTCGATCGCCCGGCCCTGGTAGTGCGCCGATCCCTCGACATGTCCCGTCGTGATGCCTCCGGCGGCGAAACCGCCAAGCGTCTGCTTTCCGAAGACGTCGCGCATGGCGAGGCGCATCGTCTCGGCTCGTCCGGTCAGGCCCAACCGGTCCGGGTCCTCGCGGGGCAGCCGGTCGACGAGGGGCACGGTGCAGGTGAGTGCTCGACCGCTCTCGCCCAGCAGCGCGCGGGCGAGAGCGAGCGCGGCCGCCGTGGGCGCGGTGCGGACAGGTGGGCGCCGGTAGACCGCTAGCGCCTGCGCACTGGTCACGGCGATCGCAGGACGCGCGGCCAGGCTCTGGTCCACCGCGACTGCGACCCCGTTGAGGGTGGCGCCGATGCGCACGCCGACGCCGGCGACGGTGGTCGCCGTCATGGCCTGGACGCGCGACCACTCGCGGGTGTGCCCGTCGGCCGTGATGCGGCACGGCGGCGGGATGGGTACGCCGAGCGCGGCTCCCACCGTCGTACGGGTCAACAGGTACGACGTCCCTGCAAGCAGCAGTGCCGCCGCAGCGGTCACTGTCACTGCGAGCCGCCCCCGTCTGGTGAGTCGCATCGCCACGTCCGGTCAATCGTTTGCGTGCAGGGCCGCGTTGAGCTCCCCCCAGGAGCCCTCGCGCGGCACCGCCTCGACCGCGCCGCTGACGCTGTTGCGGCGGTACAGCAGGCCGGGTCGCCCGGACAGCTCGCGGGCCTTCGCGACCGAGCCGTCGGGCAGCGTCACCTTGGTCCCCGCAGTCACGTACAGCCCGGCTTCCACGATGCACCCGTCGCCCAACGAGATCCCGATGCCGGAGTTCGCGCCGAGCAGGCACCCCTCGCCGACCGACACCACGTCCTTGCCACCACCGGAGAGTGTCCCGAGGATCGACGCGCCGCCGCCGATGTCCGAGCCGTCGCCGACGACGACACCGGCGCTGATCCGCCCCTCGACCATGGACGTTCCGAGGGTGCCGGCGTTGTAGTTGACGAAGCCCTCGTGCATCACGGTCGTCCCGGTCGCGAGGTGCGCACCCAGCCGGACGCGGTCGGCGTCGGCGATGCGCACGCCGCTCGGTACGACGTAATCGGTCATCCGCGGGAACTTGTCGATGCCGAGCACGGTCACCGGTCCGCGCCGAAGCAGCCTCGCCCGGGTGAGCTCGAAACCCTCGACCGCGCAAGGTCCCCGGCTCGTCCAGACCACGTTGGGCAGGATGCCGAAGATCCCGCCGAGATTGAGCCCGTGCGGCCGGACGAGCCGGTGCGAGAGCAGATGCAGCCGCAGGTAGGCGTCCACGACGTCCTTCGGCGGCTCGTCGAGGTGCACGCTGCAGTGGACGACCTCGCGGGTGACCTGCCGGTCGTCGTCCTCGGTGGCGAGCCCGTCGATGTCGAGCTCGGAGGGCACGGTCGCGCCGTCGCCGAGCAGCGGTGCGGGGAACCACGCGTCGAGCACCTGACCGGACCGGTGCACGGTGGCGAGCCCGGTCCCGGAGGCGGTGTGCGCAGTGCCGTCGCTCATGCCTGCCACCCTGCCAGACTCGGATAGCGTCGCGACCCATGACGCTCGCCCGCTGGAAGGATCTCTGCATCGACGCGGCGGACCCGTCGGTGCTCGCGGCATTCTGGGCCGTCGCGCTCGACCTCCAGGCCACCCTCGGCGACGACGGTGACGCGGTGCTGCGGGGGCCGACGCCGGAGCAGACGGTGTGGATCAACCGGGTACCCGAGCCGAAGGTCGTGAAGCACCGGGTCCACCTGGACCTGGTCCGGCCGCCGCTGGCGAGCCTGCTCGCCGCCGGGGCGGGTGTGCTGCAGGAGGCGTCGTACGGCGAGCGCAGCTGGACCGTGCTCTCCGACCCGGAGGGTGGCGAGCTGTGCCTGTTCGCGCAGCCGGACGCTCCCAGCGGCCTTGTCATCGACAGCCGGGACCCGGTCGCCGATGCAGCCTGGTGGGCCGACGTGCTGGGTGCCCGGGCTGCGGTCGCACCGGGCGGGCTGCGCCGATGGGTGTGCGACGTACCCGGTCTTCCGTTCGACGTCGTGAAGCTCGTCGGCGTCGACGAGCCGAAGACGGTGAAGAACCGCGTTCACTGGGACCTCGTCTCCGACGACGTGCCCAGCTTCGTCGCCCGCGGCGCCCGGGTGCTGCGAACCCCCGACGACGAGGTCCGCTGGCACGTCCTGGCCGACCCGGCCGGCAACGAGTTCTGCGTCTTCGCCCCGTAGGGTCGGGGGCCATGACCGAGTCCCCCTCTCTCGACCTGTCGACGGACGCCGCGACGCTGACCCAGGTCCTGTGCGACATCGAGTCGGTGAGCGGGAACGAGACCGTCCTCGCCGATGCGATCGAACGCGCGCTGCAGTCCGTCCCGCACCTGCAGGTGGAACGGGACGGCGATGCGGTGTTCGCGCGTACCACTGGTAGCCGGCCGGAACGGGTGATCGTCGCGGGGCACATCGACACGGTGCCCCTCGCTGACAACCTGCCCTGCCGCGTCGAGGGCGACCGGCTTTACGGCTGCGGCACGACGGACATGAAGAGCGGTGTGGCGGTCGCGCTGCGGCTGGCCGCGGAGGTGACCGCGCCGACGCGGGAGGTCACCTGGGTGTTCTACGACTGCGAGGAGGTCGAGGCCACCCGCAACGGGCTCGAACGGGTGACGCGCAACCACCCGGACTGGCTCGCCGCCGACTTCGCCGTGCTGATGGAGCCGACGAACGCCACCGTCGAGGGTGGCTGCCAGGGCTCGCTGCGCGCAGAGGTGACGGTCCGTGGCCATCGGGCCCACTCGGCCCGGTCGTGGCACGGGAGCAACGCCATCCACCACGCCGGGGAGGTGCTCGACCGGCTGCGCGCCTACCAGCCCGCCGAGGTGGAGATCGACGGGCTGACCTACCGGGAGGGGCTCAACGCGGTCGGGATCTCCGGCGGGGTGGCCGGCAACGTCATCCCCGACGAGTGCACGGTCTCGGTCAACTACCGCTTCGCGCCGGACAAGTCCACGGCGCAGGCGGAGGCTCTCGTCCGCGACCTGTTCGCCGGCTTCGAGGTTTCGCTCTCCGACGCGTCCCCGGGAGCCCTGCCGGGTCTCGGTCATCCCGCTGCGGCGGCGTTCGTAGCCGCGATCGGCAAGGAGCCGCTGCCGAAGTTCGGCTGGACCGACGTGGCCCGCTTCTCGGCGCTCGGCGTACCGGCCGTGAACTACGGACCGGGCGACCCGAACGTCGCGCACACCCGCGAGGAGTACGTCGAGATCCCGCTCATCGCCGAGTGCGAGGACCGGATGCGCTCCTGGCTCACCGCCTGACACTGCGGCGGATAGCCTCTGCGTCATGGCTGCCGACACGACGCCCCCGACTCCCGGGGCCGACTCCCCGCCCGACGAGGGGCGCCAGCAGTCCAAGCGGAAAGGGCCGGTGACGCTGCGCGGGCGGCAGATGGAGGCCACCACCACCGACCAGCGGCTGCTGGACACGCGCGGTCCCTCGGACTGGCTGCACGCGGACCCGTGGCGGGTGCTGCGCATCCAGGCCGAGTTCGTGGAGGGCTTCGGCGCGCTCGCCGAGATCGGCCGAGCGGTGAGCGTGTTCGGGTCGGCGCGGGTCTCCCGCGACTCCCCGGAGTACGCCCTCGGCGTCGAGGTCGGACGTCTCCTGGTCGAGGCGGGCTACGCGGTCATCACCGGCGGTGGCCCCGGCGCGATGGAGGCCGCCAACCGCGGCGCCTGCGATGCCGACGGGGTGTCGGTCGGGCTGGGGATCGAGCTGCCCTTCGAGCAGGGGATGAACGACTGGGTCGACCTCGGCGTCAACTTCCGCTACTTCTTCGCCCGCAAGACGATGTTCGTGAAGTACGCGCAGGGGTTCATCGTGCTCCCGGGCGGCTTCGGCACGTTCGACGAGCTGTTCGAGGCACTCGTCCTCGTCCAGACCCGCAAGGTGACATCGTTCCCTGTCGTGCTCATCGGCACGGCCTACTGGGGTGGCCTCGTCGACTGGCTGCGGGAGCGCGTCCTCGCGGAGGGCAAGATCGCCGAGCCGGACCTCGACCTGTTCTCCGTCACCGACGACCCGGCCGAGGCCGTGCGCATCGTCAGCATGGCCAACGAGACGCATCAACGGGAGCACGAGGAGGCCGCACTCGCAGCGACCGCGGAAGGCCGGCGCGCCGCCAGCGTCTCAGCAGCACCGGACCGCGACGTGTAGATGGCCGCGATCTGCGTCTTCTGCTCGTCGAGCGAGCGCATCGACCCGTCGTACGTCGAGCTGGCGAGCGCCGTCGGGTCGGAGCTGGCGCGGCGCGGGCACACCCTGATCAGCGGCGGGGGAAGCGTCTCCTGCATGGGCGCGGTGGCCCGGGCCGCCCGCGCGGGCGGGGCCACGACGGTCGGCGTGATCCCGCAGGCGCTCATCGCCCTCGAGGTCGCCGACCACGACGCCGACGAGCTGGTAGTCGCGGCGGACATGCGCTCCCGCAAGGCTGAGATGGACCGCCGGGCGGACGCGTTCCTCACCCTCCCGGGCGGCCTGGGAACCCTGGAGGAGCTGCTCGAGATCTGGGTCTCCCGGACGCTGGCCATGCACGCCAAGCCGGTCGTGGTGCTCGACCCGGACGGGGTCTACGCGCCGCTGCGCGCGCAGGTCGAGCTGCTGGTCGCGCGGGGCTTCGTGCGGGTCCCGGCGCGCGACTCGGTGCTCTGGGCGACCACGCCGGGCGAGGCGCTGGACGTCCTCGAGCGGGAGCTCACGGAGCCGCGGCACATGCAGGCGGTGGTGCCGTCGGCCGAGGACCTGCTGGAGGCCGAGCCCTGAGGCGCCCGGCCCGGACCGGCTCGGTCAGGCCAGCGCCCGCCGGGTGACGGCCGGCGGCTGGGTGCCGCGGATCGCCGCGACGGTGTCGAGCACCCGCCGGGTCGCCCCGACCTGGTGCGCCCGGAAGACGCGCCCGCCCTGCGCGGCGCACCACGCCGTCGCCGCAAGCGTCCCCTCGAGCCGGCCGTCCTTGTCGGCGTCGAGCACCTCGCCGAGGAACTTCTTGTTGGACACGGCGACGAGCACCGGCCAGCCGGTCGCGACCAGCTCACCCAACCGGCGGGTCACCTCGAGCGAGTGGTAGGTGTTCTTGCCGAAGTCGTGCGCCGCGTCGACCAGGATCCCGTCCGGTCGAACGCCCGCGGCCACCGCGCGCTCGGCCAGGCCCGTGACGGTCGCGACCACGTCGGCCATCACGTCGTCGTAGGTCACCCGGTGCGGGTCGGTCCGTGGTGGCAGGCCGCCGGCGTGGCTGCAGACGAGCCCGGCACCGAACTCCGCGGCGGCCTCGGCCAGGCCCGGGTCCGGTCCGCCCCAGGCGTCGTTGAGCAGGTCGGCGCCCTCCTGGCAGACCGCCCGACCGACCTGCGCTCGCCAGGTGTCGACGCTGATGACCAGGTCCGGGTGGCGGCTGCGGATGGCCGCGACGAGGCCCGCGGTCCGGCGTACCTCCTCGGTGGCATCCACCTCCGGGCCCGGGCCCGCCTTCACCCCGCCGACGTCGACGATGTCCGCGCCCTCCTCGACCGCGCGGTCCACCGCGGCCAGCGCCGCATCGTCGGCCACGAAGGCACCCTGGTCGAAGAACGAGTCCGGCGTCCGGTTCACGATGGCCATCACGACCAATGCGTGCGGTTCGAAGGTGCGCCGGCCCAGGCGCAACGCGGACACTGCTGTTCCTGCGGGCACGGCTGCTCCTGTCGGCGGTTCGGGCCGATGACGTGACACCATCCTCCCGTGTCGATCCTTCTGCTGCTGGCGGCCCTGGCCGTGATCGCCGGCATCGCGCTGGTCGCCGCCGGCGTCGGCACCTCGATGGCCGAGCCGGACCCGGACCGGAGGCCGTTCGGCGTGCTGCCCGCGGGCCAGGGCGTGACCGGTGATGACGTGGAGCGGCTGCGCTTCTCGGTCGCGTTCCGCGGCTACCGCATGGACGAGGTGGACGCCGTTCTGGAGCGCCTCAGCGCGGAGCTGGCTGCGCGGGACGCCCACATCGCCGAGCTCGAGGGACATGGCTGAGCTCGTCGTCACCGCGGACGTCGACGCGGGAGCGGGCCCGGTCTGGGCGGCGCTCACCGACTGGGCCGTGCACGACCGCTGGATGCTGCTGACCCGCGCGTCCGGCGGCGGCGCGGTGGGCGAGACGATCGAGGCGTTCACCGGTGTGGGGCGGGTGGGCTTCCTCGACACGATGGAGATCGTCGTGTGGGAACCGCCGCACCGCTGCGTGGTCCGGCACACCGGCCGGGTCGTCCGGGGGTCCGGCGCGTTCGAGGTGCGCGAGCTGGGCACCCGCCGTTCGCAGGTCATCTGGTCGGAGTGGCTCGAGCTGCCGTTCGGACGGCTCGGCCGGCTCGGCTGGCCGGTGCTCCGCCCGATCGTGCGGCTCGGCGTCGCCGTGTCCCTGCGCCGGCTCGCGCGGCACGTGGAGCGCACCGCATGACCGGCGAGGTCGTCGGCGCGGACGGGCGGGCCCGCTGTTCCTGGGCCGGCTCGACGCCCGACTACCTGAGCTACCACGACCTGGAGTGGGGCCGGCCGGTGCACGG
>JAVEDB010000149.1 GCA_030841185.1 Actinomycetota bacterium
CGACGATCAGCCGGAGTAACGGCGTAGTGCTGAGGAGACGCGCACGACGCCCTCGCCGTACTGCTTGTCGAAACGCTTCTGCAGCGTGCCGTCGTCGTAGATCAGCCGCAGGTCGACCCCGTCCCGCCCGCCGTCGGCGGACAGCGTTACCGATCGAGCGGCCTCGAAGACCTCGCCCTGGATGCGCTTGAGCTCCTCTTCGGTGTGCAGGCCCTTGCTCACGCAGAGCAGGCCGCCCCAGGTTTCGCGGAGTTCCTGTTCACGTGCTGGCAGGTCATGGGTGAACGCGACGTTCAGGATGAGCTGCTTCGGGTCATTGCGGTCCGGGTCAGTGCTGCGTGACTGGTCGACCCAGACACCGGCGTACCCGGCCATCGCGGCCGCGCGGGAGACCGTCCGCTCGAAGCTGTCGTCGGTGGTCTTCGCTGGGTCGACGACCTGCCATCCACCCGGGGGCGGACTGCAGGGCGTGCCGGGCAGCGCTGGCTGCGGCTCGGGGCTGATGGGCGGCCCGTGGTACGCCGCGGCCGGGATCGGCGGACGGGTCAGTGTGAAGGTGTTGATGCCGGGGTCGAAGTGGCCGATCACGACATAGCTGCCGTCGGTGGTCCCGGCCGAGGTCTTCTTCCCGGTGACCTTGGCCCAGTCCCAGTTCGGGATGTCCGGGCCGCCGCACTGCGCCGGCGCCGAGGCCGCGATGACGCCCAGGCAGAGCTGCGGGCCGTGTGAACGGTCCTGGAGGACGAGACCCTGGCCGACCAGCTCGGTCGGATAGGGAGAAGGTGTCCCCGCGGACCGGCTCGTCGGCGGGGTCAACCCCTCGACCCCCGCCGTCGACTGGGTTTGGGATCCGCAACCGGCGAGCAGCGTGGCGACCGCCACCAGGGCGACCCAGGTTGAGGCAGCGAGGACTCGATCTCCTGAGGCAGGCACCCACCTGTGACGCACCCCGGGCCGAGCCGGTTCCCTGTGCCCGTTTGCGCCGTTGACAGGCCGAGGGACCGGACTAGCGTGCAAGGACGGGGGGACCCCCGGACCGGAAGGTGAATCCACATGCCCAAGTACCTGATCAGCGCCAACTACACAGCCGAGGGCATGGCGGGGGTCCGTGCCGCCGGCGCGAAGTCCCGGGTCGACGCCGTGTCGACCATGCTGCAGGCCATGGGAGGCCGCCTCGAGTCGTTCCACTTCGCATTCGGCGACACCGACGTGTACGCCATCGCCGAGGTGCCCGACGACGAGGCCGCCGCGGCCGTGGCCATCGCGATCAACAGCTCCGGTGCCGTGAGCGCCCACACCACCAAGCTGCTCACCGTGGAACAGGTCGACGAGGCGCTCCGGCTGACCGTCGACTACCAGGCGCCCGGCGCCTGAGACCCGGTCGGCCCGGCCCCGCCATTAGGGCTGCTGGATCTGACCGATCCGGATGTGGTTGCCGAACGGGTCACGCAGCCCGAAGTCGGTCCCGTAGTCGCGTACCTGCGGTTCCTCGATCAGGTCCACGCCGCGCTCCTTGAGCTCGGCGTGGGTCTTGAAGGCGTCGTCGCAGCGGAAGAACAGGTGCCCGCCGGCTGCCCCCTTGCTGACCATCTCGCGCACCCGCTCCGCGGTCTCGTCGCTCAGTGCCGGCGCGCCTGGCCGCTCGAGGAGGATCTCCCGTTCCGGCGAGCCGGGGACATTGATGGTCAGCCACCGCATGAAGCCGAGGTCGGCGTCGGTGTGCACCTCCAGACCGAGCTTGCCGACGTAGAAGGCGAGCGCCTCGTCTTGGTCCAGGACATAGATCTGTGTGATTCCGAGTGAGTTCAACATGTGCGAAAGGCTAGGTCCCTGACGAGTCGGGGGCTTCTCCGAAACTGCTCGGTCGTAGCCACGCCATCGCGAAGCAGGTCGGCACGGGTGGCAGGCGCCCGCGCCGGCGGTGGGCGCTGGGCGGCTCACCCACGATGTCCCGGAACACCCGGCTGAAGGTCCCCAGGCTCGAGAACCCGACATCCATGCAGATATCGGTCACCGACCGATCCGACGTACGCAGGAGGAACATCGCCCGCTCGACCCGGCGCCGCTGCAGGTAGCGGTGCGGGGTCTCTCCGAACGTGGCCCGGAAGGTCCGGATGAAGTGCGCCTCGGAGACGTAGGCGATTCGCGCCAGAGTCGGTACGTCGAGTGGCTCGGCGTACGAGCGGTCCATCGCGTCCCGGGCTCGCAGCAGCCGCCGGTTGGACTCCTCGACGGCTCGACTCACCCGCCGGTCGGCTCGTTGAGCAGGATCGACTCGGAGTCTGCCCACTGTGCGGTGGACGGCATGCCAGCAGCATCGCCGAGCACCGGCATGTGGGTCTGCTGGACCCGGGTCAGCATCGCTCGCGAGGTGACACGGGTGTCGTACAGGCAGACAGCGGTGACGGGGATGGTCGAGAACACGATATTGATCAGGGCCTCATAGCGGGTCCAGGCCTCGATTTCGGCTTTCGTCTTGCCCGCCGTGAACTCCCCGATGATCCGGACCCATGTCGCGCCACCGTCGAGGCGGTCGGCGGCGAACTCGCGGTAGCTGCGAAGCGCGTGGCCCGGCGAGCGGTACCAGGAGGTCGCGTCAGCGAACTCGACGCCCTCGCGTTGTTTGGGGGGCACAGCGTCGCGAAGCAACTTGAGGTGTTGTGGTGATGTCACGGCCATGACTGGCTCGTCGCGGTCGCGGGCTTCGGTCAGAAAGCCGACGGCCTGTTCGACGAAGTCGCCGTCGGAGGCGTAGAGGAACGCCGAGTGCTCGAGCGTTGGCTCGACCACGGTCGGCCGGCCGACGAGGTAGTCAACCGAGACGCCGAGTACGCGTGCCAATGCGGCCATCGTCGTGAGCCGAATGTCCGTGCGCCGACCCGTCTCGATCTGCGCGACGGCTCCATAGCTGACACCGGCCTGCGCCGCCAGCGCCTCGCGCGACATCCCGCGGCGCTCGCGGGCGGCGCGTACCCGCCCGCTCAGGGGCGCGCCAGAGGTCGCGTTCATGCGCCCACTGTCCCACCCACCGGGCACCCAGGGGAGCGGTTGGGCCATTGCCCGTTATGATCCTGTCAGTTGACACAACGAGGACCGAGTGTCAGATGACAGCGACCGTGCCATTTGAAGGGCATTTCGATGAACGACCAGGCGGATGCTGCTATGGCCGCGGACGGCGGCCGTCAACAGACTCAGGAGTGGGTCGATGGACGGGATCGCTTCTACCAAGGCGTGTTGGCCGGCGCGACAGACGTCGCAGTGGTCTGTGACCGGGACACGACGACGCGGTGGATCAGCCCGTCGGTGACGTCGGTGTGCGGGCATGACGCGGGCGCCATCCTCGGCAGCAAGATCGCTGATCTCGTGCACCCGGAGGACCGGCCCGCCTTCGACGCGCTGATCAAGCGCGTGTCGGCGCGGCCCGGCACGAAGGAGGACCTGGAGATCCGCGTTCGGCACGCCGACGGTGAGTGGCACTGGTCCGCTCAGCACGTGACGAACCTGCTCGACGACGACGACGTGCAAGGACTGGTGTTCAACAGCATTGACATCACTGAGCGTCGGGCCGTCGAGGAGGATCTGAGCAGTCGGGAGCAGTTCCTGCGCGTCGTGCTGGAGACGGCGCACGAAGGCGTCTGGGTTCTGGACGCCGACGGTGACACCGTCCTCGCCAACCGGCGCATGAGGGAGATGCTCGGCGTCCGCGTCAACACGCTCATGAGCCAGCCGCTCGCCGACCTCGTGGAGCCCGCTCTGGCAGCGGAGATCCACGAGCGCCTGGTCAAGAGACAAGCCGGTGTCGCTGAGTCCTATGAGCTGCACGTCCGCCCGCTCGGCCGTGCCGACGTCTGGGTCGCGGTGTCGGCCGCCCCCCTGCCACCAGGGTTCAGCCGGGCGGTGCCGACCGGCGGCACCATCGCGCTGGTCGCCGACATCACCGACCGCAAGGCATACGAGGAGTCCCTGCGCCAGCATGCGCTCTACGACCAGCTCACCGGGCTGCCGAGTCGGGCCTTTCTCGAGGAGGACATGCGCGGCCTGACCGAGCGGCACGAAAGAACCGGCTCCCACTACGGCTACCTGTTGTGTGACATCGACGGGCTCAAGCTCGTCAACGCCGGACTCGGCAGCGACGCGGGAGACCAGGTCATCCGGGAGGTCGGGCAGCGCCTCGCCGAGGCGATCCGCGACGGCGACCGCATCGCCCGGACGACAGGGGACCAGTTCGTCGTGCTGTGCGCCGACGCCGAGTCCTTCCAGGTAGAGCGAATCGCTCGCGACCTCGTGGCGGAGGTCGCGGGCCCGCTCGACGTCGACGGCTCAGCGATCCAGCCGTCGATCAGCATCGGCGCGGTCTCCACCAGTGACGTCGAGCCGCGCGCTCTGGTGTCCGCTGCCGGTGCCGCACTGCATCATGCCAAGCAGCAAGGCCAAGGATCAGTCGCTCTGTTCAACGCCGCCGCGCCGCGCGACCCCCGCTCGAGGTTGGAGCTGCTCGCGGACCTCCGCGAGGCCGTCACGACCGGGGCGATGCGACTGCACTACCAGCCCGTGGTCCGCCTGAGCACCAACGAGGTGACCGGCGCCGAGGCACTGATGCGCTGGCACCGACCGGGGTACGGCGAGGTCCCCCCATCCGTGTTCATCCCGCTGGCGGAGGAGACCGGTCTCATCGCCCAGCTCGGCAGGTGGTCGCTGCACCAGGCGTGCCGCGACGCCGCGACTTGGCCGGGGAGCCGGGCTGTCGCCGTCAACCTGTCGGCCCGTCAGCTGCAGGACGACCT
The DNA here is from genome assembly GCA_030841185.1 of Actinomycetota bacterium. Taxonomy (GTDB): domain Bacteria; phylum Actinomycetota; class Actinomycetes; order JACCUZ01; family JACCUZ01; genus JAVEDB01. The sequence continues at coordinate 4,785 of JAVEDB010000149.1, forward strand.
GGTCGACACCGTGCGAGACGCGCTGCAGACCTCGGGTCTCCCCGCCGACCGCCTCTGGCTCGAGGTCACCGAGACAGCCGTCTTCGGGGATGTCCCGTTGGCCGCCGAGCGGCTGCGTGCTGTCGTCGACCTCGGAGTCAGGATCTCCCTTGACGACTTCGGCACCGGCTACTCCTCGCTGGCCAACCTGCGCGACTTCCCGGTGCACGCACTTAAGCTCGACCGGTCGTTCATCGCCGGACTCGGCCGCAACCCCGACGACACGGCCATCGTCACGACGCTCATCCAGCTTGCGGCAACGCTGAAGCTGAACCTCATCGCCGAAGGCGTCGAGACCGCGGAGCAGGCTCACCGGCTGCGTCGCCTCGGATGCGACCAGGGGCAGGGTTACCTCTGGCGGCCCCCAGTTGCCGACCAAGAGTTCGTCGACGCCATCAGTGACATCGAAAATAGCGGTCCACTCGACACGGAGCCCGCGCTTCCCGCCCGACGCACCGCGCGTCCAGACCAGGCCGTCGTCGCGCGCATCATGTCCCTGCACGCTCGAGGTGCGTCGCCCAGCAGTATCGCCGCCACGCTCAACGCGGAGGACATCTCTGCGCCGACCGGGAATCGCTGGCATCGGGCGACCATCGCAGTTGTCGTTGCCGACCAGCAGTCGCGCGCTAGCGGATGACCTCTATGGCACAGGTCGGCCCGGTGGCCCGCGCAAGCCGCCGGTCCGCGGTGACCAGGGTTCCCCCGACGAGCTCGGCGAGCGCGACGTAGGCAGCGTCGTAGATGGTGAGGTTGTCGCGCAGCTCCCAGCAGCGCGGCAACAGCGGCTTGTGCGACGCCCGCTGGAACGGCAGATCGGCGAGGTCGCTGACGGCCTGTTCCGCGCGGTTCGCGTCCATCGCGCCGGCGGCGAGCTGCCGGCGAAGCGCGGACGCGACCTCGAGGTCGACCAGCTCCGGAGCCGCGAGCTCCTCGCCTCGTAACCGGCGGCGGGCGACGTCGCCGTCGCGCCCGCCGTCTGCCAGCGCGACGACGAGAACGCTCGCGTCAACGACGAGCACGGTCCTCCCGGATGCCCTTCGCTGCTCCCGCGAACCCGAGCGCCCCGCCTGCCCGACCGGCGGCCCGGTCCAGCACTTCGTCCAGAGTGGGTCGGCTGGTCTCCGCGATGAGACGACTCAGCAGGTACTCCTGGAGGGACTGGTGCGCTGCTGCCGCACGACGACGCAGAACCGCATGCGTCTCGTCAGGGACGTCCTTGATCTGCACACTGGGCATGGCGCCATTATGGCGCCACTCTTCGGTCCGCGCCACCTCGCCATCCCGTCGCGACCACGCAGGCGCTTGGTCTGCGCGGGGTTTGACCGGGTGTTCTGCACGTTCTGCCCACCCATCGGCCACGCGCCCGAATCAGCGGCCATCGAGGGGGCCGGGGTTGGCCCCGCAGATCAGCGGCGGGTTTTCGTGGCCGGCGGCAGGTCTCCGGCCAAGGCAGCCTGCAGGAGTGTGCGGGCCGACCACTGCATGAGTGCGCTGGCGCGTTCCCGGTCGACTCCGGCCATGTCCGTCAGCCACACGAGCGGCTCGATCCCGATCGTGGCGCCGATCGCGTGCACGAGGTCATCGAACTGGCGCCGGGTGAGCCGGCCCTGAATTGGCTCGAGGGCGTCGGCGACCCAGCGGATCCGCCGGCCCTGTCTGAGCAGCTGCTCGCGCGGGGCGTCGTCCTCGAGGGAGAGCCGCAACATGGCACGAAGCTCGTGCTCGTTGTTCAGGATGATCTCGTCAACCATCTCCCGTGCCGCGACGGCGAGGCGGGCCGGGGCGTCGCCGGGAGGGTCGTCGCCGAGCAGGGAGTCCCGGTCGATCTCGGGGTGCGAGGCGCTCAGCAGGTCGCGCTGGGAGGGGAAGTACCGGTAGGCCGAGGTCCGCGACACGTCAGCCTCGGCCGCTGACTGCTCGACCGTGGGCGTGATGCCCTGGGCGAGCAAGCGCCGGGTCGCCGCGATGAGCGCCTGCCGGGTCCGGGACTTCTGCTGGACCCGGCCGGTGGACTCATATGGGATTGACATGTCCATCATGGTATGTGAGTCTCACGAATGCTCGCTACTCCGACACGAACCTGAGGAGCTCGACCATGGGGATGACGACACCGATCGGGTTGGCGAGTGGTGACGGGGAGGCCCTCTGGTACGACAGCGGCCTGATGACCGTGAAGGCCTCGACCGAGCAGACGGCGGGAGGCTTCTTCGCCTTCGAGATGCTCACGCAGAAGGGCAAGATGACGCCGCTGCACTCGCACCCCGACGAGGAGGAGATCTTCTACATCCTCGACGGCGAGATCCTGACGCACACCGCCGGTGCCGAGGAGACCTTCGGGGCGGGCTCGTTCATCGTGACCCCTCGGGGCACTCCGCACGCGTTCGCCGTACTTACGCCGACCGTCCGCTTCCTCTGCATGGTGTCCCCCGCGGGCAAGGGAGAGCAGTTCTTCCGCGCCACGGCCGAGCCCGCTCCACGCCGCGAGCTGCCACCACTGAGCGAGCCGGACGTCGACGCGATGATGAAGGCGATGCACGACACCGGCATGGTCCTGCTCGGGCCACCGCCCTTCCCGCACCTGCTGAGCTCAGCCGGACACTCGTCCTAGCCCGAGACCAGCCCCTGCCGTACCCGCCCTAACTGCCGGGCGGAGCGGCCGCCGGGTAGTTCCCCAAGAGGCGCATTCCGTGGTGCTCGGCCAGCTCCGCCATCGCCGGGTCGGTCATCGCTCCCGAGGCCACCAGCGCGGCCCACTCCCGGAAGTAGTCCTCCATCCCCGACGGGCTGAACAGCATGAGCAGGCGGCCACCCGCCTCGCCGGCCTGGTAGCGATGCGGGCGGCCGGCGGGCAGGGACGCGAAGCTGCCTGGTTCCCCGTCCCACGACTCGTCGCCGCAGGTGAACGTGAACCTCCCGTCCAGCACATAGAACGACTCATCCTCGCGGCCGTGCACGTGCAGCGGGGGACCTCCGCCCGGGGACTGCGTGGTCTCGAGCACGGACAAGCGACCCTGAGACGTCGCGCCGGAGAGCAAGATCCGTGGAGCAGACCGTCCCAGGTCGAGCAGCTCGCCTCCGCCGGCAGGGACGATGACCGGCTCGCGCCCGGCGTCAGGTGTTGTCACGTCCCGATGATGGTGCCGCTGTCAACGGTGGTCTCCCGCTGCACGCCAGCAGTCACGTCGGCCACCACCCGCCCTGGCTCGGAGTACGCCGGAAGCTCGCCGGTGATCCGCCGTCCTGCGATCGCCCAGGCCCACAGGACCGGCAGGATGGCGTTGCCCAACGACGTCACCTGCGCGATCCCGAAGACCAAGGGGATCACCAGCACGAGCAGCCACGCGGACACCCGCGGCCGGAACCCGCGCCGGAGCAGCACGATGCCCAGGCTCGTCGACCCGATGAGCGTGAGCAGCAGCCCCGGGATCGTCAGCGCAACGAACGACTGGTCCAGCCACGGCGTCCAGTAGTCCCCCAGCACCGACAGCGTCGCGATCACATAGCCCGCGAGTGCCACCCGCCAGGCCCACTTCTCGAACCCGTGCGGATGGCGATGAGTCCGTACGACGAAGGCGCACGCGGTGAACGCTGCAAAGACGGGCAGCCAGATCTTCCCGTACGTCACGTAGACCGTGTCGGGATCGGACCAGTCGAGCAGCGGCCGCAGGGCGCGGGCCGCCGGGACGGCCCAGGCCCGGGTCAGTGGCAGGTCGAGGTCCGCCTTGCCGTCGGCAGTCGCATGGCGGGCAAGGGCGTGCAGCTCACCGACGACGGTGGCGACGATGGCCATCACCCAGGTGAACCGCACAATGACGCGCTGTCGATCGGGAGAGGCGAACATGGCAAACGCTCCTTGTCGAGGGTCCGGTCTGAGGTCCGCCGGCGCTGTCGTCGACGCTAGGCAGCGGCGGCGGCGACGTCGTCCACTCGCGGGTCGGACCGCTCTCCACCTCAAGGTGGACGCGCGGCGCGTCAGCCGGCAGTAGCGTCGAGCAATGGTCCGGCGCGAGCACCTCCGCGACGCGGCGCTCCCGGCCGCCGTGGCCGTGCTCGGCACCGTCGAGTTGGCCACCCTGCGCACCGACGGGTGGGGGTGGGGGATCGCCCTCGAGTGCATCGCGTGCGCCCTGCTGGTGTGGCGACGCCGCTACGCCCTGGTCGTCTGCACGCTCGCCGCGCTGGTCCTGCTCGCGATGCCGTGGCTCGGACCGCAGCTCGATGAGCCGGCCACGCCGATCATCATCATCGCTGTCGTCGCCTACTCGCTCGCGCGCTATCTGGCCGGGCTCCGTGGTCTCCTCGGCATGGGTGTGATCGCGGCGACGCTCGCGACGGACTATGCACTGATCGATCAGCGCGCCCACAACGCGTCGGACTTCATCTTCGTCGCCTCCCTGCTCGGGCCGCCGTATGTTCTCGGCCGCCTGACCCGTCGACTGGCCGTTCAGGGCGAGCAGCTTCGCCGCCGCCAGGAGTGGGTCGAGCAGGAGGCCGTCCGCGCCGAGCGGGACCGCATCGCCCGCGACCTGCACGACGTCATCGCCCACTCGATCAGCGCCATGGTGGTGCAGACGGCGGCTGCACAGGATCTCGTCCGCACCGACCCCGACCGGGCGGCCTCGGCACTCGCGGACGTCGCTGCGACCGGACGCCGCGCGCTGTCGGAGACCGGCCGGCTGCTGCACGCGGTCCGCGACGACGGCGACGAGCTCGGCCTCTCGCCCGCTCCGGGTCTCGACCGGCTCCCCGATCTCGTCGAGAGCTTCCGCGGGAGCGGTCTGCGGGTGGACCTCGAGGTCGAGGGTCCGATGAGTCCGTTGCCTGCGGGGGTGGACCTCTCGGCGTACCGGATCGTGCAGGAGGCGCTCACCAACGCATTGAAGTACGCCGCCGACCGCGCCGCCTCGTTACGAGTGCGTCGTACGCCGAGCCACCTCTCGATCCGCGCCGAGAACGCGGCGGGGGTCGGGGTGGTGGGCGGGAGCGGGCTGGGCCTGCTCGGGATGGCGGAGCGCGTTTCCCTCTTCGGCGGCAGCCTGACCCACGGTCCGACGGGTGACGGTCGCTTCGTGCTGACCGCGACGCTGCCGATCACGGGCGCGGGGGACGGCGGGTGACCACCGTCGTCATCGCCGACGACCAGGACCTGGTGCGGTCCGGACTCGAGATGGTGCTGACGGCGCGCGGCTGTGACGTGGTCGGGCAGGCCGGCGACGGCCAGGAAGCGGTCGAGGTGGTGCGCCGGCTGCAGCCCGACGTCGTCCTGATGGACATCCGGATGCCGCTGCTCGACGGGATCGCCGCGACCCGACAGCTCACCGAGGCGCGGGTGCCGTCACGGGTCCTGGTGCTGACGACCTATGACCTCGACCACTACGTGTACGGCGCGTTGCGGGCGGGCGCCGCAGGGTTCCTCCTCAAGGCGACGCCCCCGGACCGGCTGGTGGCCGGCATCGAGACTGTGGCCGCGGGGGAGTCGTTGCTGGCGCCGTCCTTGACGCGACGGCTGATCGAGGAGCACGTACGCCGACCGCCGCCCGTCTCCGGCGTACCCGAACCCTTGCAGGTGCTGACCGAACGGGAGCTCGAGGTGTTCACGCTCATCGCCTACGGCCGGTCCAACGAGGAGATCGCGGCGGACCTCGTCGTGGCGGAGGCGACCGTCAAGACCCATGTGAACCGGATCTTGGGCAAGCTGGGTCTGCGTAGCCGCGTCCAACTGGTGGTGCTGGCTTATGAGACCGGCCAGATCCGCCCCGGCACCACCAGCTAATCGCGCCGAACGGGCCGCCGGGCGGACACCCGTCCCCAGACCTTCTGCTGGAACGCCAGCGTCGCCCAGCCGGCCAACGCCATGCCGGTCAGGTTGATCGCGAGCTGGGCCGAGCTGCCGGCGACCTCGTGCCAGGCCCCGAACGCCAG
>JAVEDB010000177.1 GCA_030841185.1 Actinomycetota bacterium
CAGCACGACCAGCAGCAGCGAGGTCGTCACCCACACGACCCGCGGTCGCCGAGCGATCCGGGTACCGATCCGCGCCCACAGGCCCGACCCGGTGTGGTCGGCCGTCCCATAGCTGGGCCGGACCGGCCAGAACAGCCACCGACCGCTGATGACGAGCAGCGCCGGCAGCAGCGTGAGCATGGCGAGCAGGCCGACCGCGATGCCGATCGCCGCGACGGGTCCCATGCCCTTGGTGGAGTTCATCTCCGCCACGACCAGGGCGAGCATGCCGACCACGACCGTCGAGCCGCTCGCGAAGATGGCCGGCCCGGCCCGGTGCAGCGCGAACGCCATCGCTTCGTGCCGGTCCTCGTGCCGGCGCAGCTCCTCGCGGTAGCGCGCGACGAGCAGCAAGGCATAGTCCGTCCCCGCGCCGAACACCAGCACCGTGAGGACTCCCGCGCTCTGCGCGTTTACCGTGAGACCGGCGTGCTTGACGAGCAGGTAGATGAGCCCCTGCGCGCTGCCCAGGGCGGCCCCGGCCGAGATGACGGGGAACAGCCAGAGGATCGGGCTGCGGTAGGTCAGCAGCAGGATGACGATGACGACCGCGAGCGCGGAGTAGAGCAACGTCCCGTCGATGCCCTTGAAGGCCTCGCCGAACGCGGCCGCCATTCCGCCCGGTCCCGCGATGTGCATGGAGAGGCCGGGGCGGCCCGGGGACTTGTCCTGCATGGCGTTGACCGCGTTGGTCAGCGTGTCCCAGCCACCGCTGCCCATCCGGATCGGCACCAGCAGCTCGAGCGCCTTGTTGTCGTCGGAGGTGATGGGGCCGAGGACCTTCGCGTCCACGATGCCGTCGATCTGCAGGAAGGCGGTCTTGTCGGCGGTCACCGCGGCCACGTCGGCCGGTGTGATGCCACTGGGCCGCTCATACACGATCACGGCCGGCACCTCGTCCGCCGTACCGAACTGCTCGGAGAGCTTGAAGACCTTGGTCGACTCGGCGCTCTGCGGCAGCCACTCGACGGCGTCGTTCTTCTGTACGCCGGTGAGCTTGCCGGCGAGCGGCCCCGCAACGGCGAGGACAACGACCCAGAAGACGACGACGATCCACTTGGTGCGCCGCCCGCACGGGAACTGCGCGATCCTGCCGACACCGGTCATGACGCTCCAATCAAGGGCTCACCCAGAGGTGGTGAGCGTGCTGCAGGATTGGACCTCGGTCGAGCGAAAAACTCATCGGTGCCGGTCCGGTGCGCGATATGGTCATTTCGGTCTATACCGGGCACCGCGCCGCGTCCCCTAGCCTGGGCTCCACGTCCGCAGCACCTCACGACGACACGGGGACCTCTCACACATGCATCGCTACCTCCGCCGCTGCCTGCTGCTCACCATCGCGGCCGGGCTCGCCGTTCCGCTGAGCCTGACCTCGTCCGCCACCGCCACGACGGCGGTCTCGGTGCGCACGGTCGCCCACCAGGTCCGCACCAGCACGCTCGCCGCCGGGGCGACCCAGACGTTGCGCCTTCCCTCCGCGGCGCACGACATCGCCGTGCACTGGCGGGGCGCACCGAACGCCCGCGTCGTGGTCAGCCTCGGCGACGCCGCGGGCCGGTTCGGCCCTGCCGTCGATGCGGGTCGTGACGAGGTAGGGGAGCAGCGCGGGAACGGACGCACCTACGGAGCGCTGCTCGCGGCCCACGGTGCCGTCGCCGCCCGGGTCACCACGGACAGAGCAGTGCACGATCTGGCCGTTCTCGGGCTGGCCGACGGTCAGCGGGTCACCCGGCAGGTCAGTGGAGTCGCCGCTGCCGTGGCGGCCGTGTCGCAGCCGCCGGTGCTGTCGCGGGCACAGTGGGGCGCGGACGAGTCGCTGCGTTTCGACAGCACGGGGGCAGAGATCTTCCCGCCGGCCTTCTACACGACCAAGAAGCTCATCGTTCACCACACCGCGGGTGCGAACAACGACCCCGACCCTGCCGCCACCATCCGGTCGATCTACTACTACCACGCGGTCACGCAGGGCTGGGGCGACATCGGGTACAACTTCCTCATCGACGAGACCGGGCGCATCTACGAGGGCCGTCACTCGCGTGACTACCCAGCTGGCGTCGTGCCGTCCGGTGACAACGCAGCCGGCCAGGGCGTCACGGGTGCCCATACGGGCGGTTGGAACTCGGGCACGGTCGGCGTGGCGCTGCTCGGCACGCTGACCGACCGCGACGCGACCGCCGCTGCGCGCGACTCACTCACGTCCTTCCTCGCCTGGGAAGCGGACCGCAACGCCATCGACCCGAAGGCGACGAGCACCTTCGTCAACCCGGTGAGCGGCGCGACGATCACCACTGCGAACATCGCCGGCCACCGCGACTACGCGTCGACCGAGTGCCCGGGAGGTGTCTTCTACGCCAGCCTGCCGGCCCTGCGCACCGCAGTCGCCGACCGCATCGCGGGCACGCCCGGCTCGACCCCGCCGCCGCCGGACACCACCGCGCCCACGACACCGAACGGTCTTACTGCCGTCGGAGGCTACCGCTCGGTGGCGCTGTCCTGGGCGGCATCGACCGATAACGTTGCCGTCACCGGGTACGCCGTGGCGCGCAGCACCAAGAGCGCGACGACGGGGTTCACCCAGGTCGCCACGACCACGGTCACGACGTGGACCAACGGCGGGCTGGGCAAGGGGAAGCGCTACTGGTACCGCGTCCGGGCCACCGACGCCGCAGGAAACGTCAGCGCCTGGTCTGCCGTGGTGTCCGGCGACGCTGCCTGACGGTAAACAGAGCTTGATAGATGGCTCAGCGGCCGGGGACGTTGTTGTCGATCAGGATGAAACCGGCCTTCACCTGGAGGTAGCAGTAGTAGGCGTCCCCGTTGAGGTTCGTCGCGTTGAAGTCGTCGGTCACGATCTGGATGACAACAGCCGGGTCGAGCTCCGGGTGGATGAGCAGTGCGAGCGCTATCCCCTCAGCCAGGGTGGCTCGGGTGAAGGGTGCCGGACAGCCGCGGTTCGCGTCTGCCGCCCGTGCCGGAACCGTGAGCGTCATCAGACCCAGGACAACTGCAACGACGGTGCTGAGTGTTCTCTTCATGGCGGTCCTCCTTGACCGTGGAGGCGCGACCCCGTTGAGTCGCGGTTACATGGAAAGGGCGCTGGGGAAGCGGGTGACGAAGTCCAGCACGC
>JAVEDB010000192.1 GCA_030841185.1 Actinomycetota bacterium
CGCAGCGCGCTCCTCATCCCGAGCGACGGATCCGGTGACACACCGTCACCCCCCACGACACAAAACACCAGAACCCCCCACGTCGAACACCCCGTATGACAACAGCCAGTGAATCATCTATCCCGCTTTGCCGCCGCGCGAGCACGAAATCGTGACCTCCGCCGCGGGACGTACGCACCGTGGCCGCCGCCGTGGGCCATGAGCGATTTCGGCTGCGTTCCGTAACGTCCGGTTACGCTCCGCGATATCATCGCCCGGAAGGGGCGCCTTTGGAACCGAATTTCACCATCCGCATTGTTCGCGGGGCGGTTGGCAGGGCATGATGCGCGCAGACGAACCATCTGATCAGGGGGCGGACATGACTACGAGCGAGGTTTCGGGTGGCGAGAGCCAGGGGCTGACGCGCCGCCAAGCCCTGAAGAGGGTGGGAGTCGGCGCGGCTCTCGTCTGGAGTGTTCCGGTCGTGTCGATGCTCTCGGCTACGCCGGCGCACGCCGACGAGCTGAGCACGGACGTCGGCGGCGTCAAGCAGCCTGGTGGCACGGGCACCGAGGTGCTCGGCACCAAGACGGGAGCGCTCGCGTCGACCGGCTCGAACCTGCCGATCGCGGGCATCGCCGCGGCCGGTGCGGCAGCCGTGGTTGCCGGTGGGGCGGCCATCGCCGCCAGCCGTCAGCGCGGCGAGATCGCGGACTAGTCCCGACCGAGTTCGGTGATCAGCTCCGCCGCTCCTTGAGGGCTGCGGTAGCTCAGTTCCCACGTGCGGGCTGACCGGGCAAGATCGCAGAGCAGGTCGAAGGCCTGCTCTGGTCGTTCGTAGTGGTTCACGCATCGCGGCATCAGCTCGGTGATGGCCTGCGACCGGTGTACGCCGCGCAACGTGGCTTCGCCGTCGCTGCGAGAGATGACCACGATGTCGCTGACCGCTCCAGGTCGAAGCTCGACAGCCCCGAGCCTCTCGGCAGCGATCGCGGTCTTTTCGTCCGTCGCCGCTGCGCCGTCCAGTTCCAGTAGCCGCAAGCTGGCCGCCGACAGCGCCAGTGGCTTGGGGTAGGCCTGAACCTCCCCTGTCTCCCAGTCGAGCACCAGTGCCTCGTCGGACACGTAGCCCAACCCTTGCTGAACGCAGGCCGCGGTCACGGTGCTCTTGCCCTGCCCGGATCGACCCGGGATCGCGATCACACGGCCCTGCGCGCTGACCACGCCCGCGTGCACGATCAACCCGTTCACCCGCCGCAGCGCCGTCGCGTTGATCCGGACCGAGAGTTCCTCCGCGGAACGGGCCGGCTCGTGGAGGCCACCGTTCGCCGTGGTCAGCGGCACGATGTCCGTCGTGTCGTCGGCGGCCGGCACGATCGACGCGAGCCACAGCCGGGACAGGTCGACGACGACAGCCGGGGGGGCGGCGACGCGGAAGGTGGTCCCGAGCACGCGCAGCGTGACGGTGTCCGAGACGGTCATGGTTCGCGGTCTCCGTCATCGGCGAACTCCAGGGCGCCGGCCTGCGCGAACCGGGCCAGCGCCTCGTGTACGCCGGCTTCCACGGTGGCCGAATCCGCGTCGTACGCCGCCGCAAGGGCAGACACGAGAGCACTGATGTCGCGGCTGCCGTCGGCCAGCGCCCAGATCGCGGTGGCTGTCTCGTTGAGGACGAGTACCTGCTGGTTCGCCGGGTTGAAGACGACCAGCCGCCCGTCGATCTCGGTGGTGCGCAGGTCGACGGCGGGTGGCCCGACGACTCGATGACCCTCCAGCACGCGTCGACCGTAGTGCAGGGCGGGGGCCGGTCACTCCTCGTCGAGCTCGTCGAGTTGGGACCGGCCCGCGGGCGCGGCTATGCTCCTGAGGTTGCCCGGCGAGGGACGCCTGTTCATCCGGCTCCGTGATCGACGCGGTGGTTGAGGCTCTCGCTCGCCGGCATCCCCAGTCCGCAGCGCAGCTAGAGGAGCCCCACCCGTGGCCGAGGTCCGTATCGCCGCCGAGCCCCGCACCGAGTTCGGCAAGGGGGCTGCCCGCCGGGTTCGCCGTGCCAACAAGGTGCCGGCGGTCCTCTACGGCCATGGCGCCGAGGTTCGCCACATCTCCCTCCCGGGCCACGAGCTGATGCTCGCGCTCAAGGTGCAGAACGCGCTGCTCACCATCGAGCTCGACGGCAACAGTGAGCTCGCACTGCCCAAGGCCGTGCAGCGTGACCCGATCAAGGGCTTCCTCGAGCACGTCGACCTGGTCGTCGTACGCCGCGGCGAGAAGGTGACCGTCGAGGTGAGTGTGCACGTTGTCGGCGAGTCGGCGCCGGACACCCTCGTCACGCTGGACCAGCCGATGCTGTCGGTCGAGGCTGAGGCCACCCACATCCCCACCGGCATCGAGGTCTCGGTCGCGGGGCTGACCGCCGGTTCGCAGATCCATGCGTCCGACGTCGCCCTTCCTGAGGGCGCCACCTTGGTCACCGACCCGGGCGCTCTCGTGGTCAACATCACCGCCGCGCAGACGGCCGAGCAGCTCGAGGCCGAGCTCGCCGAGGCCGAGGCCGAGGTGGGCATCGTGCACGAGCCGACCGACGAGGAACAGGCTGCGGCCGCCGAGGCGGCGCCTGCCGAGGAGGGCGGCTTCGAGGAGCCTGCCGCCGAGGGCGAGCAGGACGGCAGCTGAGACTTCCTGCTGCCCTGCGCCGCGGCCACGGCGACGACATGCCCGACGGGGGCCCGCAGTCGCCGTGGCTCGTCGTGGGCCTGGGCAACCCGGGCCCGGCCTACGCAGGAAACCGGCACAACGTCGGCTTCCTCGTCGCCGATCTGCTCGCAGCGCGGATGGGCGGTCGCTTCAAGTCGCACAAATCCCGGGCTGACATCGTCGAAGGCCGGCTCGCCGGCGAGCGCGTCGTGCTGGCCAAGCCGCGGACATACATGAACGACTCGGGCGGCCCGGTGGCCTCGCTGCACGACTTCTACAAGGTTCCACTCGACCGGGTGGTCGTGGTGCACGACGAGCTGGACCTGCCCTACGCCGGCCTGCGGCTCAAGCTCGGGGGCGGCGA
>JAVEDB010000201.1 GCA_030841185.1 Actinomycetota bacterium
ACTGCTTCGCTTCTACACCGAGCTGTTCGGCGCCGTGCAGTTCCTTCGAGTGCCTGATGACGGGCCGATGTTCTACGTGGGCCTGTCCGTGGGCAACTCCGAGCTGGGCCTCGTGGTCAACAATGACATCGAGGGCGGAACCTCGGGGCGCATGCTGCTCAGCATTGATGTACCCAGCGTCGACGCGCTGCTGGAGCGGGTGGAAGCCGCCGGCGGCACGGTGCTCGGGCCACCGAACGACATGCCGTGGGGACAGCGGGTGGCCCACATCAGCGACCCTGACGGCAACGACGTGAACCTGACGCAGCCGATCGGACCGCGCGGCTAGCCGCGCAGGTTTTGCAGCTCGTCCAGGTCGTTCCGGTCGACGAGCGGCGAGATCCTAGGACCGCTCAGGCAGGGACGAGCCCCGCGAGTGCACGCAGTGCAACGACGAACACCGGACGGCCCTTGGCGTCTCGGCGTACCTCCAGGACGTACGCCGGCAGCCCCGACGGGGACGGCTCGCCGGCACCCATGGGAACGAGATCGTCGGGACCGATCACCGCTGTCACCTTGTCGACGGCAAGCCCGAGGATCCCGTCGCTGTCCGCGGTGAGCACCAGGACGTCACCGGTGTCGCCCGGGTCCGCGGCGGCGCGCAGGTCGACGACGGGCACCGGCGTACCTCGCAGCGTCAGCAGGCCCGTCACCGGCGCACGGGCGCCGGCCAACGGCTCGACACCCACCGCGCGCACGACCTCACGCACCTCGACCAGGCGACCGGCGTGCTCACGGCCACCCATGACGAACGTGACATAACCGCTCACGCGCCCCTCCCTCCCGAAGCCAGCCGGTCCTCACCGAGATCCGTCTCGACAGAGATGTCGGCAAGTCGGCGGCAGAGGTCAACCAGTTCTTCGACCTCGCGGCCGTCGAGGAAGGCCGCGAGGGCGTCGCGGTCCACACCCTCGAGGGACCGGGCCGCCGCGCGGTAGGACACCGCCGCCTGCCCGTTCTGTCCCAAGCGGGCCAGCGAGCCGGCCAGCATGAAGTGCGCGTGCCCCGCCGTCGGGTCGAGGTAGACGGCCTTGCGAAGCGGCTCCACCGCATCGCCGTCACGCCCGAGGGTGGACAACGCGTGGCCGAGCACGACATAGGCCTCTGCGCTCAACGGCTCACCCTCGACGAGCGCTGCGGCGATGCTCGCAGCGTCGTCGTACCGGCCCTGCACGAGGGCCAGCCGTGCCGCCTCCAGTGACGGGGCGACCGGCGCCGGGACCCGCCGGGGCCGCGGCGCAGCCGCCGCGCGGACCCGGGCAGCCTGGGCCGCGCGAACGGCCCTCGGCAGGCGCGCCGACAGCGGCGCCCGCGACACCGGCGAGCGCCGGTAGACGAAGGCGTCGCCGACAGGGACCAGCGTGAACGCCTCGCTGACCTGCCACAGGGTCTCGGAGTGCCCGAGCAGCAGGTAGCCGCCCTCGGCAAGGACGCGGTGGAACTGCCCGATCAGGGCACGGGTGGTGTCGCGCGCGAAATAGATCGTGACGTTGCGGCAGACGATGAGGTCGACCTCGCCCGGTGTGAAGGGCGGCTGGTCGTGCACCAGGTTGTGCGACTGGAAGTGGACGAGTCGCCGCACCTCGTCCTTGACCGCGAGCCCTCCGCCCGACGTGGGCTCGAACCACCGGTCGCGCAGGGTCGCCGGTGCGGTGTCCAATGTCCGGCCCGAGTAGACCCCGCGCTTCGCGGCGGCCAGCGCCTCAGCGGACACGTCGGTCGCCAGGATCGTCGTGCGGGAGCCGACACCGAGCATCGGGGAGAGCTCGAGCAGCAGCATCGCGAGGGTGTAGGGCTCCTCGCCGGTGGAGCAGCCCGCACTCCAGATCGTCAGCGGTCGCTCGCGCCCGACCGTGCGGCGCAGCAGCTCGGGCAGCACCTTGCGGCGCAACGCCTCCATCTGCGGTGGGTTGCGGAAGAAGTAGGTCTCCTGCACGGTGACGGCGTCGATCAGGTGCTGGCGTTCGTCCGCACCCTTCGGCATCTGCAGCAGCGCGAGGTACGCCGGGACGCTGCTCGCGCCGCTGACGGTCAGCCGTTCGTTGATGACCGACGTGAGACCCGGTCGGCGACTGTCGTCGAACACCAGCCCGGCCGTGCCGGAGAGATAGTCGCGCACCGCCTGGAAATCCTGGTCACTCAGCACGGGACTCACCGCCCGCCACTGCCTCGACGGGACCGCGGACCGCGGCGAGGATCGCCGCGGCGATCTCGGACAGCGGCAGTTCCACGGCCACCGCCCCAAGAGCCTGCGCGGCGGCGGGCATCCCCCACACGACGCTGGTGGGCTCGTCCTGGCCGATGGTGAGAGCACCCGCCGAACGCATGGTGAGAAGCCCATCGGCGCCGTCACGGCCCATCCCGGTGAGCAGTACGCCGAGGGCGCCCTCGGCGCAGGTAGCAGCGGCGCTGACGAAAGCCGCGTCAACACCTGGCACGTGGTACTGGGTGAGGCCGGGCGGGCGGGTCTGGACCCGCAGGCCGGGCCGCAGCACGGTGTTCACGCCGGCCGGTGCGAGGTAGACCG
>JAVEDB010000212.1 GCA_030841185.1 Actinomycetota bacterium
GCAGCTGGCGGGTCCCGAGCTCGAGCTTGCGCAGCGCCGAGGCCAGCGCGAGCGGGTCGCCCGTCACGGCGGCCCCCGAGGCGTCGGCCTGGTACTCCCGCGACCGGCTGATCGCCATCCGGATCACGCCGGCCGCGAACGGCCCGAGCACCAGCAGCAGCAGGAAGCCGAGCGGCCCCGGCCCGTCGTCATCGGAGTCACTGCGGCCGATCGGCAGGATCCACGCCAGATAGCTGAGGTACATGATCACGCTGGCCAGCCCGGCCGCCACCGACGAGATCAGGATGTCGCGGTTGTAGACGTGGGACAGCTCGTGGCCCAGCACGCCGCGCAGCTCCCGCTCGTCGAGGATCGCGAGGATGCCTTCCGTGCAGCAGACCGCGGCGTGCCGCGGGTTGCGACCGGTCGCGAAGGCATTGGGTGCCGGGGTCGGTGAGACGTACAGCCGGGGCATCGGCTGGCGGGCGGCCGTGGAGAGCTCGCGCACGATCCGGTGCAGCGCCGGCTGCTCGGCCTCACCGACCGGCCTGGCCCGCATCGAGCGCAGCGCGAGCGTGTCGCTGTAGAAGTACATGACCCCGTTGACGCCCAGGGCGATCACCAGCGCGATCGTCAGGCCGGTGCTCCCCCCGACCCAGAGCCCGGCCAGCAGGACCAGCCCGGACATGAGGGCGAGCAACGCCGCCGTCTTCAGTCCGTTGGCGTGCCCGTGCACGGTGGTCCTCCGCGATCTGCTGGGGTTACGTGCTGCCAACGAGAAAGCGGGCCGTGCGCGTTCCCCTCGCGCTCACCGCAGCGCCTCGAGGACCATCCGCGGCAGCACCGAGAGCCACACCGCCGCGCCCAAGGTGATCCCGATCGCCAGACCGTCGGACCAGGAGATGCGGTACGACGGGGGGCGGGCCCCCTCAGCAGGACGGGCGTACAGGGCTGCCGCCCACGCGAGGTAGTAGTACAGCCCGATCACGACGTTGACCGCCATCACCACGGCCAGCCAGCCGACGCCCTGCTCGACCGGCGCCTGGAAGACGACCACCTTCGCGAACAGCCCGAGCAGTCCCGGCGGGAGTCCCGCGAGACACGCGAGGGCGAAGGCCAGCGCGAACGCGGTGAGCGGCTCGGTCCGGCCGAGCCCCCGGTAGTCCTCGATCGCGTTCCGCGGCCGGTGCCGCCCGACGAGGGTCACCACCGAGAAGGCGCCGAGGTTCATCACCGCGTAGGCGAGGACGTAGGCCACGGTCGCGGGCAGCACTGCGTCGACCGACCCGGCGCCGTGCGCCGCAGACCCGAGCGGGACGAGCATGTAGCCGGACTGCGCGATGGACGACCAGGCGAGCAGCCGGACCGCTGAGCGCTGGCGCAGCGCGGCGAGGTTCCCGACGGTCATCGTCAGCGCCGCGATGACCGCGACGGCCGGCGCCCAGACGTCGGCGTACGGGCCGAAGCCGCGGGTCAGCAGCACGGCGAGCCCGACGAACCCCGCGGCCTTGGAGACGACCGAGAGGTACGCCGCCACCGGGACCGGCGCGCCGGAGTAGGTGTCCGGCGCCCAGAAGTGGAACGGCACCGCCGCCACCTTGAAGCCGAAGCCCGCCAGCGAGAGCGTCACGCCGAGCACCGTCGCCGGCAGCCGCCCGTCGCTGCGGGCCAGCGCCGACGCGATGCGGTCGAGGTGGACCGCGCCGGTGGTGCCGTAGACAAGGCTCAGACCGAAGAGCATCACGGCGGTCGACACGACCGACACGAGGAAGAGCTTGAGGGCGGCCTCGCTGGAGCGGCTGTCGAACCTGCGCAGGGCCACCAGCGCGAACGCCGGCAGCGACACCACCTCGAGCGCGACGACCAGGGTGAGGATGTCGCGGCTCGCGGCCAGCGTTACGGCGCCGGCCACCGAAGAGAGCAGCAGGAACGAGTACTCCCCCGCGGGGATGCGGGAGTCGCGCAGGGTGTCGAGCGAGAGCAGCATGACGACGACGGCGCCGGCCAGGACGAGCACCTGAAAGACCAGCGTCAAGTGGTCGACGACGTACGAGCACGACACCGGGTCGACGTTGGTGGCGGGCACGCAGAACGTGCGCCGGGTGTCTCCCACGAGCGGCAGCAGGGTTGCCAGCGCCACGACGAGGCCGCCGGTCCCCGCCCAGGCGGCGACGACCTTGCGGCCCGCGGGGAGAAACAGGTCGAGGACGAGTACGCCGAGCGCGGTGACCGCGACGACGAGGGCAGGGGCGAGCGCCGTGTAGTCGATCGCCTGGGTGCCGGCCACGTCAGCCGCCGAGGAGCATGCGGACAGCGGGATCGGTGGCGTCGAGCAGCAGCTTGGGCCAGCAGCCGAGCACGACGACCAGCGCGACGACCGGGGCCCAGACGGCCAGTTCGAGCGGGGTGGCGTCGCGCAGCAGGAGGGCCTGCTGCCAGCGCGGCGCGGTCTGGCCCTGGGCAACCCGTCTGATCAGGCTGACGAAGTAGACAGTGGTGAGCACCAGTCCCAGCCCTGCGATGGCCATCAGCGTGAGGTAGTAGCCGCGATTCAGCCCCGGCGCCGGGTCGAACGCGCCGAGCAGGGTGAGCATCTCGCCCCAGAAGCCGGCCAGGCCGGGCAGGCCGAGGCTGGCGACCGCGGCGAAGACCAGCAGCCCGCCGAGGCGCGGCATCCGGTCGTAGAGTCCGCCGCCGAGCTCGGCGATGGACGACGTGTGGTGACGGTCCTTGATCGCGCCGACCAGGAAGAACAGCAGGCCGCTGATGAGCCCGTGCGCGACGTTGGCGTAAAGCGCGCCGTTGATGCCGACCGGGGTGAGGGTCGCGATGCCGAGCAGCACGAAGCCCATGTGGCCGACGCTCGAGAATGCGATCAGCCGCTTGAGATCGCGTTGCACGAGGCAGGCCAGCGCGCCGTAGACGATCCCGACGACGGCGAATGCGCCGAGGAAGGGAGCGACGACTTCCGCTCCCTGTGGCGCCACCGGCACCGCGATGCGGATCAGGCCGTAGGTGCCCATCTTGAGCAGGACTCCCGCGAGCAGCACCGACCCGATCGTCGGTGCCGCCGTGTGCGCGTCGGGCAGCCACGAGTGCAGCGGCCACATCGGCGTCTTGACGGCGAACCCGAGCCCGAGGGCGAGGAACACCAGCACCTGCACGTTGCTGGACATCCCGGCGCCGCCCGACGCGGTCAAGGCGGCGATGTCGAACGTCCCCGTCTTGGCGCGCACCAGCAGGATCCCGAGCAGCATGACTGCACTGCCGAGCAGCGTGTAGATGATGAACGTGTTGGCCGCTCGCACCCGGCCACCCGGAACGGTGTCGTCGCCCCACTGCGCGATGACGAACCACATCGGGATCAGCACGACCTCGAAGAACACGAAGAACAGCAGCAGGTCCAGCGCGAGGAACGTCCCCAGCATGCCGACCTCGAGCAGCAGCACCAGCCCGACGAGAGCGCGCACCCGGCCGGCCTCGGGTTGCACTCGGACCGTGAAGACGATGCAGAGGAACGTAAGGAACGCGGTCAGCAGCACGAGCGGGTCGGAGATCCCGTCCAGCCCGAGCTGCACCCGCAGTCCCAGGCTCGGCACCCAGGAGGCGTTGTACGGCGTGGCCGCGAACACCGACCACAGGGCCACGGCCATCGTCAGGGCGGTGGCCACCAGCCCGATCGGCAGCGCGAACCGGTCGGCGGTCCGGCCGGGCAGCACCAGCAGGGCGACGCAGCCGGCCAGCGGGACGGCGAGCAGCAGCGGCAGCAGCAGGTCGCTCATGTCAGCGTCACCACGCCCACCGCGAGCAGCACGATGCCGGCGAGCACGCCGGTGAGGTAGGCCTGCACGTTCCCGCGTTGGGTGAGCTGCAGCAGCGCGCCGGCGCGACCGGCGCACCGGCCCGATCCCAGCGATCCTGCGGCGACTACCTCGTCGTCGGTCCAGAGCACAGCGCGAGCGGCGGACCGGACCGGCCGGACGGCGACCCGGTCGTAGAGCTCGTCGACATAGAAGGCACGCGCGAAGGCGGGCCGGAACCGGCCGAGCCGGCCGCTCGGGTCAGTCGCCGGCGCCCGGCGCCACACCAGCGCGACCGAGACGGCACCGGCGACGGCCAGCAGCACCGACAGCGCCGCGGTGACCGCGCCCGGCCGCAGCGACTCGTCCAGGCCGAGCCACCCGGGCAGCCACGAGGACCGCAGCCCCACGGCTCCGAGCAGCGTCGCGGGCACCGCGAGCACCAGCAACGGCCACCGCATCGCCGGCGATGCCTCGTGGGGCGAGACCGGACCGCGCGCCTCGTGGAAGAAGGTCATCAACCACAGCCGGGTCGCATAGGCAGCGGTGATGCCGACTGTGAGCAACCCGGTGACCAGCACGAGCCAGGCTGCCCACGTGGCCACTGGTCCCTCGCCGCGGGCGGCGTGCTCGGCGGCGGCGAGGACCGCCTCCTTGGAGAAGAACCCAGAGAACGGCGGCAGCCCGGCCAGCGCGGCCAGGCCGACGGTCATCGTGACGAAGGTGACCGGCATCGCGCGACGCAGCCCGCCCATGTCGCGCATCAGGTTGGTCCCGACTGCGTGGATCACCGACCCGGCCGCGAGGAACAGCAAGGCCTTGAACGCCGCATGCGTGAGCAGGTGGAAGGCCGCCGCGCCGGCCGAGCCGACGGCGAGCGCGGCCAGCATGTACGCCAGCTGGCTCACCGTCGAGTAGGCGAGGACGCGCTTGATGTCGTCCTGGGCCAGGGCCGCGAGCGCCGCGCCGAGCATGGTGATCGCCGCGATGACGGCCATCACCGCGAGCGTCGACGGGGCGAGCAGGAACACGTCGTACAGGCGCGCGACCAGGTAGATGCCCGCTGCGACCATCGTGGCGGCGTGGATCAGGGCGCTCACGGGTGTGGGACCGGCCATCGCGTCGGGCAGCCAGGTGTGCAGCGGGAACTGCGCCGACTTCCCGACGACGCCGCAGAGCAGCAGCAGGGTCGCGACGGTCGCAGTCGACTGCGAGATCTGCCCGTGCAGCGCCGCGGCCTGCACCCGCTCGATGTCGAAGGACTTGACCGACGCGGCCAGCGTGAAGATGCCGAACAGGAAGCCCACGTCGCCGAGCCGGGTGACCACGAACGCCTTGACCGCGCCGGCCCGGGCGCCCTCCTGCTCCCAGTGGTGCCCGATCAGGAAGTACGAGCAGACGCCCATCACCTCCCAGCCCACGAGCAGGACGAGCAGGTCGTCCGCGAAGACCACGAGCATCATCGCGGCGGTGAAGAGCGAGACGAGGGCGGCGTACGACGAGTAGCGCGGGTCGCCCTTGAGGTAGGCCGTCGAGTAGACCTGCACGGCGAGCGCGACCGCCGCCACGGCCACCGACACCAGGGCCGCCAGTCCGTCGAGGCGCACATCGAGGCCGAACGGGAAGGTGCCGGTCGGGACGGTGGGCCCCGTCAGGCGGTCGTGCAGCGGCGCGCTGGAGATGGCGCGCGCGGCCAGCACGAGAGCGGCCAGGAACGCGACGGCACTGCCGGCAATGGCGACCGGCACGACCAGCCGGGGAAAGCGGCGGCCTGCGCCCAGGCCGAGCAGGGCCGCGAGCGCAGGGGCGAGGATCGCGACGACGACCGGGATCAACGGGCCGCCGTCCCCACGCCGGCGGGGTCGGAGGGCTCCTCCCGCAGCTCGGTGAGCAGGTCGAGCTGGGACGTCTCCCGGTTACGGAAGACGAGCAGGACGATCGCGAGCCCGAGCCCGACCTCGGCGGCCGCGATCGTGATGACGAAGAGGGTGAAGACCTGACCGGAGAGCAGGGCGTCGCGCAACCACACGTCGAAGGCGACGAGGTTCAGGTTCACCGCGTTGAGCATCAGCTCGACCGACATCAGCACGAGGATGGCGTTGCGCCGGACGAGCACGCCGTAGGCGCCGATCGAGAAGAGCAGGGCCGCGACGAGCAACGGCATCAGCAGCGGCATCAGGTGGGCCCTCCGTCGGCAGCCTCGGGCTCGACTCCGACGTCCCGCCGGGACAGGACGATCGCGCCGACCAGCGCCGCCAGCAGCAGCAACGACAGCACCTCGAACGGCAGCACCCACCCACGGAAGAGCGCCGATCCGGCACTGGCCGACGAGCCGGTCGAGACGTCACCCCCGAGGTCGATGCGTTCGCCCGAGAAGGCGTCGACGAGTGCGGTGATGACGATCCCGGCGAGACCACCCGCGGTGAGCGCCGCCACCGCCCGCTGGCCCAGGCCGGCATCGAGGTCGGTGGAGGCACCGATGGGAGCCCGGGTCAGCATCAGCCCGAAGAGCAGGAGCACCACGACCGCACCGACGTAGATCAGCACCTGCACCCAGGCGACGAACTCGGCCGAGAGCAGCAGGTAGCACCCCGCGACGGAGCCGAGGCAGACGACCAGCCAGAGCGCCGCGTGGACCAGCTGGTTCGTCGTCACGACGAGCAGCGCGGACCCGACGGCGACGATGCCGAGCAGGACGAAGAGGACCTCGACGACGCTCACTCGGCGGCCTCAACCGGTGCCGCGGGCGGCGCTGCTGGCGCCGCCGCCTTCTCCATCGCCTTGCGGGCAGCGTCGAGCTCCTTCGGGCGCTCGGCGCGGCCGTCGACGGCGGGCGGAGGGGGCAC
Source organism: Actinomycetota bacterium (assembly GCA_030841185.1). GTDB lineage: Bacteria > Actinomycetota > Actinomycetes > JACCUZ01 > JACCUZ01 > JAVEDB01. The sequence continues at coordinate 6,626 of JAVEDB010000212.1, forward strand.
CGTCGACATCCACTGCCCGAGACGCTCCTTCTCGTGCGTCATGTTGCGGATGTCGAACTCGGCGTACTCGAACTCCGGAGACCAGAACAGCGCGTCGAACGGGCATGCCTCGATGCAGATGCCGCAGTACATGCACAGCGAGAAGTCGATCGCGAACCGATCGAGGACGTTGCGCTGCCGCTCGCGACCGCCCTCCGGGGCCGGGATCGTCTCCTTGTGCGAGTCGATGTAGATGCACCAGTCGGGGCACTCGCGAGCGCACAGCATGCAGACCGTGCAGTTCTCCTCGAGCAGGGCGATGACCCCGCGGCTGCGCGGTGGGAGCTCCGGCTTGACGTCGGGGTACTGGTCGGTGACCGACCGCTTGGTCATCGTGCGCATCGTCACCGCCAGTCCCTTGGCGAGACCGGCGCCGGGCAGCCTCACGTGACGACCACGACGACACCGGTGAGGGCCAGCTGCGCGAGAGCAACCGGCACCAGACCCTGCCAGGCGAGGCGCTGCAGCTGGTCCGCGCGCAGCCGCGGGTAGGAGACGCGCAGCCAGATCACGACGAAGGCGAGCACCATCGTCTTGAGCAGCGTCCAGAGCCAGCCGAGCTGGTCGGCGAACGGGCCGTGCCACCCACCGAGGAACAGCACCGTGGTGAGCGCGCACAGGACGACGATGCCGGCGTACTCCGCGAGCAGGAACAACGCGAAGCGCAGGCCGGTGTACTCCGTGAACGCCCCGAAGATGATCTCGGAGTCGGCGACCGGCATGTCGAACGGCGGCCGCTGCAGCTCGGCGAGGCCGGCGACGAAGAAGACGACTGCGCCGGGGAGCTGCCAGATCAGCCACCACGGCTGCCAGGCACCGACGATCGCGGGCAGTGACAAGGTCCCCGCGGCCATCGCGACCGAGGCAGCCGCGAGCAGGAACGGCAGCTCGTAGGACATCAGCTGCGCGGCGGAGCGCAGCCCGCCCAGCAGCGAGAACTTGTTGGCGCTGGCCCAGCCGGCCATCAGGGCGCCGAGCACGCCGACCGCCATCACGGCGAGCACGAAGAACAGCCCCGCGTCGAGGTCCTGGGCGACCAGGCCCGGCCCGACCGGGATGGCGACGAGCACGATGAGGTACGGCAGCAGGGCGACCGCCGGCGCGAGCTTGAAGACCGCGCGGTCCGCGCCAGCCGGGACTATGTCCTCCTTCTGCGCGAACTTCACGCCGTCCGCGATGAGCTGGGCCCAGCCGTGGAAACCCCCGGCGTACATCGGGCCGAGCCGGGACTGCATGTGCGCCATCGCCTTGTGCTCGGTCTGGCCGACGAGCAGCGGCAGCACGAGGAACACTCCCAGGACCAGGACGATGCGCAGCGCGACCTCGAGCACGGTGGTCATGGTTCGACCTCGGGCCGTCCGTCGGGCTCCGGAGCCGGCGCCGGCTCGGCGCCGGTGGCCGGGGGGTGCGGTCCCCAGACGGCGGGATCGGGTACGCCGGGGGGCCGGCTCGCCCGGCGGGCCGGCGCGGTGTGCCCCGCGTCGGACTCGCCGGGCTCCTTGGCGCCGGGCCAGGCCTTCGCGACCCGGGCGGCCAGCACGAAGTCCTTGCGCAACGGGTGACCTTCGAAGCCGTCCGGCAGCAGCAGCGGGACCAGGTGCGGGTGGCCGGTGAAGTCGATGCCGAACATCTCGAACGTCTCGCGCTCGTGCCAGCTCGCGCCGGCGAACACCCCGGTCGCGGTGGCCAGGCTCAGCCCGGCCGTCGGCAGCCGGGTGCGCAGCAGCAGGTGCTCGCGGCGGTCCAGGCACCACAGGTGCACGACGACGTCCATGCCGTCGGCCTCGTGGTCCACCGCCGTCAGCCAATCGAAGAACGTGAAGCCGAGGTCGTCCCGAGCGCGGGTGAGAGTCGCGACCCAGTCGGCCGGCGCCACGTCGTACGTGACCTGCCCGTACGCCGCCTCGGCGGTGGACGTCGCGCTCAGCCGCGCCCCGAGCTCACCACCGGGCTCGGTCATGGGCCGGGCTCGACGGCGACGCTGCGGATAGGGCCGCCCCGGCCGTGCGGTCGGTAGCGGTCGGGGAGGGACTCGGCGGCGATCTTCTCCTGCAGTCGCAGGATGCCTTGGAGGAGCGCCTCCGGCCGGGGCGGGCAGCCGGGAACGTAGACGTCGACGGGCACGATCTGGTCGACGCCCTTGGTGACGCAGTAGGAGTCCCAGTAAGGGCCGCCGGAGTTGG
>JAVEDB010000220.1 GCA_030841185.1 Actinomycetota bacterium
CGACGGGGGTCCGGTGGGGCGCCCTCCTGCGGCGTACCCGGCCGCTGCTGATCGGCGTCCTCGGGGTCACGGTCGCCAACCTGCTGGTGGTGAAGACCGGCGACCCGCGGGTCGTCGTCGGTCTCGGCCCCCTCGACATCACGGCCGGCGCGGCGTCGGCGGCGCTCTCGGTCGCGCTCCGGCTGCTGGCCATCGCCCTCCCCGGCATCCTCGTGCTCGCCTCGACCGACCCCACCGACCTCGCGGACTCGCTGGTCCAACGGCTGCGGGTGTCCCCCCGGTTCGCCTACGGAGCGCTGGCCGCACTGCGGCTGCTGCCGCTGCTCGCCGCCGACTGGCAGCTGATCGGCCGGGCCCGGCGGGCCCGGGGGCTGGAGGCGGGCCGGTCACCCGTGGCGGCGCTGCGTCTGTTCATCTCGCAGGTATTCGCGGTGCTCGTCGCAGCGATCCGGCGTGGTGTGCGGCTCGCGACCGCGATGGACGCGCGCGGGTTCGACTCCGGCGGCACCCGCACGGTGGCGCGCCTGCAGCCGATGCGGCGAGCCGACTGGGCACTGATCGGCGCGGCGGTGGCCGCGGTGGCGCTCGCGACCGCGGTGGCAGTCGTCGCCGGCAGCTGGCGGCTGCTGCTCCTCTGACCTTGGTGTCAGCTCTGCCGGCTGGCCGCGGCCGCAGCCGCCGGGCTCCGCCCGAGCATGACGGCGAGCATCCGGGTCGCGGCGCGGCCCAATACCGCGGCCGGGGCAGCGGGGAGGACTGGGCGGGCCGCCATCAGGTCGGCGAGGCGGGGCGGCAGTGAGGCGACCGCGGCGGCGGCGAGCACCCGGTAGGCCGGGCGCATGGGCGCGGGCAGCGGCGGGTCCAGCAGGAACCGGTGCGCTGGGAAGCTCGCCGAGGTCACCGCCAGCTGCGGGTGGTAGTGGTCATAGCTCGCCGCCAGCTCGGCAGCACTCCTGGGGACGTGCGCCGCCTCGAGAAAGTCGCCGACGACGGCCGTCTCGGCCAGGTAGTCGTCCAGGTCGAAAGCGGTCCGGCCGTAGCGCCGCACCGCCTCGGCCAGGGAGTCGACGAGGGCGAGGTGCACCCAGCCGAGCAGCTCGGGGTCGGACGCGTCGTAGGGCCGGCCCTCGGGCGTGGTCCCTCGGACGGGGGCGTGCGCTCGGCGTACCCGCTCGCACGCAGCCGCTGCCTGCTCCGAGGAGCCGAACGTGGTCACGGTGACGAACGCTGCGGTCCGCTGCAGGCGGCTGGTGGGTTCCTCGCGGTACGCCGAGTGCTGGTCGAATCCGGCGAGCACCGTCGGATGCATGGCCTGCACCAGCAGGGCCCGGATGCCCCCGACGAGGGTGGCCGCGTCGGCGTGGACCCGCCAGGTCGTGGACCCGGGGCCGAACCAACCGCTGTCGCCCGGCTCGCCGATCGCGCGTACCCAGGGAGCGGCGCCGTCCGGGCGGCCGGTCAGCAGGGTGCGCAGGGCGGCCCGCGGCGAGGAGATCCGGGCCGGCGCAGGCACGTCAACTCCCCCTTCCTCTCCCGCGGTGTCCGAAGTGACCCGCGGGACTACCTGCACGGTAGTTCGGACACAAGCCCGGGTTGGAGGGGTGGGGTCAGGCCTGCATGCGCTGCATCGCAAGGGTCACCAGGGAGATCAGAGCCTGCTTGGTGGCCGCGCGGGAGCGGGCGTCGGTGTAGAAGACGGGGGTCTCCGGGCGTACGGCGAGGGCATCCCGGACCTCCTCGAGGGCGTGCTTGGCCATGCCGTCGAAGCAGTTCACGGCCAGCACGAACGGGATCTGCCGCGACTCGAAGTAGTCGACCGCGTCGAAGCACGCCTCGAGCCGGTCGGTGTCGACGAGGACGACGGCCCCGATCGCGCCCTTGACCAGGTCGTCCCACATGAAGTGGAACCGGTCCTGACCGGGGGTCCCGAACAGGTAGAGCCACAGGTCGCCGGGCAGCGCGATGCGCCCGAAGTCCATCGCCACCGTCGTGCTGGTCTTGCGGTCCGACACGCCGCCCGCGTCGTCAACGCCGATGCTGTGCTCGGTCATCGCAGCCTCGGTCGACAGGGGCTCGATGTCGGAGATGGAGCCGATGAACGTCGTCTTGCCGACGGCGAAGCCACCGGCGACGACGATCTTCACGGTCACCGGAGCAACGGTCCCCGGCGGTGCGTCGGCTGCCTCAGGGGCAGCCACGTCAGAGCGCGGAAATGCCATCGAGAACACTCTCCAGGACCTTGAGGTGAGCCTGCGGCGTCTGTGTCGCAGGGTTGGAACCGGTGTGGACGATCACGAGGCCGTCGCCCGCGAGGTCCCCGATGAGGACCCGAACGACGCCGAGGGGCAGCGACAAGTGCGCCGACACCTCGACCACGGACAGGATCTGGGCGGAGACCAGCGCGAGGATCCGGCCGTGTTCGGGCGAGGCCGGGGTGGCCGTGACGCCGGGCACCCCGCGGACGAGGGCTTCCAGCGGCAGGTGGGCGCTACCCGAGCGGGTGCGGCCGCGGGTCAGCGTGTACGGCCGGACGAGCCTGGCCTCCTCGTCGTACTCCATAGGGCTACCGCTCCCAACCCGGCGCGCGCAGGGTGCCGCCCACCGGGAGCCGGGAGCGCATCTCGCCGACGAGCTGCGGAGTCATGGTCGACTCCGCGCGGCTGACGAGCAGGGTCATCTCGTAGCCGACCAGGCCCACGTCGCAGGCCGAGTCGGCGGCGACGGCCAGCACAGAGCCGTCGCTGATGCTCATCGTGAACAGGAAGAGCGTGTCCATCTCGACCACCGACTGGCGGACCTCGCCGGCGCGCAGCTGACGGGCGGCGCCGCGGGTGAGGCTGGACAGCCCGGAGACGATCGCCGCGAGCTGGTCACCCTGGGTGCGGTCGAGCTCGTCGGACATCGCCATCAGCAGTCCGTCCGCGGAGACCACGAGGGTGTGCTGGACACCGGGCACGCTCTTCACGAAGTTGCCGAGAAGGAAGCTGAAGTTGGCGGCCTCGGGGCTCAGTGTGGTCACGATTCGTTCCTCGGTTCGGTGTCGGCGTCGGCGTCGTCGGTGGTGGGTGCGTGCTGCTCGCCCGGGGGGTTGGCGGCTGCGGTCTGGTCGGTTGACCGGCCGCGCTGCACGCCGGCGCGGAAACCGGAGAGCATGCCGCGGACGTTGTCGGCGCTGCGGGGCCGCGGTGCGCCGACCGGCGCGTCGTCCGGGGTTGGGGCCGGAGCAGACTTCGGGGTACGCCGAGCAAGACCCTCGACGGCGCGCACCGGTTGGGCCGGCGCGTCCGGGCTGGGCGCCGGCTCGTAGAGACCCGGCAGGTCCGCGAGCACGTCCACGGGCGGCGCGGGGACCGGCACCGGGACTGGGACGGGGACCGGCACCGGGTCTGGCACGGGCGCCGTGACAGCGTCCGGCGTCGGCGGGGCCGGGCGTGCGAACGGTGACGGCCGCGGCGCCGGTTGAGCCGGCGGCGTGGGCGGTGCCGGCGGTGCGTGCGGTGCGGGCGGTGCGGGCGGTGCCTGTTCCACAGGGGGTGCGGGCGGTGCCTGCTGCGCGGGTGGCGCGAGCGGCGGCGCCGTGACCTGACGCGCCACGGTCGGGACCGGCCGCCCCGGCAGGATGTCGATCGCCGCGGTCAGCAGGAACGCCGGTGCGGGGTCGGCCGGCCCGATCGGCACGACGGGCAGCGGCGGCGTGGGCACGGCCTGGGTCGCCGGCTCGGGCCGGGACGCAGGTGCGGGCACCGGCGCAGCCTCAACTGGGGGCGACGGCAACTCCCGGGTCGCCGGGCCGGCGACGCGGTCGCGCTGGGGCAGCGACACGCTACGGCCGATGTGGGACTGCTGCGGCTGCAGCGGCGGACCGACCGCGGGGATTGCTGCCGCAGACAGGGCGGGTCCGGGCTGGGCCTCGGCTGCTGCCTCACCCGTGGCGGGGTCGGCTGCGGCTTCGGTGCTGGCGTCCGGGGTGGTGGCGGTGACAGCCATTCCCTCGAAGAGGGCGGCCGGGAGGGACAGGCCGGCCACCGTGCCGGCGCCCCGGCCGCGGCGCAGCGCGACCTTCGCGCCGAGGCGCTGCGCGAGCCGGCCGACGACGAACAGTCCGAGCCGCTGGGACACGGCGATGCCGGCCAGTGGCGGCTCGGCGATGTCCTGGTTCGCGCTCGCGAGCTCCTCGTCGCTCATGCCGAGGCCCTTGTCGGTGATGCTCAGCTCGACGCCGGAGGTGCTGACCGCGGCCGAGACGACGACCCGGGTCTCCGGGTCGGAGAAGTGGGTGGCGTTCTCGAGCAGTTCCGCGAGCAGGTGCGCCAGCGGAAGGGCGACCCGGCCGGAGACCTCGGGGTCGGCGGTCATCGAGAGGTCGACGCGCTGGAAGGACTCGATCTCGCCGACGGCCGTACGGATCACGTCGGACAGGGGCACCGCCTTGCGCAGCCGGCGGGTCGAGTCGATGCCGGCGAGGACCAGCAGGCTCTCCGCGTTGCGGCGCATCCGGGTCGCGAGGTGGTCGAGCCGGAACAGGCTCTCGAGGACGTCGGGGTCCTCCTCGCGCGACTCCATCGTGTCGATCTGCGAGAGCTGCCGGCCGAGCAGGACCTGGTTGCGGCGAGCGACGTTCACGAACATCTCGGCGATGCTCGCGCGCAGCGCCGCCTGGTCGCGGGCCACCTGGACGGTGACCTCGTTCACGGTGTTGAACGCCTCGGCGAGGCGGCCGATCTCGTCGTGCGACTCGACCGGGATCGGTTCGATGACGACGCCTGGCCCCTCACCGGGGGTCTGCATCCGCTCCACCATGTGCGGGAGCTCCTCGCCGATCTGCGCGGCTGCGAGCGTCAGGCGGCGAAGGGGCCGGGAGATCCGCCGGGCCAGCGCGACCGCGAGCACGATCGCCGTACCCAGACCGACGACAGCGGCGGCGGCGAGCAGCAGTGCCCGGCTCTGCTCGCGGTCGCGCGCGGCCGCGGCGGCGGTGGCGACGTCCGTGACGAGCTGGGACTCGCTGACGGTCATCGGCTCGATACGGGACTTCGCCGCCGCCAGCCAGATCGCCGAGCCCCCGATGTCCGGGCTCCGTGCGGTCAGCAGGTCGGCCGCATGCTTGCGGGCCTCGTCGACGGCCTGGTTCTGGGCGCGGACCAGTGATGCGTCCAGCGCGTCGACGACGGCGGGCGTGGCCACCTGCTGGAAGTCCTGCAGGATCTGGCGCTGCTGGGCGGCGAGGCCGGCGGCCTTGGCGTAGTCGGACTGCAGGATGTTGCCGCGGAGGTAGGCGAGGTCGAGGATGTCGCGCTCGTGCGCGGCGTACTCGATCACCGAGGAGAGGGCCTGGTACGCGCGCAGGCGACTGCCGAGCTCGGCCGTCCCGGACTCCGCGAGGACTCCCGGCAGCCGGAGATCGGTCTGGATGACGTGGGTGTAGAACGTGTCGGCCTCGGTGCCGAAGAACACGTGCCGGTCGATGGACCGTCGGGCACCCACGATCTCGGCATGCGCCGCGGCGGACTGCGCGGCTGCCTTGGTCACGCCCGCCGACACGTTGTTGATCGGGGAGCCCACGAGGATCTCGCGCAGCGTCACCAGCTCGTGGTCGACGTAGGCACGCTGGCTCGCCATCCGGTTCTTGTTGGCGGAGCTGGGGTCCTGCAGGTAGCCCAGCGTGACACTGCGCTCCTGCTGGAGCCCGTGCACGACCCGGTTGAGCTGGACGGCGACCTGCGTGATCGCCTTGACCTGGCCGGCCCGGCGGGCGGCACTCACCTGGCTGGAGACGAGCAGCGTGGTGAGAGCCACGAGCAGAACCATCGGGATGGCAAGCACCGTCAGCAGCTTGGTGCGGACTCCGACGTGACGGAGCATCGAGACCTTCCTCGTTGGTTGCAGACCGGTGGCGTGAGAGGGCGTGACAGGTTGATCGGCCCGCCTGCGGCGCTCCTTGAGATGCTGCCTCCGTGCAACCGGGCTATGACCTCGTAGTTCTCGCGGGTGGTGCCGCCCGCCGAATGGGGGGCACCGACAAGCTGACCGTCCCGCTGGACGGACGCGGCAGCCTGGCCCGCCTGCTCGACGGCTTCCCTGAGGCGCAGGTCGTCGTCGCGGTCGGTCCGGTCAGGGACACCGAGCGGGAGGTGCGCTGGTGCCGCGAGCAGCCACCCGGCGGGGGTCCGCTGGCCGCCGTGGCCGCCGCCCTGCCGCTGACCGCCGCGCCGGTCGTGGTGATCGCCGCCGGGGACATGCCCCGCCTCGGCGACGCGACGGCCGCGCTGCTGGCTCCCTTCGCGGACGGCAGCCGGTCCGGCGCGGACGCAGCGGTCCTGCGCGACCGGGCCGGCGTCCGCAATCCGATCGCCGCCGCGTACCGCCGTACCGCGCTGACCCGCAGACTGGCGGACATCGGGCCTCCCGGGGGGCTGCCTGCCCGGCTGCTGTTCGACGGACTCGTCGTCGTCGACATCACCGACGGCGGAGCGGGCACCGACTGTGACACCTGGGACGACGTCGACCGCATCACCAAGGAGCTACGCCGTGCTCGATGACTGGACCACCGCCCTCGCCAAAGCGCTCGGTGTGGAGATAGAGGTACCCGCCGGCCCACTGCTGGACGTGGCCCGCGACGCCGCGCACCAGGTGGCTCGCCCGGCGGCGCCACTGACGACCTTCCTCATCGGCGTCGCCGTCGGTCAGCGCGGCGGCGGCCCGGAGGCTGTGGCGGACGCGTGCCGTCAGGCCAGCGAGCTCGCACTGGGTTGGGAGGCGTCGTGAAGGCGGTGACGATGTCGGCTGCCGGCGGCCCGGAGGTGCTGGTCTGGACCGACGTCCCCGATCCCGAGCTGGGGCCAGGCGACGTCCTGATCGCGGTGGCGGCGTCGGCCGTCAACCGCGCAGACCTGATGCAGCGGCAGGGTCACTACGACCCGCCGCCCGGCACGTCGCCGTACCTCGGTCTGGAGGTCAGCGGGCGGGTGATCGCGGTCGGCGCTGAGGTGACGGGGTGGACCGTGGGTGCCGAGGTGTGCGCGCTGCTCACGGGCGGCGGGTACGCCGAGCAGGTCGCCGTGCCGAGTGGTCAGGTGTTGCCGGTCCCGTCGGGCGTCGACCTCGTCGAGGCGGCGGCGCTGCCGGAGGTCGTGTGCACGGTGTGGTCCAACGTATTCATGCTGGCCGGCCTCCGGCCGGACGAGACGTTGCTCGTGCACGGAGGGGCGTCGGGGATCGGGACGATGGCGATCCAGCTCGCCCGCAACGTCGGGGCCCGGGTGATCGTGACCGTCGGATCACCCGACAAGCAGCGGCGCTGCCACGAGCTGGGGGCCGACGTCGCGGTCAACTACCGGGAGGACGACTTCGTGGCGGCGGTGCGCTCGGCCACCGGCGGCAAGGGCGCTGATGTGGTGCTCGACAACATGGGTGCGTCCTACCTCGCCCGCAACGTCGAGGCGCTCGCCCCGAACGGACGGCTGGTCAGCATCGGGCTGCAGGGCGGCCGCCGGGCCGAGCTCGATCTCGGGGCCCTCATGGCCAAGAGGGCCGCGGTCCTCTCGACCACCCTGCGCGGCCGGCCACCCGAGGAGAAGGCCGCCATCGTTGCCTCGGTGCGCGAGCACGTCTGGCCGCTGTTCGAGTCCGGCGCGATCCACCCCGTGGTCGACCGGGTGCTGCCGATGGCGCAGGCGGCCGAGGCGCACCGGATCCTCGAGGACGGCGAGCACGTCGGCAAGGTCCTCCTCGCCACCTGACGGGCCTCCCTCTTGCCAAACCCTGGCTATACCCGGTATACATACGCGGTATAGCCCGAGGAGAGGTCCTGACATGTCCGTTCGGCAAGGTCTGCTGGCGCTGCTGGAGCAGGGCCCGATGTACGGCTACCAGCTGCGGGCCGAGTTCGAGTCCCGGACCGGGGCGACCTGGCCCCTCAACGTCGGGCAGGTCTACACCACGGTGGCCCGCCTCGAGCGCGACGGTCTGGTGGCGGCCGCCGGCCAGGACGACGAGGGTCACGTCGTCTACCGGATCACCGACAACGGCCGCGCCGAGGTGGAGTCGTGGTTCGCCACCCCCGTGAGCCGCTCGACCCCGCCCCGGGACGAGCTCGCCATCAAGCTGGCGATGGCGGTCGCCTTGCCCGGCGTCGACGTCCGCGCGGTCGTGCAGGGCCAGCGCACGGCCACGATCCGCGCCCTGCAGGAGTACACCCGGCTCAAGGCCGACACCGCGGATCCCACCGACGGCGACCTCGCCTGGCTGTTGGTCCTGGAGTCGCTGATCTTCACAGCGGAGGCGGAGGTGCGCTGGCTGGACTACTGCGAGGCCCGACTGACCCGCGCCGCTGTGGCGCAGCGCGAGAGCGCGGCCACGGATGCGCCCGTTTCCGTACCGACGAACGAGGGGGTACGCCGATGAGCACCGTCCTGCGGATCGAAGACCTGACCCGGGTGCACGGGCAGGGCGAGTCCGAGGTGCACGCGCTCCGGGGCGTGTCGCTGTCGGTGGACTCCGGCGAGCTGGTCGCGGTGATGGGCCCGTCCGGGTCCGGCAAGTCCACGCTGCTCACGATCGCCGGCGGTCTCGACTCGCCGACTGGCGGCACGGTCACGATCGAGGGCGTCGAGCTGGGCGGCTTGAGCCGGGCGCTGCTGGCTCGGCTCCGCAGACGGTCGGTGGGCTACGTCTTCCAGGACTTCAACCTGATCCCGGCGCTCACGGCCGCGGAGAACGTCGCGCTCCCGCGCGAGTTGGACGGGGACTCCGCGCGTGCATCGCGGCGGCTCGCGATGCACGCACTCGACGAGGTCGGCATCGGCGAGCTCGCCGACCGATTCCCGGACGACATGTCCGGCGGCCAGCAGCAGCGGGTCGCGATCGCCCGCGCGGTGGTCGGCGACCGGCGCCTCATCCTGGCCGACGAGCCCACCGGAGCCCTGGACACCGACACCGGCGAGCAGGTGCTCCGGCTGCTACGGGCCCGGTGCGACGCGGGATCTGCGGGCGTGCTGGTGACGCACGAGGCGCGGCACGCCGCCTGGGCCGACCGGGTCATCTTCCTGCGTGACGGGCTGGTCATCGACGAGACGGGTCCGCCTGCCGCGGTCGACTCGCTGCTCGGAGCGAGCACGACACGATGACGCGGTTCTTCCGGGGGTGGCGGCCGATGCTTCGCATCGCCCGGCGCGACGCGCTCCGGACCCGGGGTCGCAGCATCCTCGTCCTCGCCATGATCGCCCTGCCGGTGCTGGCCGTCGTGGCGCTCGACACGTTGGGCCGCACCTCGGACGTGACGCCGCGCGAGGGGCTGCCACGGCAGCTGGGCTCCGCGGATGCGTTGGTCACCTCCGACGGGGATACCTTCGCCGTCGACCAGAACGCCGACCTTTCCTGGATCGTCGCCGGCTCGGCGGGCACCCTACTTCCGCGCCCCGACGCGGCCACGGTGTCGACAGTCCTCGGTGCCGGCAGCCGGGTGATCGCGCTCACCGGCGGCGAGCTCGCCGTGCGAACGCGGGGAGGGGTGTCCCGGCCGACGGGCGTCGAGCTCGACCTTCGCGATCCCATGACCGACGGGTTGTACGACATCCGTGCCGGCCGGATGCCGCGAACGCTCGGTGAGGTCGCGATCAGCGTGCGGTTCGCCGACCGAGGGTTCTCCGTCGGCGACCGGATCACTCTCGACGACGGCCGAACGCGTCGGGTCGCCGGCATCGTCGAGTCGACCGGAACACTGCACCAGAACACCGTGCTCGGCCTGCCCGGTTCGCTCGGCGTGCACAACAGCACGGCCCATCAAGCCTGGCTCGTGAGCCGACCCGGTGGCGTGGACTGGGCGGCAGTGCGCCAGTTGAATGCCCAGGGTCTCTACGCGCTGTCCCGCGCCGTTGTGGAGCATCCGCCGCCGAAGTCCCAGCTCACGGTCGGAGCGGTGGACGGCAGCAGGTTGGGCTCGACGCAGATCGCGATCCTCGCTCTGGTAGTGGCGATGGCCGTGCTCGAGGTCGTCCTCCTCGCCGGGCCGGCCTTCGCGGTCGGCACCCGCCGGCAACAACGGTCTCTTGCGCTCATCATGGCGACCGGTGGAGAGCGGCGCGACGTCCGGCGCGCGGTGCTGGCCGGTGGCCTGGTGCTGGGCGCGGTAGCAGCCGGCGTCGGGGCTGTCGGGGGTGTCGCCGTGGCGTGGGCCGCCCGCCCCGTCGTGCAGGGCTTCAGCACTAATGTGCTCGGCCCCTTCGAGCTCTCGGCGCGCGACATCGCGGCGATCGCCTTGTGTGGCCTCGTCAGCGCCGTGCTGGCCGCCGTGGCCCCTGCGGTCCTGGCATCGCGGCAGGACGTTGTCGCGGTCCTCATCGGGCGCCGAGGCAGCACCCGGACGGGACTGCGCTCACCGCTGATCAGCGCCCTCCTGCTCACCGGTGGTGTCGGTCTCGCGGTGATCGGGGCCCGGCAAGTGGCCGGCGAGCTGACCATCGCCGTCGCCGCCGTGCTCGCGGTCGTGGGCATGGTCGGGCTCATCCCGCTGGTCGTCGCCCAGCTGGGCCGGGCGGCTCGGGGGCTGCCTCTCGCGGTCCGGTTCGCGGTTCGCGACGCCGCCCGGCACCGCAGCCGGACGGCCCCGGCCGTCGCCGCTGTCGCGGCCACCGTGGCCGGCGTCGTGGCGATTGGCATCGGCGGCGCCAGCCTGACCGCGCAGCACCGCGCGACGTACACACCGAGAGGACCGATGCGTGCGGCCGTGGTGCAGAACCCGGCCGCCCGCCCGGCCGACTGGGCGGCCATGAGGGCCGCAGTCGCCGCCCGGCTGCCCGCCTCTCGCGTCCGATCCGTGCTCGGCCTGCACGAATTTGTGCCCGTCACCGCAGACCCCGAAGGTCCCGTCGATTCCATGGACATCCAGCCCGCTGATTCCGGCGCCAGCCGGATCGCGATGGCCACCACCAACAGTCTCGGCGCCTATGTCCTGGTGGGTCCGGCCGCGCTGGACACCCTCGCCGTACCGATGACTGTCGGGCAGCGCGCGAAGGCGCTCCGGACACTCGCCGATGGAGGGGTGGTGATGCTGCTGCCCACCGACCCAGGCGTCTCGCAGGCCACCGTCGTCAAACTGCACGCCGTCGACCGCTCGTCCGACCCGAAGCCAGTCGCCCGGTGGACCGTACCGGCGATGGTGCTCACCCCACGCGGAACGACGATGCCTGCCCTCGCCATCGTGTCGGAGCAGGTGACCCGACACGCCCAGCTGCCCCCGGCCGTGACGTCCCTCATTGTCGACCGGGTCACCATCAACCAGCACGTCGAGGACGACCTGAGCGCGGCGATGTCCAGCGTCAGCAAGACGTCCACCGTGTACGTGGAGAGGGGTTTCCAGGACGACTCCACCCGGATCATCCTGCTGCTGCTCGGCTCGGTCGGCGCCCTGCTCGTCCTCGGCGGCACCTTGACGGCGACCTTCCTCGCTCTCTCGGACGCGCGACCAGACTTCGCGACCATGAGCGCCGTGGGCGCTGGACCCCGGACTCGGCGACTCGTCGCTGCGGCGTACGCCGGGACAATCGGGCTGGTGGGCGCGGTGCTCGGCGCTGCCGTCGGCTTCGTCCCGGGGATCGCGGTGACGTTCCCCCTGACGAGCTCGTCGTGGATACCGAAAGGAGCGGCGGGCACCGACGGCACGGTGCTGCCGGACCACTTCGTCGACGTGCCCTGGCTGCTCGTCACCGGGCTCGTGCTGGTGCTCCCGCTGGTCACGGCGGGCATCGTCGGGCTGACGGCTCGGTCCCGGCTGCCGATGATCAGCCGGTTGTCGTGACCTGCTTGGCCCACGCATCGATCTGCAGCACGGAGCGCATCCCCACCGACTCGTAGAGTCCGAGCGCGTTGGTGACGTTGGCCTGGTCGACGTGCAGCAGCACCGCCGTACGGCCGTCGTCATGTGCCGCCGCGAAGTAGGTCAGCAACAGCGCCTTCGCGAGCCCGCGGCCGCGCGCCTCCGGAAGCACGCCGACGATGCGCACGTAGCCCGCGTTGTCGTCCTCGACGAACTGTCGCGTACCGATGAGCAGACCGGCCGGAATGCCGTCGACCTCGCCGATCCACAGCGAGCACCAGTCGGGTCCACGTCCTTCGAACTGTTCCCGGAATTTCTGGAAGCTGCGCGGCACGCTGCCGTAGTGCTCGGTGAACGCCTCCTCGTGGATGTCGTGGGCGGTACGCAGGTCTGCCTCGTCGGCGGCTGACCGGCGTACGACGACACCTCCCGGGGGCTGAGGTGTGCTCACCGGGCCGGACAGGTCGATGCGCATCCGGGTGAACGTCGTGGCCATCTCGAAGCCGCGACCGGCCAGCCAGCCCCGGGTGCGGTCGTCCTCGCGGTAGGCGGCAGTGTCGAAGAGCGCGCGGTCATGGCCGGCCGCGCGCGCCAGCTCGAGACCGCGAGCTTCGAGGGTCGCGAGCACCTCGTCGCCGAGCGAGCAGTCGTGCCCTGGATGCACGTAGACGTCCAGCTCGATCTTGTTGGTCTGCTCGACGCGGCCCACCCAGCCGTAGCCGACCAGGGTGCCCGACTCGTCGTACCAGCCGGTGTGCTCGAGGTCCGCGCGCCGCAGGTCGCCCTCCACCTCGGTGAGCGTGTAGTCGGAGCGGCCCAGCACGGCGACGTCACTCGCGAGCAGCAGCTCGGCGATCGCGGGGGCGTCCTCGACGGTCATCCGGCGCGTGGTCACGAGGGTCGAGGCTGCCAGGCGGGATGCGCCGGGTCCACCGGAAATCCGGTGGGTAAGGATGGCTCCATGAGTGAGCCGGACGAGCAGGGACAGGGCCAGTCGGTGGTGCGGGAGGACGGCAGCGACCGAGTCGTGGTCGTCGGCCCCTCCACGATGGCCGTCGAAGGCCCGCCGGGGAACGACGGCGAGGGGGATGAGCGGTCGATCACCGACCTCGTCGACCAGCCGGCGAAGGTCATGCGTATCGGCAGCATGATCAAGCAGCTGCTGGAGGAGGTGCGCGGCTCCTCGCTGGACGAGGCCAGCCGGGTGCGGCTGAAGGAGATCCACACCCGGTCGATCAAGGAGCTCGAGCAGGGCCTCGCGCCCGAGCTGGTCGACGAGCTCGAGCGGATCTCGCTGCCGTTCACCGACGACGAGATCCCCAGCGAGTCCGAGCTGCGGATCGCCCAGGCCCAGCTGGTGGGGTGGCTCGAGGGACTCTTCCACGGCATCCAGACCGCGCTGTTCGCCCAGCAGATGGCGGCGCGCGCGCAGTTCGAGGAGATCCGCCGGCGGGCGCTGCCGCCCGGCCTCGGCGGCATGCAGGGCGACCCGGGGCAGGGCCAGCAGCCCGACGGGCCGCCGCAGGGAACCGGGACCGGCCAGTACCTCTAGCCGCCCAGCCCGAACAGCTCCTCCAGCACCCGCGCGACGCCGTCGTCCGCCGCGGACGGCGCCCGGGCAGGGACCGCTGCGAGCACGTCCGGGTGCGCGCCCTCGACCGCGTAGCCGTGTCCCGCCCAGGCGAGCATCGGCAGGTCGTTGGGCATGTCGCCGAAAGCCACCACGTCCGCCGCATCGATGCCCCACTCAGCGGCGACCAGCGCCAGCGTGGCCCCCTTCGACACTCCTGACGCCGAGATCTCCAGCAGGCCCGAGGTCGACGAGTGCGTCAGCTCGGCGAGGTCCCCGACAACGGCGCGGGCGGCACTCAGGAGCTCGTCGGGGCCCAGCTCCTCGTGCCGGGCGAGCAGCTTGACCACCGGCGCACCGCCGTAGATCTCCTCGATCGGCGCGATCAGCGACGCTTCGCCGACATCCCACCGGGGGTGGTACGACGGCTCGTGCGCGAACCCGTCGAGGTTCTCGACAGCGAAGCCGAGGTCGGGGTACGCCTCGCGGAGGAGGTGAGCCATCCGCAGGCCAACCTCCGCCGCGAGCGGGAAGTGCCGCACGACCCGCTCCTCGTGCAGGTCGTAGAGCACCGCGCCGTTCGCGCAGATCGCCAGACCCGTGTGCCCGGTGCGCTCGGCGACGTCGGCCATCCAGCGCGGCGGGCGACCCGTGACGAAGACGACGGGGACTCCGAGTGCACCGACGCGGTGCAGCGCCCGCACCGTGCGGTCACTGATGCGCCCGTTGGGCGGCACGATGGTGCCGTCGAGGTCGGTCGCGACCATCTTCGGCGTCATCGGATCATCCTGCCGTGTGTAGCTGGTCCGATCGTGCACCGACGAGGTTGAGGCGTACGCGAAGCACCTAGGCGGCTGAGGTTCGCTCGCGGCCGCGGTTCCGCAGTGCGCTGACCCCGAAGGCGATGGCCAGGCCGACGAGCAACGCGATCGACCACGGCAGCCAGAACTCGAGGCTGGCGGTCCGGACGTTGTCGCTGTGCGCCGGGCCCCAGCCGACCATGGCGACGGCGACCGCCCACAGTGCGACCGTCACGAGCAGAGCTCGGGGCCGGGGCAGGAAGAGCGCGGCGACGATGGTCAGCACGATGAAGGGGATGTCCACGGTTGGTCCTTCCGGTCGGTGCGGGTTCTCGTCGACCCGCTGGAACGATGTTCTCGGTGTGGACCGGTGCTGCACATCGGGCTCGGGACGGGACTTCCGGTGCCGCCGGTACCTGCACAGGACGACACGACGTCGTCCTCGGGACGGATACCGGCGACTGCCGGGACGCCGTACGGTCCCGGTGTGAGCGTCATGGGGGCCAGCATCCGCAGGTGGAGCGCGGATAGCCGGGTCATTGACGCCCTCCTTGCGATTGCGCTGACCGCGATGAGCCAGGCCCAGCTGCCCACCGGGGAGAACGTGTGGGTCCGGCTGTCCTTGTTGGTCATCGTGGTCCTGGCGGTTCGCCGGCGATGGCCGTTCGGAGTGGCGGTGGCCCTCGCGGCCGTGTTGGCGCTGCAGGGTCTTTCGGCTGACCCTCCGGCGAACTTCGGTCTCTATCTCGCGGTGATGCTGGCCGGGTTCACCGTTGCCGCCGAGTGCGAGCTGCCCGCTGCCGTGTTGGGCGGTCTCGCGCTCGTGGCCGGTGTCGTGGCGCACGACGTGAACAGCGCCGACTACGGCTCGGCGGCGGGGATGGCCAGCGACCTCGCGGTCCCCGTGGTTCTCTGGGGGGTGGGGCGCGGGGTCCGGATCCAGCGGGGCCGCGCCGACCGTGCCGGTGCGCTGCTGGCCGACCTGGAAGCGGAGCAGGAGGAGCTTTCGCGACTGGCGGTCGCCGCCGAGCGACGACACCTCGCCCGCGAGATGCACGACGTCGTCACGCACAGCGTGAGCGTCATCGTCATCCAGGCGCAGGCCGCTCAACGGGTGCTGGCCGTCGAGCAGCCGCAGGTGGCGAAGGCCCTCACCGACATCGAGACCGCCGGCCGATCGGCGCTGACCGAGATGCGCCGCCTGCTCGGCGTTCTGCGCGACGAGGAAGCCGCCAGTGCCGACGGGCACGCGCCCGGTCTGGCAGACCTGCCAGCCCTGCTGCAGTTGGTCGGGCGCGCCGGGCTCGACGTGGAGCTGACACAGACAGGGACGCCACGTCCGCTGGCGTCGGCGGTGGAGCTCACGGCATACCGGGTCGTGCAGGAGGCATTGACCAACGCACTGCGCCACACCGCCACCACCACCGCCCGGGTCGCTCTGGCCTGGACCGACAGCGAGCTCGCGCTCGACGTCAAGGACACCGGTTCGGGCACCGGGTCCGGCACCGAGTCGCCCGGGGGCGGCCGGGGTCTGCTCGGTCTGCGCGAACGGGTCCTGGACCACGGCGGAACACTGCGCTCGTCGGTGATTCCGGACGGCGGCTACCACGTTGCGGCGCGGCTGCCGGTCAGGCCCGCATGACGGCCCCAGCACCCGGCCCGCCCGGCAAACCCGGTGTGCGGGTCGTGGTGGCCGACGACCAGGAACTGGTGCGCACCGGCTTCGCCATGATCCTCGACGCCGAGCCGGACATCACCGTCGTCGGGGACGCCGCCGACGGACGTGCGGCAGTCTCCGCAACGGCGCGACTGCGCCCGGACGTCATCCTCATGGACATCCGGATGCCCGTCCTCGACGGCCTGGCTGCGACCCGGGAGATCACCGCTGACCCGCTCTGCCGGAGCCGGGTGCTGATGCTCACCACGTTCGACGACGACGAGCACGTCTATGCCGCCCTCGAGGCCGGCGCGAGCGGTTACCTGCTCAAGGACGCGCCGGCGGACCAGCTGGTCGGGGCCATCCACGTCGTCGCGCGCGGCGAGTCGATCCTGTCCCCGGCTGTCACCACTCGCCTCGTCCGCGACGTGGCGCGCCGTCGCCGGGACCCGGTGAGCCAGCACGCCGTGGCGACGCTCAGCCCGCGCGAGACCGAAGTCCTCGTCCACATGGCGGAGGGTCGCTCCAACCAGGAGATCGCCGCCGCCCTCGTCCTGAGCGAAGCGACGGTGAAGACGCACGTCGCGCGCATCCTGGCCAAGCTCGGGTCACGCGACCGGGTGCAAGCCGTGGTCACCGCCTACCGGTCCGGGCTCGTCGACTAGAGCAGATCAGCCGGCTTGGCAACGGCAGCCAAGGCGCCAGCTATCGGGGGGTCAACACACAGAACTCATGGCCATCGGGATCGGCCATCACCACCCAGTCAACCGCGCCCTGGCCGATGTCGACCCGAGTCGACCCGAGGGAGATGAGCCGGTCGACCTCTGCTTGCTGATCACTGCCGGCGGGCGGGGCCAGGTCGAAGTGCAGCCGGTTCTTGGCGGTCTTCGGCGTCAGTGGCGGACCGCCCCAGCTGATCTTCGGACCACCGTGCGGCGAGCGGATCGCGGTCTCCTGGCCCTGGTCCCAGACCAACGGCCACCCCAGCGCCTCGCTCCAGAAGTACCCGACCGCCTGCGAGCCGTCGCAGGCAAGGGCGCCGATGAATCCGCAGTCGGCGAGGAAGCTGTTGCCCGGCTCGATGACGCAGAACTCGTTGCCTTCGGGGTCGGCGAGCACCACATGGCCCTCCTCCGGGCGCTGACCGATGTCGA
>JAVEDB010000223.1 GCA_030841185.1 Actinomycetota bacterium
GCGTGGTCCTGCTTGGCTGCCTTGCTGGCCGCGGCACCGGTGAAGAACTGCACGAGGTCGAGCGTCACCTGCCGCGTCCCGGGACGGACCTTGAGGATGTACGTCGGGTAGCGGCCGTCCTTGAGGATCACCTTCGACGTGGCCGAAGCCGTCGTGGACAGCGCCGCCGACGGAGACGCCGAGGCCGAGCTGGACGGTGAGGCGGATGAGGTGTCCGAGGCCGTGCCCGTCCCTGCCGGCGCACCGGACGAGGACCCGTCGGAGCATCCCGCGGCGAGAAGGAGCAGACCCGCGAGCGCAGCGGCAGCCAACTGGGCTCGGGACATGCGCCGAACGATAGCTATCCGCCGGTGGTCTCCGACAGCATCGCGAGCACCAGCTTGCGGACGTCGTCCGGCCCGGCCAGCGTGAGCGCTTCCGCCGCGAGCGCGGCGCACCGCGTGACGTCGAGCTCGCGGATGGCGGCCTTCACCCGCGGCACGGCGTACGGGGAAACACTGAGCTCGCGTACGCCGAGGCCCGCGAGCACCGGGATGGCCAGCTCGTCGGAGGCGGCCTCGCCGCACACTGCGACGTCCACCCGGCCGTGCGCGGCCCGGCAGACGCGATCGATGAGGTGGAGCACGCCCGGGTCGAGAGCGTCCGACAACGCGGCGACCGCGCCGTTGCCGCGTTCGGCGGCCAGCGCGTACTGGGTGAGGTCGTTGGTGCCGATGCTGACGAAGTCGACGTGCGGGAGGAAGCTCTCGATCTTCAGGGCCGCAGCCGGGACCTCGACCATCATCCCGACCTTCAGCCCGGCGGGCAGGCCATCAGGGCCGGCCGCGTCAGCCAGCACCTGGCGGGCGTCGAGCAGCTCACCGAGCGTCGCGACCATCGGGAACATCACGCTGGTCGGGTAGCGCCGAGCGATCGCGCACACCGCCACCAGCTGGTCGCGCAGCAGGTCGCCGTGGTCGAGACTCAGCCTGATGCCGCGGCGACCGAGGTACGGGTTGGCCTCGAACGGCATCGGCAGGTAGGCGAGCGGCTTGTCGCCGCCGACGTCGAGGGTGCGCAGCGTGATCCGGCGCCCGCCCATGACCTCGGCGATGGCAAGGTACTCGGCCTCCTGCTCGGCGATGTCCGGCGCCGTGCTCCGGCCGAGGAACAGGAACTCGGTGCGCACCAGGCCCGCGCCGTCGGCGCCGGCGGCCAGCGAGGACCGCGCGTCGGCGACCGAGCCGACGTTCGCCGCGACAGCGAACCGGGTGCCGTCGACGGAGATCGCGGGTTGCTCCGCGAGCGCGAGGTGCTGCGCCCGCCGCTCCGCGAGGTCGGCGGCCCGGCGGCGGAACTCTGCAAGCAGCTCCGGCGAGGGATCGATCCGCAGCTCGCCGGAGCCGCCGTCGAGGATGACCGTCGTCCCTTCGGGGACGGCCAGCACGTCGCGGCCGGCGGCCACGACCAGGGGGATGTCGCGGGCCCGCGCGAGGATCGCCGCGTGCGAGGTGGGGCTGCCCTGCGCCAGGACAACGCCGGTCACAAGCGACGCGTCGAGCCCGGCGGCCTCGGCAGGTGTGAGGTCACGCGCGACGAGGATGCCTTCCGCGACCGTCTGCCGCGCGGGCTCTCCCGTCAGCGCGCGCAGCACCTGGTCACTGACCGCGTGCACGTCCTCGGCCCGTTCCCGCAGGTAGGGATCGGGCAGGCCGGCCCACTGGGCTTCGACGTCAGCCAGGCAGCCAGCCCAGGCCGCGACCGCTCCGACACCGGTGCCGATCCGGGTCTTGACGTCGGCGAGCATCTCGGCGTCGGCGAGCAGCGACAGGTGGGCATCGAAGATGCTCGCCTCCTCGGCGCCGACCTCGCGGGTGGTGAGCACCCGCACGTGCTCGATCTCCCGCCGCACGGCGGCGACGGACTCCACGATGCGCCGCCACTCCGCGGACGGCTCCCCCACGACGGTTTGCTCGAGGTCGACGGGCACGGTGGTCAGCCGGCGTACCGGCCCGATCGCGATCCCCGGCGACGCCGGCAGCGGGCCGGTCGCTGCCGCAGCCGGTGCCGGCTCGGCTTTCATGGTCGCGTCCTCGGGCTCGTCGAAGCGGCGCCTCGCCAGGGTCAGCAGGTGTTCGACGGCTTCCTGGGCCTGCGGCCCGGATGCGCGTACCTCGACCTCGTGCCCCCGCAGCGCGGCCAGGGTCGCGACCCGGCTCAGGCTGCCCGCCGGAACCGGGCCGGCGCCGGTGGTCACGTTGCGCAGCTGGACCGAGGCGTCCAGACCGCGCACCTCGCTGACGAGGCGGGCAGCGGGTCGCGCGTGCAGCCCGTGCGGGTTGTCGACGGTGAAGACCCCGACGATCTCGTCGGCGGCCACCTGACCAGGTTCGGCGACCGCGGTGGTTTCGTCCGGCGCCGACAGGTGCGCGGCCTTGCCCATCAGCGCGCCGCGCGCCTCGGCCGCGACCTCAGCGCGGCTGGCGCCACCAGCCGCTGCGACGGCGGCAACGATGAGGCCTTCGACGATCGGCGCCGGGGACAACGTGACGCGGTCACGCACCGACGGGTCGGCGATCAGGTCGAGCGCGAGCTCGGCGCTGAGCACGGCACTGCCGAGATCCATAAGTACGACGACGCCGGCTGGGCCGTCGACACGCTCGATGGCCTCCTTGATACTCACCGCGTCGGTGCCGAACGTGGTGTCGTCGAGCCCGGCGGCGATCTCGATGCGGATCGGCCGGCCGTGCAGCATCTCCCCGGCAAGCGCCACCGCGGCCCGGGCCAGCGCCCGGCTGTGGGAGACGACGACGAGTCCCACGCCCTGCGGTTCGTCGGTCATCTGCGGTCGCCCTCCCCTCGGTTTCAGAAGCGTCGTGTCAGAAGAGCCGGTCAGAACGACGACTCGGTGGCCGCCTCGAGCAGCAGGGCCACCGTGGTGGCGCCGGGGTCCTGGTGACCCACGCTGCGCTCCCCGAGGTAGCTGGCCCGGCCCTTGCGCGCGAGCATCGGAGTGGTCGCGTCGCGCCCGGCGGCGGCCGCGTCGCGGGCGGCCTTCAGCCCGGCACCGAGGGGCGACTGCTCGGCGAGAGCGGCATCGAGCGCGTCGACGGCCGGCGCGAGTGCGTCGTACATCGTCTTGTCGCCTGGTTCGGCCTTGCCGCGCGCGACGACCCCGCCGAGGCCGGCCCGCAAGGCGGTCGCGAAGTCCTGCGGTGTCACCGCGTCGGAGTCACCGAACGACGTGCCCATCCGCAGGAAGAACGTCCCGAACAGCGGCCCGCTCGCGCCGCCGACGGTCGAGACAAGCGTCATCCCGACCTTGGTGAAGAGCGCACCGGCGGTTGCCGGTGGGGTCTCGTCCAACGCGGCCACGGCGGCCTTCATGCCTCTGTCCATGTTCGACCCGTGGTCGGCATCGCCGATCGCCGCGTCGAGCTCGGTCAGGTGGTCCCGGTTCTCCGCGACCTGGGTGGCGAAGGTGCGCACCCATTCCTCGAGGACCGCCGTGGTCACGTTGTCAGCCATGTGTCAGATGCCCCATCGCAGCGCCGGAGTCTTGACAGGAGCGTCCCAGAGCGAGAGCAGCTCGTCATCGACCTTCAGCAGAGTGACGGACGAGCCGGCCATGTCCAGCGAGGTGATGTAAGACCCGACGAGCGAGCGCGCGATGTCAATGCCGTGCGCACCGAGGATCTTGTTCACCTCGTTGTAGAGGACGTAGAGCTCGATCAGCGGCGTGCCGCCGAGGCCGTTGACGAACGCGAGGACGGAGTCGCCCTTGTTGAACGGCAGGTCGGCCAGGATCGGCTCGACCAGCAGCGAGGCGATCTCCTTCGCCGGCGCGAGCGGCAGGCGCTTGCGACCGGGCTCGCCATGGATGCCGACGCCGAGCTCCATCTCGTTCTCGCCGAGGTCGAACGTCGGCTTGCCGGCCGACGGGACCGTGCACGACGTGAGGGCCACGCCCATGCTGCGGCCGTTGGCGTTGACCGTACGGGCGACCTCGGCCACCTGGTCGAGGGTGCGGCCCTGCTCGGCGGCCGCACCCGCGATCTTCTCGAGCAGCACGGTGACGCCGACGCCGCGGCGACCGGCAGTCCACGTGCTGTCCTGTACGGCGACGTCGTCGTCGGTGACGACCGAGACGACGCGGGCGCCGGTCTCCGCCGCGGCGAGCTCGGCGGCCATCTCGAAGTTCATGACGTCGCCGGTGTAGTTCTTCACGACGTGCAGGACGCCGGCGCCTCCGTCCACCAGCTTGGTGGCGGCGAGCATCTGGTCGGGCACCGGTGAGGTGAACACCTCGCCGGCACACGCGGCGTCGAGCATGCCGAGGCCGACGAACCCGCCGTGCAGCGGCTCGTGGCCCGAGCCGCCGCCGGAGATGATCCCGACCTTGTCCTTCTTCGGGCCGTCAGCGCGGTAGATGATCTTGTTGTGGTGGTCGACCTGGAGGTCGGGGTGGGCGGCCTCGATACCGAGCAGCGCCTCGACCACGACATCGGCTGGGTCGTTGATCAACTTTTTCATGGAATCCCTTTCCGGGTCCGAGTATGCGAGAGCAGAGGTGAGGAGTCAGGTGTCAGGAAGGCAGCGGGTCAGGCGTTGCTGTTGGAGCCTTGGCGCACGATCGCCGGCTCGGCCACAGCAACTTCCGCCTCGAGGGCGGGGTCACCGAGGTCGACGCCGGGGCCAGCGACCTGCCGGTCGGCGGGGGTACGCGTGAGCACGCCGTACAAAAGTGCGGCTGCGATGCCGGCAAGGCATTCAGCGAGCAGGTACACGGGGAGCTGCACCCACTTCACCGAGCCACCGGCGATCTGCTGCACGAGCATCGGGCCGATGGTGCGGGCCGGGTTGATCGATGCGCCGGTCGCCGGTGCGACGGGGATGATCGCGGCGAAGACGACGAGACCGATGGCGACGCCGGCGAAACCGGCAGCGGCCTTGCGGTGGATGACGCCGAAGATAGTGAACACCAGGATGAAGGTGCCGACGAACTCGGCGGTGAACGCCTGCGCCGCGCTGATGTCGCCGTAGGACGCGACGCCGAGCCCGACGTCGCTGGCCTTCATCCCTAGTACGCCGATGATGGCGGTGGCGCCGACGATCGCGCCGACGACCTGGGCGCCGATGTAGGCCGGAACCTGCGACCAGGGGAACTTGCCGGACGCGGCAAGGCCGAGGGTCACAGCGGGATTGATGTGGTTGCCGCCGATGTGCCCGAGGGCGTAGACGGTGGCGACGACGATGGTGCCGAAGGCCAGGGAAATCATCCCCAGGTCGGCCATCGTGAACGGCGCCTTGCCGTTGACGATCAGAGTGGCGGGAACGGACCCGACACCGATGAACACCAGAAACGCTGTCCCGATGGCCTCAGCACCCAGCCGTTGGAACAGGGTGGTCTCGTCAAGCATGCCGTGCCCCTTCCGTTACTGTTCTGCGCGAATGACATTCGATATTGTCGAATGTGACGCGGACGTTACGCCCGTGGTTCACTAGTACGCAAGGGCTTTCGTGAAATTGGTCACACTGAGGTTCGTGGGAAAGAGGGGGCGGGCGTGATCCAGTCGGTGGACCGGGCGATCCGGGTGCTGACGGCGCTGCAGGGCGCCCGCCGGATGAGCCTGTCCGAGTTGTCCACCCGGCTCGAGCTCGCCCCGTCCACCACGCACGGCATCGTCCGGACCCTCGTCGAGCACGGCATGGTCGTGCAGGAGCGCGGCTCGAGCCGCTACCAGCTCGGGCCCGCGGTGCTCCGACTCGGCAACGTCTACCTCGACACGTTGGAGCTGCGGTCCAAGACGATTCCCTGGGCCGAGGACCTGGCTCGGCGTACCGGGCTGGCGGTGCGAACCGGCGTGCTGCTCATCGACGATGTGGTGATCATCCACCACGAACCGCGTCCCGACGGGAGCCGGCAGATGCCCGAGGTCGGCATCGTGATCCCGGTCCATGCGAGCGCGCTGGGCAAGGCGATGCTCGCGTTCCTCCCAGAGGACGAGAAGCGGGTGCTCACGTCGGGCGGGTTGCGCAGCATGACGGGTGAGACGTTGACGGTGGCCGAGGAGCTGCGCGAGCAGCTGGACGACGTGCGCGTCAGCGGGATCGCCGTCGAGCAGGACGAGGCGGTGCTCGGCGAGAGCGCGCTGGCGAGCCCGGTGTTCGACTCGTCGGGCGAGGCCGTCGGCGCGATCGGCGTAGTGATCCAGTCGGGCGGCGACCTAGCGCACCACGAGGCGCGTGACGTGGTCCGCGAGACGGCCCGGGCGCTGTCCCGCGAGCTCGGCGCCGCCGCGTGGCCCCCCCGCCCTGCTGGCTAACCAACCAACCCCTCGCAAACTGAAACCTTTGGCACCCGAAATCGCAAGAAACGCCTGCCATACGTTTCAGTCTGCGGGGCGGACAGGGCTGGCTTGAGTCGACTGGGTCCTGTGTCGATACTCAGGCATGCGCAAGACGTGGATGACCTGTGCCCCTGCTCGGCGTACGGCTGTGCTGGGCCTGGGGATCCTGCTCACCGCAACCCTGCTCCCGGCGGCCACCCCGGCCCAGGCCGCGACGTACACGGCTCCGGCGTTCGCGTCCAAGGTGCCGGCGGCGACGACGCAGGTCATCCGGACGGCGCGGACGAACAAGTGGTGCGGTTCGGTCTACTGCACGGCGACTCAGGCGTGGAGCAAGGTCAACGGCCAGTGGCACGTCGTGATTCGCACCGACGGGAGCTACGCGTGGTTCCGCTCGACCATCGGGCCGAAGGGGTTCGCGCCGATCGGCGCGAAGCGTGAGGGCGACGGGCGTACGCCGAGCGGGGTCTACTGGATCCCGGTGACGTTCTCGACCACGACGACCAACCCGGGCGTAATGCCGTGGCGCCGGCGACTGCCGACGTCAATCGTGACGCCCTGGGCCAACCACCTGTACAACACGTGGATCGAGCAGG
>JAVEDB010000159.1 GCA_030841185.1 Actinomycetota bacterium
GAGGGCCGGGCAACGCCCGCAGCGCGAGGGTGATCGGCGCGCCGAGGACCAGCCCGATGGGAGCGACCATCGAGAGCAGCATGTGGGCGACCATGTGCGCCGAGAACAGCACGTGCGAATACAGGCCGAGACCGCCGACGGTCGCCCACGCAAACACCAGCAGGCCGACCGCCCACGCGATGCTGCGCCCGGCTGGCCACCTGTCGCCACGACGTCGCAGGGCCAGCACACCAGCCGCGTAGATCCCGGCAGCCAGCGCGAGGAAGGTGAGCGCGAACCCGTCGGGCACCCACCCGAACAGGAGTCGCGCGGCGGTAGGCGGCCCGGGCAACGGGAAACCGAGCAGTTGCGCGGCGGGTGACGGGGGCGTCTCGCGTCTCACGGGGGTCGGCGTCCGGGACAGCCCGACCGCGAGCGCGACCGTGGCGGCCATCACCACGAGCTCAGCCGCGGCCACCGACAGGAACGCCCTCACCGGGCCTGGCGCTGATCCCGGTCCCCCGGCCGAAGCGAGCGCCGTGACGCTTCGCCGCCGGTGCCACCAGCCGAACCCGCCCAGCACGGCGATTGCCGTCACCTTCCCGAGCACGAGGACGCCGTACGCCGAGGACAGGAGCGGGCCGAATCCGCCGAGTCGGACGGCGGCGTTCACCACCCCGGAGATCGCGATCGCTGCGAAGCACCAGCCGGCCAGCGTGGAGAACCGCGGCACAGCCAGCCGCAGCCCGCCCTGCCCGGCCATCGATCTGGAGGCCTCCCCCACCGCGACCCACGCGAGAGCAGCCAGCCCGCCGACCCACAGCGCGGCGGCCAGCAGGTGCACCAGCAGGCTTGCCACCGCCAGCTCGTCGCTCCCGGCCGAGGCGGAGTGCCCGGTCAACGCGGGCGGGGCCAGTGCGCCCAATGCCACCACCAGAGCCAGCACGGCACCACGTGGCGACACCGCAGCCCGGGCCAGTCCGCCGACCACGATCACCAGCGCCAGCTGCACGAGCAGCGCACGGCCCTGCGAGGTCTGCCCGAGGAAGCTGCGCAGCACCGTCGCGTCGGCCGCCTGGCCGGGAGGCACACCGAAGATGTCTGACACCGTCAGCACGATTTCCACCAGCACCGCGAGCAGCCATCCGGCCGCCACTCGCCCAGCGAGCGCAGCTGCGCGAGCAGCTGCGTCACCCAGAGTCGCCTCGGGCGAGGACAACAACAGCCCGGCCGCCAACAGCAGGCCGACCGTCGCGAGGCCGGCCAGGTCGGCGAACAGCCGCACGACCGGCAGGCCCCAGCCGGTGAGCGCCCCGGCGTCCGGCAGCCCGGCCGGCACCGGCTGTGGCGCGCCGCCGCCGGCGAGCAGCACCACCACCAGCACCGACACGGTGACCAGGGCCGCCCCGGCTGCCCAGCGCCACAGCTCGGGCCCTGACACGGCGGAGCCGTTCCCGTTCCGTCGTGCCGTTGTCGGACCCCGGGTGCCGGTCACGGGCTGCCCTTGCCGCGCGGGTCCACCGCGCCGCCGGGCAGCCGGCGAACGGTGAGCAGCGCCAGCCCACCGACCAGGGCCACGCCGGCGACGATGCCGATGACCCCCGTCCGGCTGAGGCCGGCGGGTCCCGGCCGCGACGCGCCCGTCGACGAGGTGCTGCCGGCGGGTTGCGCGGTGCCAGCCGGCGCGAACCGGAATGTGGTCTTCGCGGCGATCGGGTGCCCGTCCGTGGACACCACCCGGAAGGCGACCGTGTACCGACCGGCAGCACGCACGTCGACCCCGACCGTGGCGACGCTGCTGAGCACCTGCACCGCGCCTTGCTCGACCCGGTTGCCGGTCGGACCGGTCACCACGATGTCGGCCTGCGTACGCAGACTCTCATCGAACACGAGCTGCACCCGCCGGGGAGCGGTCGTGACCGTCGACCCGTCGCCGGGCACTGCCCGCAGCAGGCTGGCGTGCGCCGACACCGGCGACGCCCCCACCAGCAAGGCGGCAGCGGAGACCATGAGCATCGCTCCGGTGGCAGCAACTGCGAGAGCGGCCCGCCGGGAGCATGCGGGTCGTGGCGGCAGGAACGTGTGCGGCACAGAGTGGCCTTTCGCGGAAGTCGGCGTCCCAGGACGCACCGTTGTGGCGCGCGTTACACGTGGTCGCGACTCACCTGCACAACGACGCGACCCGAGCGGGAGGGAACGAGGTCAGTTGGCCGAGAGGGCGGGTGGCCCGCGCCGAGGCGCGACGTCGACGAGCATCCATCCCCGCGCCAGTGCGAGCACCGGACCGACTAGCCGGTGGGGAACGAGGTCTGCCGGTGCCGAGTGCGTCAGTACCCGGACCGCTCGGAGCGGCCGGCTCAGCAGTGCGACCAGTCGCCAGCAGAGATCCTCGCCGTGCCGCAGCAGCAGTCCGGTCAGCAGCGCCGCGGCGACGTGCGCAGCGCTCATCCCCCAGCCGGCGCCGTGCGCAGCCGTCACGGCGTGATGGGCGCCGGGGTGCCCCTGGGTGGCGGGGGCAGTCACGCCTCCGAAGGCCACATGGAAGGCGGCTTGTACGCCGAGGAGAACCCCCACCAGCGGCGGCAGGGTCAAGCGACGACCGCTGAGTGCCACGGACCCCAGAACCGTCACCAGGGCACACGCAACAAGGGGTGCTGCCGGGGGCATCCCGCCGCCGCCGAGGGCGTGCCCGCCCAGCGCCAGCGCAGTGGCGCTGAGCCCGACTGCTGCTCCGCGCAGCCAGCGGGTGAGGCCGGCGGTCAGGGCGAGGTCAACCGGTCGCCGTGGCGCCGACGTCGCTGCGAGCGCCGGCGCCGTCATGCGTTGCATGCTAGTCGGCAGGCCCGGCTACGTCCGCGGCATCAGGTAGGCTCACATCTGCGAAGGGGAGTAGCCCCCAACCAGCGAATCGACACACTGGCGCGCGAGCGCCCGGTTCCTGGACCTGCGTGCAGTCGGCAGGTGGGCGAGACCTTCGACCAGACCCGTACGGGTCGGTCGAAGCGTCGCCCGACGCCACTCGCCGGCCCGCTGAGCCGGAAGGACTCCACCGTCGTGGACGCCCTCGTGCTGAGTTTTGCTGTCATCTTCGTTGCCGAACTCGGCGACAAGTCGCAGTTGATGGCGATGACCTTCGCTACCCGGTACAAGCTTTGGACCGTCCTGGCGGGGATCAGTGCCGCAACCGCAGTGGTACACCTGGCTTCGGTCGCTATCGGTGTCCTCGTTGGGGTGCGGTTGCCGACCACCCTCATCAACGCCCTCGCGGGTCTCGCGTTCATCGCATTTGGCGTGTGGACGCTGCGCGGCGACACATTGACGGAGGCGGAGAAGGAGAAGGCAGCGAGGATGAACCGATCAGCCTTCCTTGCCGTCGCTGTCGCCTTCTTCCTCGCCGAGTTGGGCGACAAGACGATGCTCGCCACCGTCACTCTCGCCACCAACAACGGCTGGTTCGGAACCTGGATTGGCTCCACCGTCGGGATGGTCGCTGCTGACGCGCTCGCAATCGCGGTCGGGGCCATGCTGGGAAGGCATCTTCCGGAGAAGGCCATCAAGATCGGCGCTTCGGTCCTGTTCTTCGCCTTCGGTCTCTGGCTGTTGGGAGAGGCGCTCATCGGCTAAGGCACGGGCCCCAGCTGGCTTCCAAACGATCACTGGGCGCCGCCTCCGAAGAGTTGGCGCCCAGATCACGATGGGTGGAGCTGAGGGGACTCGAACCCCTGACCCCCACACTGCCAGTGTGGTGCGCTACCAGCTGCGCCACAGCCCCTCAGCGCACCGGGGTGCGCACCCTTGCGGGCCGCGACAGTCTACCGGCCACCGGTGAGGCACGCGAAACGCGTCAACGCTCGTCGCCGAGGACGGGCTGCGGCAGGCTGCCCGCATTGTGCTCGATCAGCCGCCAGCCGGTGTCGCCCTCCTCCAGCACGGACCACGAGCAGTTCGACAGTGCGCCGAGCGTGGTCCACAGCCGGTGCGGCAGACCCAGGAGGGTCCCGATCGCACTGCGCGCAGCACCGCCGTGGGTCACGACGACCAGCGTGCTGTCCGGAGCCAGCTCCGTCAGCGCGTCGTCGATCGCGGCGACGACCCGGCGACCGACCTCGACCCGACCCTCCGCGCCCTCCGCCGGGATGTCCGCGCCGTGCACCCACGCCTCGAACTCCTCGGCGTAGCGCTCCCGCATCTCGGCACCGGTCAGCCCCTGCCATACCCCGCCATGGGTCTCGCGCAGCCGCGGATCGAGAGCCACGGGCAAGCCGGTGATCCCGGCCAGCACGCGAGCGGTCGCCTCGGCCCGGCGCAGGTCAGACGAGACGACGGAGGTCGGTCGCAACGCGGCGAGCAGCGCCGCAGACCTGGCGGCCTGGCTGCGCCCGACGTCGTCGAGGTCGACGTCGGTCTGCCCCTGGAACCGGCCCTCGACGTTCCACGCGGTCTGACCGTGTCGCCAGATCACCACCCGGCGCCGGCCGGCGCGAGCGGTCAGGAAGCCGCTCCGGACGCCCCGCGCTCCTCCAGCCGGGTGCGGCCCCGGTGCACCTCCGCAGGCAGGTCGACGACGGGACAGTCCTTCCACAGCCGCTCGAGGGAGTAGTAGACGCGTTCCTCGGAGTGCTGCACGTGCACGATGATGTCGATGTAGTCGAGCAGCACCCAACGGCCCTCGCGCTCACCCTCGCGGCGTACCGGCTTGGCACCCAGACCGCGGAGCCGTTCCTCGACGCCGTCGACGATGGACTTGACCTGACGGTCGTTCGGCGCGGAGCAGATGACGAAGGCATCCGTGATCACCAGCTTCTCGCTCACGTCGAAAGCGACGATGTCCTCGGCGAGCTTGTCCGACGCTGCCTCGGCCGCCGCGACGGCGAGCTGCTGGGCGCGGCTAGAGATGGGCACCTGCGGGTTGCTCCTCGGAAAGCGCTGGGTCGTGGACGCTCCAGGGTCTCACGCCGCACGCTCAGCCCCGGAAATCGCTCCCGAGGATGACGATCACATCGGCAACCGTCTGACCCTGCTGGGTTCCGGTGACGCTGGCTGCCGGAACCCCGAGGGCGGCGGCCACCTTCACGCCCCGCCTCTGACTGGTCTCGGTCGAGTCAGCGATGTAGATGATCGTCTTCTTCACGCCGAACTGCGGTGCGTTGCCTCCGTTGACGAACCGGAACCCCTGCGCGACCAGTCTCGTGCGGGCCTTGTCGACCAGGCCCGGGGTCCCGACCCCGTTCTGCACGTAGACGCGGGTCGCGGCGCCGGGGCCGCCCTGAATCAACGACGGGCCGAAGTCGGTCTTCATCAGAGCCGCCGCCTGCACACCGTTCAGCCCGTACGCCTCCTCGGCACCGCCGGAGTCGATGGAGTTGACCGGGAGGACGTCGGGCACGAGCTTGCCCGCGGTGGCGGCGCGGTGGGCACGCTGCAGCAGGTCGACCAGCGCCGGCCTCGCCAGAGTCGACTGAGAGCCCTTCCCGAGCCGGGCGAGCAGCGCCGTGACGTCATCGGCCTTGTCCGGCAGTCCCTGCATGACGCCGCGCAGCACGTCGTTGTAGCGGGCCAGCCGGGCCTGCTCGGGCTCACCGGGGGCAGCGAAGCCGGCGTACGCCGCGGCGGCCGCCCCCGCCAGCCGCTGCGACCCCGGTCGGACCACGACCGTCTCGACACCCTTGGCGTTCTTGGTGGTGATGTCCACGTCCACCGCCGCCTGGATGCCCCCGACCGCGTCGACCATCCCGGCCATCCCGGCCGGCGTGAGCACCCAGCTGCCCTGAATGGTCACCCCGAGGAGGTCGGTGAGAGCCTTCGCCGGCGCGGCCCGGTCCGGCAGCGCGAGCGTCTCGCCGAACGGCCCGGCCCCCGACCCGGCCGAGTCGACGATGAGTCGCGACGGGATGAGGATGCCGACGGCCTGGGTCCGGTCGATGCGCACGCCCAGCAGGGCGCTCGCCGCGGCGGTCCCGTCGGGAGCCGCGAGCTGCACGAGCAGGGTGCGCTGGTTGTTGACCGTCCCCTTCACCGACGGCGAGCCGGTGCCTCGGTGGCCGGTCAGCCACCAGCCACCGACGACGACGAGCAGCACCAGGACCACCGCGCCGGCGATGAGCGACACCCGACGGCGGGACGAGCGACGCCGCTGCTTGCGCTCGGCGGTGCGGCTGCGACGTGCCACGACGGTCGGCCCCGAGACCACCGTGCTGGGAACCTCCACCACGGTGCCGGCGCGCAGCCGCTCCGCGACGTTGACGTCCGGCAGCGCGTCCGGCTCCGGGCGGCGGTGCTTGCCGCTCATTCGTGCGCCAGGTAGAGCCGGTGCTTGCCGATGTACTGGACCACCCCGTCCGGCACGAGGTACCAGACCGGTTCGCCCTTGCGCACCCGGGCCCGGCAGTCCGTCGAGGAGATCGTCATCGCTGGAACCTCGAGCAGGCTGACGCGCGCCTGCGGCAGCCCCTCGCCGGAGAGCGTGTGGCCGGGACGGGTCACGCCGACGAAGTGCGCCAGCTCGAAGAGCTCCGCGGCGGCCTTCCACGACAGGATCTGGGCCAGCGCATCCGCGCCGGTGATGAAGAAGAGCTCGACGTCGCCGCCGAGCTGCTGTCTCAGGTCGCGCAGCGTGTCGATCGTGAACGTCGGGCCGGGCCGGTCGATGTCGACCCGGCTCACCGTGAAACGGGGGTTGGAGGCTGTCGCGATCACCGTCATCAGGTAGCGGTGCTCGCGAGGTGACACCTGCTGCTTTGGCTCGCCGGCGCGCTGCCACGGCTCGCCCGTCGGGACGAAGACGACCTCGTCGAGGGCGAACATGCTCTGCACCTCGCTCGCCGCGACGAGGTGGCCGTGATGGACCGGGTCGAAGGTGCCGCCCATGACCCCGAGGCGGCGCCGCCCGCCTGCGCTGATCGGCTCACCCACGATGTCGACCCTAACGGCCGGTCGGCCCCTCCACCCGGACCTGGCGCCGCTTCGGCGGGCCGTCAGCCCGGGACGACGCGCTCGGCCCCGGTGTAGACGGTCAGTCGGCCGTCGCGCACGAAGCCGGCCAACGTCACCCCGAACTCCTCGGCGACGCCCACCGCGAGGCTCGATGGCGCCGACACGGACGCGACGACCGGGATCCCGGCCGTGGCCGCCTTCTGGACGATCTCGTACGACGTACGACCGCTGACGAACAGGACCGTGCCGCGCAACGGCAGCGCGTCGCGCAGCAGCGCCCAGCCGACCACCTTGTCCACCGCGTTGTGGCGACCGACGTCCTCGCGGACCACCAGCGCGGTCCCGTCCGACCCGAACAGACCCGCTGCGTGGAGGCCTCCCGTCCGGGAGAAGACGCGCTGCCTCTCCTTCAGCTGGTCCGGCAGTCCGCCCAGGACCGTGGTGGTGACGGTCAGGTCGTCGAGGACGGGCTCGGTGCCCCGCCGGTGCAGGGCGTCCAGGCTCTGCACCCCGCACACGCCGCAGGCGCTGGACGTCAGGAAGGTGCGCTGCGCGGCGGCCCGCGCCGCCGGTGACACGCTGGCCGTCGGCTCGAGATCGACCGTGACGACGTTGTAGCGCTGCTCTTCCCCGATTGCGGCGTCCACGCAGTACCGAACCCCGGCCACGTCGCCCAGTCCGCCGACGAGGCCCTCCCCGTGAAGGAGCCCGACCGCCAGCTCGAAGTCGGCTCCCGGCGTACGCATCGTCACGGTCAGCCGCTGGTCCCCCAGCCGGACCTCCATCGGCTCCTCGGTCGCAAGGGTCTCCTCACGGGAGCGCCCCTCCGGCGCGTCAGGACCGAACACCAGGGCTCGGACCCGCGTCGTGGTGCCCGGGCGGCCCTTGCTGGTCGTCACCCGCTCCCCGGCATGACCGCTCAGCGGTCCTTGCCGAACGTGAGGGTCACGAGCAGCAGCAGGACCAGCAGCGTGAAGGCCCCGAGACCGATCATCCAGGGCTCACCGGGGAGGTTCTTCCCCTTCTCGGTCCCAGCGGCGAGCAGGTCGGCGACGACAGGGCTCATGGCCGAAAGTGTGGCATGCGACCGGTGCTCAGAACGGCCGGACTCCCCCGGCGGGAACCAGAGCCGGGGCGGGGCTGTCCATGGCGCGCCGCTGGAAGGTGCCCCGGTCCACGACCTCCAGGCCGACGACGCTCCACGCCGGCAGCCCGGCGGTCGCCCGGTGCTCCCCCCACAGCCGCAGCGCCAGGGACGCGGCGTCGTCGACGTCGCGCGCCTCCTCCCAATAGCGCACCTCCGCCCGGTCCGACGCGTAGCGCGCGGACAGCAGGAAGGGCCGTTCGTGCGTCAAGCGCTCCAGCGCGGTGCGGATCTCGGCGGCGTTCACCGGCTCGCCGCCCACCGTGAGGGTGACGTGCCACATCCCGGCGTCCACATCGGCTCCATACCCTCAGTGGCGAAGCACGACGAGATCGTCCCGGTGGACGACCTCGCGGCGGTACGCCGGTCCTAGCTCCCGGGCCAGCTCGCGGGTAGACCGTCCCAGCAGCCCAGGTAGCTCCGTCGCGTCAAAGTTGACCAGTCCGCGAGCCACGGCGTGGCCGTTTTGGTCGAGAAGCTCCACCGGATCCCCGGCGAAGAAGGTCCCCTCGACGCCGACGACGCCCGCTGCCAGCAGCGACATCCGCCGGTCGACGACGGCCGCGACCGCGCCGGGATCGAGCCGGAGCTGCCCGGCCGGGGTCGTGGCGTGCGCCAGCCACAGCAGCCGGGTCGAGGACCGCCGTCCCACCGGATGGAACAGCGTCCCGGTCCGTTCACCGCCGAGCGCGCCGGCGGCGGCATCCGCGTGGGCGACGACGGTAGGTATCCCGGCGGCGGTGGCGATGCGGGCCGCCTCGATCTTGCTGGTCATGCCCCCGGTGCCCACACCGGTGGCACCGGCGCGGCCGAGCTCAACGCCGACGAGGTCGGCCTCGCCGTGGACCTCGGGCACCAGCACGGACCCCGGTGCGCGCGGGTCTCCGTCGTACAGGCCGTCGACGTCCGAGAGGAGCACCAGCAGGTCGGCCCGGACGAGGTGCGCGACCAGGGCAGCGAGCCGGTCGTTGTCGCCGAAGCGGATCTCGTCGGTGGCCACCGTGTCGTTCTCGTTCACGACAGGGACGACGCCGAGGGCAAGCAGCCGGTTCAGCGTCCGCTGCGCGTTGCGGTAGTGACTGCGGCGTACGACGTCGTCGGATGTGAGCAGGACCTGGCCGACGGTCAGGCCGTGGGCGGCGAACTCCTCGGTATAGCGGTGCACCAGCAGGCCCTGTCCGACGCTGGCCGCGGCCTGCTGGGTCGCGAGATCGCGCGGTCGGCGGACCAGGCCCATCGGGGCGAGGCCGGCGGCGATGGCGCCCGACGACACCAGCACCAGCTCGCGGGGGCCGCTGCGGAACCCGGCCAGCGCCGCGACCAGCGCCCGCAGGCGAGGGCCGTCAATGCCGGCCGGCGCCCCCGCCGCGCCGGCGGTGGTGATCGACGAGGAGCCGACCTTCACGACGACCCGGCGGGCTGCGGCCACCTCGGCCCGCGCCGCGCTGGCCGGGGCGGAACCGGTCACCGGCCTTCCAGGCGCAGGTCGGTCCCTCTCCGGCCGTGCAGCAGCTCCGCACCGGCCTTCATGGACGGCTCCCAGTCGAAGATGACGCCCTGGTCGCCGTCGCCGATGACGACCTCGTCGCCCGCCGCCGCACCGGCCTCGAGCAGGGCGTCCTCGACGCCGAGCCGGGCCAACCGGTCGGCGAGGTAGCCCACCGCCTCGTCGTTGCTGAAGTCGGTCTGGCGGACCCACCGGGTCGGCTTGATCCCGCGGACGACGAAGCGCTCGCCTTCCTGGGTGACGGTGAACCCGGCGTCGTCGACGGCGACCGGGCGGAGCACGATGCGGGCGGCGGTCGTGTCCGGCGCGGCCTCCCGGGCAGCGCGCACCACCTCGGCCATCACGAAGCCGAGCTCGCGCAGCCCCTCGTGCGAG
>JAVEDB010000002.1 GCA_030841185.1 Actinomycetota bacterium
GGCAGGCTCGCCGAGGCCTTCAAGGTCGTCCCGACGACGTTCTAGGCGCCGGCTCCCACTTCGTCACCCGACGCCGACGTCACCGGGCCACCGGGCTGACGCGCGGCCGGCAGGTCGATCGTCGTACGTGGCCCGGTGAACCAGTTCTTCACCGACACGTGCCACCAGATCCACAACAGGATGAGTGCGCCAGGAACCACCAGGATCGTGTAGTTGACGTACTTCATCGCGAAGCCGTCGTTCCAGGGTACGCCGGCGCTGGAGGTCGGGAGCAGCGCGATGACGGACGTGATCGCGATCTCGACCACAGCGACGACACACATCCACTTGTACTTGGGGCCCAGGGTCCAGTTGCCGGTGACGAAGCTGTCGCCCGCCCGCCAGCGCAGGAAGATCGGGATTGCGAAGGCGACATAGAGACCGACCACGCCGATCGTCACCACGGCGAAGAACGCGATCGGGACCGGCGCCCCGTTGATGTCCACCTTGACCAGGGCCGGTGCCGTCAGGATCGCGGCGACCACCGCCGCCAGCACCACGCTGTAGACGGGGACCTTCTTCGCGTTCAGAGTCCGCCAGTAGCGGTGTCCGGGCACCGCTCCGTCACGGCTGAAGGCGAACAGCATGCGCGTCGTGCTGGTCATGCAGGCCGTCGTGCAGAAGAACTGGCCGGCCGCGGAGATGGCGAGGATGAGGACGTGCCAGTTCTTGCCGAGCGCCTGGGCGAAGATGGCGTCAACCGCCCCGCCTGCCTTGGTCACGCCAGGGACGCTCTGGACCGCCAGCAGGAACGACACCAGCAGGATCCAGCCGCCGATCGCCGAGTAGAAGATCGAGCGCCAGATGCCCTTGGCGGCGCTGTCGGCGGCACTGTGGGTCTCCTCGGACAGGTGGGCCGAGGCGTCATAGCCCGTGATCGTGTACTGCGTGAGGATCGCGGCGAGCGGCAGGACGTAGAGGAAGAACCCGGCGCCATGCGTGCTGCCGCCGAAGAACCCGGTGTTGTTGACCTGCGCCGTCGCGATCGTGTGCAGGCTGGAGTGGTGGTTCGGGACGAGCAGCAGGATGAGCACGACGGCTGCAGCACCGATCACGTGCCACCACACCGAGATGTTGTTGACAATGGCCAGCAGATGGCTGGAGAAGATGTTCACCAGTGCTACGAGTGCCAGCACGATGAGGAAGATGATGAACACGCGGGTCAGCGAGTAGTGGCTAGCCCATGATGCGCTCGCGCTGTCCAGAGTCAGGTCGATGAAGGTCGCGCATCCGTAGGCGACCGAGGCGTCGATCGCGAACAGGCCGATGAGGTTGAGCCAGCCCGTGTAGTAGCCGGCCTTGGCGCCTCCGAGTTTCGAGGCCCACCAGTAGATGCCACCCGAGGTCGGCATCGCCGAGACGAGCTCGGACATGCAGAAGCCGATGATGAGAATGAACACGGAGACGATCGGCCAGCCCCAGAAGATGGCCATCGGGCCGCCGTTGTTCCAGCCGACCGCAAAGGTGGTGAAACAGCCCGCCAGGATCGAGATGATCGAGAAGGAGATGGCGAAGTTGGAGAACCCTGACCAGGTGCGGTTGAGCTCCTGCTTGTAACCGAGCTCCGCGAGCCGCTGCTCGTCCTCGCCCAACGCTGTTGTATCGGCCACAACGCTTCCTCTCACGGGGACATTACCGTTGCTTGGTATAGCGGACATCGAGGTACACAGGGGTCGGAACCGGCAATGACACGCGTTTTCAGCGGTCCGGTTTCTGCGCCTCTGTCAGCAAGCGGTCGAAATCGGGCCCGCTGAACTCCGCGACCGCCCGCTCGTACTTCTCCATCCCCCACGCCCAGAAGTCGAAGTCGAGTTCGCTCTTCGCACTCTGGATGGCCGCCCACAGCGTCCACCCGTACTTCGCCATCAGTCCCAGCAGCCGTGCCC
Organism: Actinomycetota bacterium; assembly: GCA_030841185.1. Lineage (GTDB taxonomy): Bacteria > Actinomycetota > Actinomycetes > JACCUZ01 > JACCUZ01 > JAVEDB01. The sequence continues at coordinate 1,926 of JAVEDB010000002.1, forward strand.
GCGCCACCATGCTCGGCAGCTCGCGGCCGTAGTAGAGCCGGACCAGCTCACCCAGATGGCCCAACGGGAGGTCGGCCTCGCTCCAGATGTTGCCGAGCTCGAAGCACGCGTCATTGTTGCCGGAGTACTCGTAGTCGATGAGCCACACGCGGTTGCCGTCGTCGATGAAGTTGCCGGCCAGCAGGTCGTTGTTGCACGGGACCGTTTCTGCCTGCCGGTCCCGCAGGGCGGCATCGATCCGCTCGACCTCAGGCATGTAGTCCAGGTATCCCGCGGGGAGCCGGAAGCCGTGGCTGCGCACGATCTCGAGGTAGTCGCGCTGGACCCGGAACATGTCGAACTCGTTGACGAACCGGGGCCCCGAGTGCAGCAGCCGAACGGCGGCGACCGAGCGCTCGAGGTTGTCCTCGTCGAGCAGGTCCGCGGGCGTGTACGTGCGGCCGACGATGTAGCGGACGACGAGTACGCCGTGTTCCGGGGCGTAGTCGACAACGTCGGGAGCAGCGCCGCTGGCGGCGGCCGCCAACGAGTTGCGGTGCTCCGCCTCCCGGTCGATGGACAGCAGTGCACTGTCCTTGCTGGAGATCCGGGCCACCACGCATCCGGTGGGCAGCGTCACCTTCACGTTGGTGTTGGTGAGCCCGCCGGGAAGCCGCTCCACGCTGCGTGGCCGGCCCGCCAGACTCGGGACGCGGTCGAGAAGGTCCTCGATGTCGCGGTCCGACGGCCGCTCCGTCGCGTCGGGCGGTTCGGGGGCGTCCACGCGCCGCGATGCTAGACCCGGGCCTACCGAGGGTCCAGGCCTCTACGCTGGCGCCCGCCCGAGAGGAAGGAGCACCGATGCCCGACGGCCTGCCGGACTCGGCCCGCGTGGTCGTCATCGGCGGCGGCGTCGGCGGCGCGAGCGTGGCCTACCACCTGGCGCAGCTCGGTGAGCGCGACGTGGTGCTGCTCGAGCGGGCGGAGCTCACCAGCGGGTCGACATTCCACTCGGCCGGCTTGGTCGGGCAGCTGCGCGCGGACCCGGCGCTCACCCGGATGAACATGTACTCCGTCGAGCTCTACCGCGCCCTGGAGGCGACCGAGCACGCGCCGGGCTGGGTGGAGTGCGGCGGCCTCCGGCTGGCCTCCTCGCCCGAGCGGTTGGAGGAGATCCGCCGCCAGATCAGCTGGGCCCGCACCTACGGGCTGCCGCTGGAGGAGATCTCGGCCACCGAGGCGCAGCAGCTGTTCCCGCTGATGAGCACCGACGGGGTGCTCGGCGCGGCGTACCTGCCCTCCGACGGCTACCTGGACCCGTCCCGGCTCTGCTACGCGCTCGCGGCCGGGGCCCGCGCCGGAGGCGTCCAGGTGCGCACGGGGGTCCGCGTGACCGGGCTGCAGGTCGACGACGGCCGCATCCGCGGTGTCATCACGGACGCCGGTGAGATCAGCTGCGACGTGGTGGTGAACTGCGGCGGGATGTTCGCGGCCGAGATCGCCCGGCTGGCGGGGGTCCGGGTCCCGATCGTGCCGATGTCCCACCAGTACGTCGTGACGGATGCCCTGCGTCAGCGGTCACCCAAGGCGTTGCCCACGCTGCGCGACCCGGACCTTCTCGTCTACTACCGGGAGGAGGTCGACGGTCTGGTGATGGGCGGCTACGAGCGACGTGCCGAGCCGTTCACCGCCAGCCCCACGTCGTACGACGAAATCCCGGCGGACTTCAACGGTCGCCTGCTGCCGGAGAACTGGGAGCGGTTCGAGGAGATCACCGCCAACTCCCAGATCCGGGTCCCCGCGATGGCCGACGTGGGGCTGCGCCGGATCATCAACGGTCCGGAGGCCTTCACGCCTGACAACGAGTTCTGCCTCGGCGAGACCGAGGTGGACGGGTTCTTCGTCGCGGCCGGCTTCTGTGCGCACGGCATCGCCGGCGCCGGAGGCATCGGCAAGGTGATGGCCGACTGGATCGTCCACGGCCAGCCGGGGATGGACCTCTGGCACATGGACGTGCGGCGGTTCGGACGGCAGTACGCCTCGCCCTCGTTCACGCTGGCGCGCACCCTCGAGAACTACCAGACCTACTACGACATCAGGTTCCCGTTCCACGAGCGGACGAGTGCCCGGCCGCTGCGGACGTCGCCGGCCTACGCGTGGCACGAGGGGCACGGCGCCGCGTTCGGCGAGAAGTCCGCCTGGGAGCGGGTGAACTACTACACGGCCAACGAGTCGACCGGCGACGAGAAGCTGCGGCCCGAGGGCTGGCCGGGTCGGCACTGGTCCCCCGCCATCGAGGTGGAGCACCGCGCGGCCCGCGAGACCGCCGCGCTGTTCGACGAGACGTCGTTCGCGAAGCTGTCCGTGACCGGCCCGGATGCCGCGGAGTTCCTCGAGTGGGTATGCGACAACCGGGTGGCGCGCGCGGTCGGCTCGGTCACCTACACGCAGGCCCTCGACGCGCGGGGCGGGATCCAGGCCGACTTCACCGTGACGCGTACGGCCGAGGATGCCTTCCTCGTCATCACGGGCACGGCGTTCGGATCGCACGACGGTGCGTGGCTGCGCCAGCAGGCGCGCACCCGGCGTTTCGCGGTCCGCGTGGAGGATGTGACCGGCGCGCTGGCCTGCTACGGCCTGTGGGGACCGGACGCCCGCGACATCCTGGGGCAGCTGACCTCGGCCGACCTGGGCAACGCCGCGTTCCCGTTCATGAGCGCCCGCGAGACAACGGTCGGCGACGTTCCCGTGCGGGCGCTGCGGGTCACGTTCGTGGGGGAGCTCGGCTGGGAGCTGTACGCGCCGACGGAGTACGGCGCGGCGCTGTGGCGCGCGTTGTGGAAAGCGGGCCGGGACATCGGACTGGTGGCGGGTGGCTACCGGGCCATCGACAGCCTGCGCCTGGAGAAGGGCTACCGGGTGTGGGGACTGGACGTCACACCCGAGACGACGCCGTACGAGGCGGGGCTGGGCTTCTGCGTCAAGCTCGACAAGCCGGGCGGCTTCCTCGGGGCGGACGCATTGCGGGAGCTCGGCGACGTGCCGCCGAGACGACTCGCCTGCATCACCCTCGCGGACCCTCGGCAGGTGGCACTGGGGGGTGAGCCGGTCCGGATCGACGGCGAGATCGCCGGACGGGTGACGTCGGGTGGCTACGGCTACACCGTCGGCGCTTCGATCGCCTACGCCTACCTGCCAACCGGGCTCGCGGCGGAGGGCACTGCGGTCTCGGTCGACGTCTACGGCACCTGGGTGGACGGGGTCGTCGCGGCGGACGTCCTCTATGACCCCACAAGCGCTCGAGTACGCCAATGATGCGCAAGGCATTTGCCCGCCTGGTGCTGCGGCTGTTCCGGTGGCGGACGGTCGGGCACGTCCCCAGCTCCGGGATCCTGGTCGGCGCTCCGCACACGTCCAACTGGGATTGGGTCGCCATGGTCCTGCTCACCTGGCAGGACGGCGTGCAGCCCCGCGTCCTGATCAAGCGCGAGCTGTTCCGCGGCCCGCTGGCCTGGGTGCTGCACGTCACCGGCGGCATCCCGCTGGACCGTAAGAACCCGGGAGAGGTGGTGCGCGCGCTCCTCCAGCAGGCCAAGGGCGACGAGACGTTCCTGCTCGTCCTCGCCGCGGAGGGAACCCGCAAGAAGGCGGAGTACTGGAAGTCGGGCTTCTACCGGCTCTCGCAGCAGACCGGGCTGCCGATCTCCCTCGGATACATCGACGGGCAGTCCCGCACGATGGGCGTGGGTCCCACCTTCCAGCCGTCCGGTGACGTGGTGGCGGACATGGAGATGGTCCGGGCGTTCTACGCCGACAAGCGGGGCATCCATCCCGATCGGCGGACCGAGCCGTTGCTGCGCGAAGAGAGTCGGCCCACCGGCTGACGGCCCGCCGGGAGATGACGGCCCGAGCCTCGGCGTACCTCAGCCGAGAAAGTCGGCCGGGTCGAACTCGTCGAGGGTGAGGATGCGCACACGCGGGAGCGGGATGTTGAACGCGTGGACCGCGCTCTCCATGTCGAAGAACTGCAACCCGTCGAGCTCCATGTCCGCGAACCGCTGGCTGACGAACTCGCGGAAGCCGATGATCCCGACGCGTCGATTGGGCAACAGAGCTCGAAGGTGCGGCTCGAAGTCGGCGTCGTGACTGGCCAGCACGACGTCGCCGGCGCGGTCGGTGAGGGCGGCCAAGGTCCGCTGGATTCCGATGTCGACGACCTTCTCGTCCTTGGCTCCGGCCAGCGGGATGACCCGGTAGTTCAGGGCCAGCAGCGCCTGCACGAAGGGCATCGGCATGTGGCCCGAGGTCGCGTTGAGGAAGAATAGCGCGCGGACCTCTTGGCCCCACTCCTGACGGAGGAACTCGGCCACCCGGTCCCACCGCGGCCGCTCGTCCGGCGTCGGACGGCGTTTCAGGATGTCGTTGCCGAGAGTGGCGTCCACGTTCTCGCCATCCACGAGCAGGTACGTGACGCCGGCCGCTGACCCCTGGTCCATGGCTGCGAACCTAGCCTCGATCGGGTCGGATCCGCCGGGTGCGGCGTTGGCTAGCCTGCGGCCATGCGCGCGGCGATGTCCGGGAGACGCCTCGATGGCTGACGTCAACGACGTACGCCGCATCGCGCTCGCCCTCCCCCATGTGGCCGAGATCCCGAGTGACGGCTTCGACTTCCGGGTGGCCGACAGGGGCTTCGTCTGGTCCTACCCCGAGCGCAGACCGGGGCAGCGGCGTCTCATCCGGACCGACGTGGCCGTGCTGTATGTCGGCGACGAGGCGGAGAAACAGGCGCTGCTGCTCGGGGAACCGGAACTGTTCTTCACGGCGCCCGGCTACGACGGCGTGCCGCTGGTGATGCTGTGGCTGGCGAAGGTGGGCGTCCGGCGTTTGAAGGAGCTGGTCACTGACGCCTGGCGGATGCGCGCCCCGGACGAGCTCGTCGCCAACCTGGGCAGCGGCTGAACTTCGCCTATTCTCGTTCGCTCGTGTCGTCGATGTTCGCATCGAAGAGCGGGCGTTTCCACACCGCGGCAAGCCCGCCAGGTTCGGCGCGCGTCGTGCTCGCGCGGCGTACAGAAAGCGCCAGTAAGTCCCATCCGACGACAAAGAGCAGAACCGCGAGCGGAAGTTCCAGCAGCAACGCCGAGGCGACGGCAACCGCAACGTCCGCTGGACCCAACGACGTCGTGACGTCGAACCAAGCGTCGCATGTCAACAGCGACGACGCGATGAACGCGGCCACGATGACCGCGTGCCGTCGACGCCATGCCAGGTACGAAGTCAGCGCAAGCGAGACCAGAAGCGCAGTGTCGAAACCCACCCACGCTATCCGCCAGTGACCCGCTACATAGTGTTTCGGCAGCGTGGCGGCCAGCACGACAAGCCACGGGATGAGCGCTAGAGCCGCGATCGTGACGAGAACGAGGAAGAGTCGCCGACGTCGAGCACCCTCGGTAAGACTGGGAATATCCGATCTGATTGCGAACAGCCGATGATGGAGGTCTGCTCGTTCGGCATGCGTCATCGCCCGAAGGTCCTCATCGCTAACCATGTCCATCAGCCTCCGCATCGCCTCCCAACTGACGCTACCGCGGGCATTGGAAGCCACGCCGTGCCGGACATCGCCCACCTGCGACGCGGCTTCGGCTGCTCAGCGCGGTCGACGCGACCTACTAGATTCAAGCAACTCGGCTGAACATGAGGAGACGGCACCATGCGTAGCCTGGTCTACACCGGTTTCATGTCGCTCGACGGCATCGTTGACTCGCCCGGCGGCGGGCCGGCGGAGGACCACCGCAGCGGCGGGTGGGTCTTCAACGACCTTGAATTCGTCCCAGCGGCTTGGTCGCTGAAGGGTGAGGAGCTCACCGACACGACGGCACTGATGTTCGGCCGTCGCAGCTACGAGGCGTTCGCGGCGGTCCGGCCCGGCTCGGAGGACCACGTCAGCTACAAGAAGCTGCCCAAGTATGTGGTGTCGACCACGCTGTCTGACGACGCCCTCATCCACGGATGGGGGCCGACGGCGATCCTGCGCTCGGCCGAGGACGTCGCCGCGCTCAAGGAGGGCGAGGGCGGCGCGATCTACATCCACGGGAGCGCAGAGTTGGCTCGGCGGCTGTCGGACGCGGGCCTGATTGACCAGTACAACCTGCTCGTCTTTCCCGTGCTCCTCGGTGCCGGGAAGAGCCTGTTCGGTCGAGCCGAAGGACCGACCGTAGGAGCGTCATGAGGACAAGCGGGACCAGGCGTGTGTCGCCTCCGCGAACGAAGGCTCATCAGGCGTTGGCTCCCGGCGCCGGTGTCATTCGGGTCGAGGATTAGGACATGGTCCAGCTCACGCACATCACCAACATGTCCCTCGACGGCTACATCGAGGACCGGCACGGCGCGTTCGACTTCGGCCCCATGGACGACGACCTCTTCGCGGCGTACACCCAGCTCCTCGGAACCATCGGGACGTTCCTCTACGGGCGCCGGCTGTACGAGACGATGGCCGGCTGGGAGACCATGCCTGAGCTAGCCGCGCAATCCTCCCTCGCAGCTGACTTCGCGCACGCATGGCAAGCGCCCAGCAAGATCGTCTACTCCACGACCTTGGCAACGGCGCCGACAGCGAACACCCGAATAGAACGCGCCTTCGACATCACCGCCGTGCAACAGCTCAAGGCCGACGCGAGCCGCGATCTCACCGTGGGAGGCGCGGACCTCGCATCGCAGGCCCTGACCGCCGGCCTCGTCGACGAATGCACTCTGTTCGTCTGGCCCGTAGCCGTGGGCGTCGGCAAGCCCGCCTCCCGGCGGACGCCAGACTCAGCCTCGAACTCCTTGACGAGCGCCGGTTCGCAAACGGGGTCTTGCTCCTCCGGTACCGCCCAAGGCCGCAGTGACGCCTCGGCTCCCTCCAGGCACTCCTTTGACCTTCGGGCCCAAGGAGGCCAGATGCTCCGCTGACGGCTCCGAGCACCATGGGTTAATGCCGAATCAGCTCGATCCGGCACTTGCTGCCGGCGGTGAGGGCCCAAGAGCTGGCACTACCGGTCGATGCAGCCACCTCGTCGAGTAGCACTCCATCGACTGTTCGGGGTCGACGTCGAGATTCGACAACCCGTTGCCACGTCGGCCGCACGGGATCGGTTTGTGGCATCCAGCGTCAGTCGCGGCCGGAATCACCCGCCTTGACGAAGGCCCGACGCCCGGCATAGGAACCCGCTCTGCGATGGGAGTGCGCTTCTGCATTGTTCACGAGTGCCCCGGCCCATGGTGGCGGGCCGGGGCCACTACGGCGAAGTCAGGAGGCAGCCTTGGCGGCATCCTCGATCAGCTCGGCGACGATTCGCGGGTGACTGATCATCACGACGTGGGACGAGGTCGGCACTTCGACAATCTTGCGGGCCCCCGCACGGCTGTACATCCAGCGCTCGGTCGCTGGCGGGATGGCCTTGTCTTTGCCGGCGACCAGCCCCCACGACGGGATCGTCCGCCACGCGGCCGCCTGAGTCGGGTAGATGAAGGAGTCCGCATCGAACGGCCGCTGCGTCGCCTGCAGGAGCTGGAAGGCACCCTTGGAGATGTCGGCAGCGAAAGCAGCCTGGCCGTCCTTGCTGAGGTACAGGTCGGTTCCGATGGAGCCGTCGGGCTTCGTGTAGGGGACCGGCACGCTCACTGGCAGGACCTCGCTGCCCGGGAACTTGTTGATGAGGTCCCCCTGCGTCTCGCCCACGTCGGGGACGAACGCTGCGATGTAGACCAACGCCTTGACGTTGCCCTTTCCGGCAGCAGCGTTCGTGATGACGGTTCCACCCATGGAGTGGGCCACCAGCACCACCGGCCCACTGATGGAGTCCAGCAGACTCCCGATGTAGGGGGCGTCGGTGGGGATGCCCCTCAGGGGGTTCGACCCGCAGATCGTGGTGTAACCCTCGGCCTGCAAGTACTGAAGGGTTCCGTTCCAGCACGACGAATCGGCGTAGCCGCCGTGCACCAGCACGATGGTTGGCTTTGCCTTCGATCCTGGCGTGGCGGCCCGGGCTGTGGCAGCCGCCGCGTCCGCCCCGAGCGGAGTGGCCATCAGCGCTGCAGATCCGGCCAAAGCCGCGCCGGCCGCCAGCACCTGGCGGCGCGAAACATTCCTACCCATGGTGATCTCCTCGTTTCATTGAAGTGTGTTGACCTGGTTGGCGGCGCCGTCCGCCGCATGATGAGCCGCGGGCCTAACTGCGGCCCCGAATGGGCGGGGTGACTTCTGGCCCACGTCCGGCTACGGCGTGTTCTGTAGGCCTGCTTCATGACCTCGGCGATGGCCCGGGTCAGGTGACGGCGAGCGACTCGACGGCGGTGTGGATGAGGTCGGCAGTCGCTTGGGGCTGCGAGACGTAGACCGAGTGGCTGCCGGGAACTTCACGGACGGATGCGCCGGCGCGTTCGGCCATGGCTCGTTGGGCCGGGGGCGGGATCATGCGGTCGTCGCTGGCGACCAGGTACCAGCTCGGCTTGAGTCGCCAGCCGGGCTCTTTGACAGCGCCGCCGAGTGCATCGACGCCCCAGGGGAGCTGGGAGTCGGCCATGAACGCCGCCTCATCGGAAGGCAGGTCGCCGGCGAATGACTCGGCGAACTTGTCGCGGTCCAGGAACAGGTAGCCGTCGCGCGGCGGCAGGATCGGCGGCACGGGGGCTCCGGGCGGGGGGTCGGCGATCAGGCTGTTCACCGATTCTCCCTTGTCGGGAGCGAACGCCGCGATGTAGACGAGGCCGGCGACCCGAGGGTCGCTGCCGGTCTCGGTGATGACGACGCCGCCATAGGAATGGCCCACAAGGACCGCCTGGCAGTCGAGGTCGTCGAGAACCTGCCTGGTGGCTGCCACATCGCCCTCGAGGGACACGGTCGGGTTCTGGACGATGGCTACCCGGTGGCCCTGGGCGCGAAGGCGGTCGTAGACGCCGCGCCATCCCGATCCGTCGACGAATCCGCCGTGGATGAGGACCACGGCGGGTCGGTTGTCTGCATTCATCGCTTCCTCCTTGGTTGGGTGGGGATGTTCTGTGACGTTACGAACGGGCCAACCCCTAAGGCGTCGGGGATAACCCTCGATCACGACCTCGACTCTCGATTCCCACCCGAGAATTGGAGGATGATGCGCGGATGGAGGAAGGAACTGCTGCCGCGTTCGGGTTGTTCGGTCGTCAGGTCGAGCTACGCGTCCTGAGCGACGTCTTGGTCCAAGGAGGCAGCGCGGTCGCCATCGGCGATGCGGGCGCCGGGAAGAGCAGCCTGCTCAAGGCCGCCGACCAGTTGGCGCAACGCGGGGGTCGACGGGTCCTGTCGGTGACGCCGACCCAGTTCGAGCGGGAACTTCCATTCGCTGGTCTGGCCGATCTCATCAGCCAGGTCCCGACAGGCACCGACAGTTCCCTGCCCGGGCCGCAACGACGCGCACTGGCGGTAGCGCTGCAGCAGGCCGAACCCGAGGGTCCCGACGCCGACGCGCTGGCAGTGCCGCTGGCCGTGCGTGGACTTCTGGCCCAGTTGTGTCGTATCCAGCCGGTCGCAGTCATCGTTGACGACCTGCAGTGGCTGGACCGGGCCAGCACGGGCAGCCTGGGCTTCGCCCTTCGCCATCTGTCGGTCCCTCCTGAGCAGTTGAGCGTGCTCGTCGGAACCAGGCCCGAGGCCGCGGGAAGCGACCTGATCCGATCGCTGAGTGAGCCCCGACACGAGATCTCGCTGACAGCCCTGGACGCTTCGGCGATCGGGCAGCTGCTCAGGAAGCGACTGGGCCATCGGTGGACCCCGCCGATGAGCGATGCGGTGGCTCGGGCCAGTGGTGGGAACCCGTTCCTGGCCCTCATGATCGCCCAGGCAGTGGAGGCCGGCGCTCTGAGCTGGGGAGTCGCCGCGCCCGGCCACGAACCGGTCCTTCCCGTCCCCCCGAGCCTGGCTGAATTGCTTCACGAGCGGACGGCCCTGTTGCCGCCCGACGCGCGGGAGGTGCTGTTGTTGGTTTCGGCCGCCGGCCGCATCACGGTGGCGCAGCTGCACCGGATCATGGGGGCAAAGCAGGTACGCGAGGCTCTCGAGGCTGCGGCGGACTTCGACATCGCAGTCGTCGGCGCGGAGACTGTGGTGAGCTTCACCCATCCCCTGTTGGGCTCAGCACTGTACGACGCCGCTACCCCATCCGAACGGCGCCAGGCGCACCGAACCCTCGCGGAGAAACTGGAAGACCCCGTCGAGCGGGCCCGACATCGCTCCCGGACAGTCACGGCGCCTGACGAGAGAGTGGCCAGCGAACTTCAGCAAGCAGCCGAAATCTCCCGGGCCCGTGGCGCCCCGGCACTGGCCGGGGAGCTGTTCGAGAGCGCCGCTCTGGCCACCCCAGCCGAGGGCGTGGCCGAGCCCGCATTCAACCGATGGCTGTCCGCTGTGCAGGTATACATGGCCGCCGGCGACGGTGTCGAAGCGGCTGCGGCACTGAACCGGGCGTCGAGGGCCGCGGTTTGGCCAGCCCAAAAGGCAGAAGTGCTGGCACGACGATTCAGGCTCGCCGACCAATGCACCATCGAGACCACACTGGCAGAAGAGGCGCTCCGCCTGGCGCCACAGGGCAGCGAGGTCCGCGCCGAACTCCTCAACATGCTGGGCTCGATCCACCGAGTGCACGGTGACGGAGAAGATGCGTTGCGGATGATGCAGATGGCGGTCACCGAGTCGGCCAACGTCAAGCGCTACGACATGCAGCTCATGTCCCTGAACGAGCGTCTGGCCATCGAAGAGCACTGGGGACGCGGCCAACCCCAGCAGACTCTGCGCGAGATTGACGAGCTCGTCGAGAGGACCGCACCCGACCTCCCCATCGCGACGATGGCTTGGACCAGAGGTTTCTTCGCTCCCTGGAACGACACGGCTTCCGAGGCCCCGGTCCGGGAAGCCATCAAGCTGGCTGTCGAGGCCGGTCGCTATGGCGATCTTTCTGACATGTTCATCGCGCTCGTACTGCTCCTTTGCCGCGCCTCGCGGATAGCCGACGCGCACGAGGCCCTGAACGAGGCCGATCGAATAGGCGCTTGGACAACGTCCAGCTTCCAAGAAGACATGGCGCGCACGTATGTCTACGAGTACAGCGGCGATCTCGCTGCCGCCCGAGAAGCCGCTCAACGCGGGGCGGCCCGCGGACGTGGGGCCGAGTCGACGTACTGGACAGCTGGCTTCCTCGCCGGTGTCGGGTTCATTGAGTGCTCCGCCCGAGCATGGTCCGCCGCGCTCGATGCCCTCCGCGAAGTCGCCGACATATTCACCCGGACCAAAATGATCGACCTCGAACAGCTCCTGT
>JAVEDB010000015.1 GCA_030841185.1 Actinomycetota bacterium
TGCCTCCCGTAGGAGTCTGGGCCGTGTCTCAGTCCCAGTGTGGCCGGTCGCCCTCTCAGGCCGGCTACCCGTCGTCGCCTTGGTGGGCCGTTACCTCACCAACAAGCTGATAGGCCGCGAGCCCATCTCTAGCCGAAAAACTTTCCAGACCGTAAGGATGCCGATCGGTCTTGTATCCGGTATTAGCCCCGGTTTCCCGGGGTTATCCCAGAGCTAGAGGCAGGTTGCTCACGTGTTACTCACCCGTTCGCCACTGATTCCCTCCCCGAAGGGAGGTTCACCGTTCGACTTGCATGTGTTAAGCACGCCGCCAGCGTTCGTCCTGAGCCAGGATCAAACTCTCCGTAAATGTCTGATGCACCGCACCCGAAGGCACGGCAAGACATGAAGAGCGCTCCACACCTGGCGGTGTGAAGCAGATCTGGCAATGTCAGAAACGTAACTAGCAAATAGTTAGTTGTCTGTCATGTACCAAAGGAATCCGTTCGAGACTGCCGGCACGGTCGGAGACCGCCGTACAGCCCCTTACGGGGTTATGTTTGGCATTGACTTTTGGCACGCTGTTGAGTTCTCAAGGATCGGACGCACACCGATCAAGGCCTTTCGGCCGATCTCGGGGCAACCCCACAAACTTACTGGGGTGGGGTACGGGTGTCAAACCAGAATCAGGCCCGTACGTAGCCCCGTCCCAGGCGTGATCGATGCTCCCTCCGAGCGTGCTCGGCGGGACGAATCGGACCGTCCGGGACGTCGCCCCGGGACCGTCCACCGCGCACCCTGAGGTGTCTGGTGTCCGTGTCTCCCTGGCGGGCAACGACGAAAACTCTAGGCGGGGCTCCGGCGCCGGTCAAATCGGCTGCAGCCAGCCTCGGCCGGGCTCAGCCGGTGACCTCGACGGCCGCCAGGTGCCGCTTGCCGCGGCGCAAGAGCAGCCAGCGCCCGTGCAGGAGATCGGCCTTCGTGGGGACGGCCGCCTCGTCCGCCACCCGCTGGTTGTTGAGGTAGGCGCCGCCCTCGACGACCGCGCGGCGCGCCGCCGAGCGGCTCGGGAAGAGCCCGGTCTCGGCAAGCAGCTCCACGACCGGCGGCAGTTCCCCGGAGCCCGCCGGGATCGTCGCGCGCGGCAGCTCGGCCAGGGACGCCGCCAGGGTGCGCTCGTCCAGCTCCTCGAGCGAGCCACGGCCGAACAGCGCCAGGCTCGCGGCCACGACGGCAGCATGCTCGGCCGGGCCGTGGACCAGAGCCGTCAGCTCGTCCGCGAGGGCGCGCTGGCCCTCTCGGGCGGCCGGCCGCTCGCGGGTCGCCGCCTCGAGGGCCTCGATCTCCGCCCGCTCCCGGAACGAGAAGATCCGCAGGTAGGTTCCGACCTGGCTGTCCTCGGCGTTGAGCCAGAACTGGTAGAAGGCGTACGGCGAGGTCATCGACGCGTCCAGCCAGATGGTCCCGGTCTCCGTCTTGCCGAACTTGGACCCGTCGGCCTTCGTCACGAGAGGTGTCGCGAACGCGTGCACCTCGCCACCCTCGGCGCGGTGGATCAGGTCGAGGCCCGCCGTGAGGTTGCCCCACTGGTCGCTCCCGCCGGTCTGCAGCGTGCAGCCGTGGCGCCGGTAGAGCTCGAGGAAGTCCATGCCCTGGAGGAGCTGGTAGCTGAACTCGGTGTAGTTGATGCCCGCCTCGGACTGCAACCGGGCACCGACGGCCTCCTTGGCGATCATCTTGTTCACCCGAAAGTGCCGACCGATGTCGCGCAGGAAGTCCAGCGCGGACATCGGCTCGGTCCAGTCCAGGTTGTTGACGACCGTCGCCGCGTTGTCTCCCTCGAAGGAGAGGAAGCGCTCGGCCTGCGCGCGGACCCGTTCCACCCAGTCGGCGACGGTCTCGCGGGTCTGCAGCGTGCGCTCCGCCGTGGGCTTGGGGTCCCCGATCAGGCCGGTCGCCCCTCCGACGAGGGCGATCGGGTGGTGCCCGCCGTCCTGGAGCCGGCGCATGGTGAGCAGCTGGACGAGGTTGCCGATGTGCAGGCTCGGGGCGGTGGGGTCGAAGCCGCAGTAGTACGTCACCGGCCCGGCCGCCAGCACCGCGCGCAGCGCGGCCAGGTCGGTGCTCTGGGCCACCAGGCCGCGCCAGAGCAGGTCGTCGAGCACGTCGGTACGGACGGTCGTCACCGGGTCGAGCCACCTTCATCTCGAGGAAGGCGCCCGGTCCACCGGGGCGCCGCTGGCTACAGCCTGCCCGAAGTCGCGCCACCGCGGCGACGGGGAATCGCCGGGCGGTACGCCGAAACCGTGGGCTCCCCGTCCAGCCAGAACCTCCACGGGGTGCTCGCACCGGCTCCCGCGACGCCGACGCGGGGGCCGGTCCGGACCTGGTCGGGGGCCACCGCGATGCCCGGCAGCAGCCGCAGCGGCGAGCGCGGGTCGAGCGCGTCGGCCCCGTTGTCGGCCCGGTCCACTCCCAGCGCCGACGTCAGGCGCGCCGGCCCGCGGGCCAGCTCTCGCGGCGAGCGGGCCGACGGACGGCGGGCCTGCGCGAGCTGCTCCCCCGCGACCACCTCGCCGGCCCGGAGCAGCACCGCCGACGCCTGACCGGGCGGGCCACAGACCACGTTCATGCACCAGTGCATCCCGTAGGTGAAGTAGACGTAGATGTGACCCGACGGGCCGAACATGACCTCGTTGCGTGGCGTGGCGCCCCGGAAGGCGTGCGAGCCCGGGTCGTTCTCCCCGTCGTACGCCTCCACCTCGGTGAGGCGCACCGAGACGGTGCCCTCGGGTGACGTGCGCGCGACGATGCAGCCGAGCAGCTCCGGTGCCACCTCGAGGACGGGGCGGTCGAAGAACCTGCGGGTGAGCCGACGCCCAGCAGCGTGCCGCTCAGCCGGCACCGCTGCCCCACGCGGCGTGGCGGTGGGCCGCATCGGCGAGCGCGCCGAGCTGCTCGCCGACCCGGACCGGTGCGGTGCCGCCGAAGGTGGATCTCGCCTCGAGCGCGCCGCGCACCGACAGCACCGATCGGACACCGGGGGTCAGCCGCCGGTCGAGCGCGGCCAGGTCCGCGTCCCCGACCTCCCACAGCTCGCACTCGTGGTCGTCGCACCAGCGGACCAGACGCCCGCTGACGTCGTGGGCCTCCCGGAAGGGCACCCCGGACCGGACGAGCCACTCCGCGACGTCGGTGGCGAGCGCGTGCCCCGCGGCCGCTGCACCCGCCATGCGCTCGTCGCGGATCGACAGGGTGGCCACCATCCCGGCCATCGCCGGCAGCACGGTCAGCAACTGGTCCACCGAGTCGAAGACGGGTTCCTTGTCCTCCTGCAGGTCACGGTCGTAGGCGAGCGGCAGGCCCTTGAGGGTGACGAGCAGGCCGGTGAGGTTGCCGACCAGCCGGCCGGACTTGCCGCGGGCGAGCTCGGCCACGTCGGGGTTCTTCTTCTGCGGCATGATCGACGACCCGGTGGCGTAGGCATCGTCGAGCTCGACCCAACCGAACTCCGTCGTCGCCCACAGGACGATCTCCTCGCCCAGCCGGGAGAGGTGGATGCCGAGAAGTGCCGCCACGAACAGGAACTCGGCGGCGAAGTCGCGGTCGGACACCGCGTCGATGGAGTTGGCGACCGGCCCGTCGAAGCCGAGCTCGGCCGCCACGGCGTGCGGGTCCAGCGCCAGCGACGACCCGGCGAGCGCGCCGGCTCCCAGCGGACTGAGCGCGGCGCGACTGTCCCAGTCGACGAGCCGCTCGACGTCGCGCTTGAACGCGTGTACGTGTGCCAGCAGGTGGTGCGCGAACAGCACCGGCTGCGCGTGCTGCAGGTGGGTCATGCCGGGCATCGCAGTGCCCCGGTGCCGCTCGGCGAGGCCGATCAGGGAGGTCTCGAGCTCGGCCACCCGGGAGGCGACCTGGCGGGCCGTGTCGCGCAGGTACAGCCGGAGGTCGGTTGCCACCTGGTCGTTGCGACTCCGGCCGGCCCGCAGCTTCCCGCCCAGGGCACCGACCCGCTCGAGCAGGCCGCGTTCGAGAGCGGTGTGCACGTCCTCGTCCTCCACCGTCGGGCGGAAGCTGCCGTCACGGACGGCCGCGTCGAGGTCATCGAGGGCGGCGACCATCGCGGCCAGCTCCGCCTCGTCGAGGAGATCGGCCCGGTGCAGGACGCGGGCGTGCGCGCGGGACGCCGCGAGGTCGTACGGCGCGAGCCGCCAGTCGAAGTGGACGCTCACCGACAGCTGGACCAGGGCCTCGCTGGGACTGGCACCGAACCGGCCGCCCCACAGCCGCATGGTGGCGCCGCGGCCGTCGGCCTGATCCGGGCCGGCTCCGGGCTCGCCCTGGTCGGTCACCGTCACATCCTCCACGCTGCCGGCTCAGCGGCGGTCGGCGGACCTCTGGTCCCGCTGCGCAGCCATCTTGCTGGGCAGGCCCCACAGCTCGACGAACCCCTTCGCCAGGGACTGGTCGAAGACGTCGCCGGAGTCGTAGGTGGCCATCTCGTAGGTGTACAGCGCCTCGTCGCTGCGGCGACCGGTCACGACGGCGCGGCCGCCGTGCAGGGTGAGCCGGATGTCGCCGGAGACGGGCGCGTTCGCCTCCTCGACGAAGGCGTCGAGGGCCCGCTTGAGCGGGGAGAACCACAGCCCGTCGTACACGAGCTCGCCCCAGCGCTGGTCCACGGACCGCTTGAAGCGCGCGAGGTCCCGCTCGACGGTGACGTTGACGAGCTCCTGGTGGGCGGTGACGAGTGCGATCGCACCGGGGGCCTCGTAGACCTCGCGGCTCTTTATGCCGACGAGGCGGTCCTCGACCAGGTCCAGGCGACCCACACCCTGAGCGCCGGCGCGCTGGTTCATCTCCAGAACTCCCTGCAGCGGGGTCACGGCACGCCCGTCGATGGCGACGGGGACGCCGCGGTCGAACGTCACGACCACCTCGTCGGGCTCCCGGGGAACTGCCGGGTCGTCGGTGTAGGAGTAGACGTCCTCGATCGGTGCGTTCCAGATGTCCTCGAGGAAGCCGGTCTCGACGGCGCGGCCCCAGAGGTTCTGGTCGATGCTGTACGGCGACTTGTGCGTGACGTCGATGGGCAGCCCCTTCTCCTCGGCGAACGCGATCGCCTTGTCACGCGTCATGCCAGAGTCGCGGACGGGAGCCAGCACCCGCAGGTCAGGTGCGAGCGCCCCGACCCCGACCTCGAACCGGACCTGGTCGTTGCCCTTGCCCGTGCAGCCGTGGGCCACGAGCGAGGCGCCGTGCGTGCGCGCTGCTTCGACGAGGTGCTTCACGATCAACGGGCGCGAGAGCGCCGAGACGAGCGGGTAGCGGTCGAGGTAGAGCGCGTCGGCCCGCAACGCCGGCATGCAGTAGTCGGTGGCGAACTCCTCGCGGGCATCGACGACCACCGACTCGACCGCCCCGCACGCAAGAGCGCGTTCGCGGATGACGTCCAGGTCCTCACCCCCCTGACCGACGTCGGCGGCCACGGCGATGACCTCGGCTCCGGTCTCCTCGGCGATCCATCCGATGGCAACGGAGGTGTCGAGGCCTCCGGAGTAGGCGAGTACGACGCGCTCTCTCACGAGCTGTCTCCTTGCGTGTGGGGTTGCTGGCGGGTCTGCTGGGCGAGGTCGAGCAACTGGCGTGCGACGGTGTTGCCGCCGTCGCCGCTGCGGCAGATGAGCAGGATCGTGTCGTCCCCGGCGATGGTGCCGAGCACGTCGGGGACGTCCGCGCGGTCGATCGCTGACGCGAGGAACTGGGCGGCCCCCGGCGGCGTGCGCAGCACGACCTGGTTCCCGGTCGCGTCGGCCGACACCAGCAGCTCGGCGGCGAGCCGCGCGAGGCGGGAGTCCAGCTCGCCGTCGGCCTCGGCGGCCCGCGGCGTGCGGTCACCGCCCTCGCCGGGAACGGCGTAAACCAGGTCACCGCCGGTGTGCCGGATCTTCACCGCGCCCAGCTCGTCGAGGTCGCGGGACAGCGTGGTCTGGGTGACCTCCAGGCCGTCGGAAAGGAGCAGCCGTGCCAGATCGGTCTGAGAGCGGACCAGGTGCCGGGCCAGCAGCTCGATGATGCGCGACTGGCGGGCGGTCTTGGTGGCGAGCTGGGTCACGACGGCGCCTCGCTGCGTTCGAGCAGCCAGGTCAGCAGCGCCTTCTGCGCGTGCAGGCGATTCTCCGCCTCGTTCCAGACAAGGCTCTGCGGACCGTCGATGACCGCGGCGGCGATCTCCTTGCCGCGGTAGGCGGGCAGGCAGTGCAGCACCACGGCGTCGGACGCGGCGCGGGCGAGGGCGGCTTCGTCGACGGCGTACGGCAGGAAGGGGACCGCGCGCCCGGCGGACTCCTCCTCCTGCCCCATGGACACCCAGGTGTCCGTCGCGAGTACATCCGCGCCGTCGGCCGCCGCCGCCGGGTCTGCGGTGGTGGTCGCCGATCCCCCGGTCCCCGCTGCGATCTTCTGGGCGCGCGCCAGGATCGCGGGGTCGGGCTGGTAGCCCTCGGGGGCACCGATGCGTACGTGCATGCCGGCGAGCGCGCCGCCGAGCAGGTACGAGTGCGCCATGTTGTTGGCGCCGTCGCCCAGGTAGGTGAGGGTCAGGCCGGCGAGGCGGCCCTTGGCCTCGCGCACCGTCTGCAGGTCTGCGAGGATCTGGCACGGGTGGTACTCGTCGGTCAGCGCGTTGACGACCGGCACCCGGCTGGCTGCCGCCATCCGCTCGATGCGGTCTTGTCCGAACGTGCGCCACACGATCGCCGCGCACTGCCGGTCCAGCACCCGGGTCGTGTCCTCGATCGGCTCGCCGCGGCCGAGCTGGGTCCCCTGCGCATCGATGACCAGCGGGTAGCCGCCGAGCTCGGCGACGCCGACCGAGAACGACACCCGGGTGCGCGTCGACGGCTTGTCGAAGATCACCGCAACCGAGCGCGGCCCGGCGAGCGGCTGCCGACCGAACCGGTCCGCCTTCATGTGGTCCGCGAGGTCGAGGACGGCCCGCTGCTCGTCCGGGCGCAGGTCGTCGTCGCAGCGGAAATGCCTCGGCTGGGGTGTCGCTGTCATCGTCCGGATTCCCTTCGGTCGGCACGGTCGGCCGGAGGGACGGTAGCGGCGTCGAGCACGCCGGGCAGCGCCGCGAGGAACGCGTCGACCTGCGTGTCGCTGATCACCAGTGGCGGCAGCAGCCGTACGACGTCGGCCGCGACGGTGTTGACGAGGAAGCCCGCGTTCCTGGCCGCGGCCTCCACGGCGGGCGCGGCGGGCGCCGTGAGCACGACGCCGAGCATCAGGCCGGCCCCGCGCACCTCGCGGACCAGGGGGTGATGCATCCCGGTGATGCCCGCGACGAGCCGCGCGCCCAGCGACTTCGCCCGGCTGCGCAGATCCTCGTCCTCGATGGTGCGCAGCACGGCGAGTGCCGCCGCACACGCGACCGGGTTGCCGCCGAAGGTGCTGCCGTGTTGGCCGGGTCCGAGCAGCTCGGCCGCGGCGCCGAAGGCCAGGCACGCCCCGATCGGGAGCCCACCCCCGAGGCCCTTGGCCAGGGTCACGACGTCAGGGGCGACACCGGTGTCCTGGTGGGCGAACCAGGCGCCGGTGCGGCCCAACCCGGTCTGCACCTCGTCGAGCACGAGCAGCGCGCCTTGCGCGCTCGTCAAGGCCCCCGCCGCCGCGAGGTAGCCATCCGGCGCGGGCACCACCCCGCCCTCCCCAAGGATCGGCTCGAGGAAGACCGCGGAGGTCCACGACCCGACGGCCGACCGAAGCGCGGGCCCGTCGCCGTACGGCACGAAGGTCACGCCCTCCGGCAGCGGCTCGAACGGCGCACGCTTGGCCACCTGGCCGGTGAGTGCGAGCGCACCCATCGTGCGTCCGTGGAACGAACCCTCGGCGGCCACCACGGACGTTCGACCGGTGCGCCGCGCGAGCTTGAAGGCTGCCTCGTTCGCCTCCGCGCCGGAGTTGCAGAAGAACACCGACCCGTCGCGTCCGCTCAGCTCGAGCAGTCGCTCGGCGAGCTGCACCGCGGGCTCGTTGGCGACCAGGTTCGACACGTGGCCCAGCGTCGAGACCTGACGGTTCACTGCCTCGACGACCGCGGGGTGCGCATGGCCGAGCAGGTTGACGGCGATGCCGCCGACGAGGTCCAGGTACTCGCGGCCGTCCTCGTCCCATACCCGCGCGCCCCTGCCGCGGACAAGGGCGAGCGGCGGTGCGGCGTACGTCGGGAGGATGGCCTCGTTCCAGCGTTCGACGATGCTCATGCCACCACCTGCGTTCCGACGCCCTCGTCGGTGAACACCTCGACAAGCAGTGCATGCGGGACCCGCCCGTCGATGACGTGTGCCTTGGGAACGCCACCGCGCACCGCCCGCAGGCAGGCCGCCATCTTGGGCAGCATCCCCGTCTCGAGGGTCGGGAGCAGCGACTCGAGCTCGGCCGCGGTGATCGTGCTGATGACGTCCTCGACGCCCGGCTGCGTACCGTCGGCGGGCCAGTCGGCGTACAGGCCTTCCACATCAGTGAGCACGATGAGCTTCTCGGCGCCGAGGCCCACGGCCAGCGCCGCGGCGGCGGTATCGGCGTTGAGGTTGTACAGGTGCCCACCGGAGCCAACGGTTCCCCGGGCCACGCTCGAGACGACCGGGATCCGCCCGTCGGCGACGAGGCCCTGCACGATGCCGGGATCGACCGCCGCGACGTCACCGACCTGCCCGAGGTCGAGCACCTGACCGTCGACGGTGACCGCGTGCGGCTTGGCGGTGAAGAGGTTGCCGTCCTCACCGGAGAGACCGACGGCGAACGGGCCGTGTGCATTGATGAGTCCGACCACCTCGCGCTGCACCTGGCCGACGAGGACCATTCGCACCACGTCCATGGTCTCCGGCGTGGTGACGCGGTGGCCTGCCTCGAAGACCGACTCGATACCGAGCCGATCGAGGTGCGCCGTGATCTGCGGGCCACCCCCGTGCACGATCACCGGTCGCAAGCCGGCATAGCGGAGGAACACGACGTCCTCGGCGAACGCCCGCTGCAGGTTCGCGTCCACCATCGCGTTGCCGCCGTACTTGATGACGACGGTCCGCCCGTGGAAGCGCTCCAACCACGGCAGCGCCTCGACGAGGATGCCGGCCTTCTCCAGCGCGTGCGCCTGACGGTTGCTCATGTCGAGTACGCCGAGTTCTCGTGGACGTAGGCCGCGGTGAGGTCGTTGGTCCACACCGTCGCCTCGGCGTCGCCGGCCGCCAGGTCGACGGTGATCGTGACGAGGCGGCCGGACAGGTCGACCTTGCTCCGGTCCTCACCGGCCGCCCCGTCGCGGCACACCCAGACTCCGTTGAGAGCCACCGCGAGACGTCCCGGCTCGAACACCGCGTCCGTCGTCCCGACCGCCGCGAGCACCCGGCCCCAGTTGGGGTCCTCCCCCGCGATGGCGCACTTGAGCAGGTTGCTGCGCGCGACCGCGCGGCCTGCGGCCACCGCGTCGCTCGTGCTCGCGGCCCGGATCACCTCGACGGCGATGGTCTTGCTCGCGCCCTCGGCGTCGTCCACCAGCTGCGCGGCGAGATCGGCGCAGACGGCGGCCACCGCGACCTCGAGCGCCTCCTCGTCCGGGGTGACTCCCGACGCGCCGGAGGCGAGCAGCAACACGGTGTCATTGGTCGACATGCAGCCGTCGGAGTCGACCCGGTCGAAGGTCGCCGCCGTGGCGCGCAGGAGCACCCGGCCGAGCACCTGGGGGTCGACGGATGCGTCGGTGGTCAGCACCGCCAGCATCGTCGCGAGGCCGGGTGCGAGCATCCCGGCGCCTTTGGCCATGCCTCCGACCGTGAAGCCCGCGGGTGCATGGACCGTCGCCTGCTTCGGCCTCGTGTCCGTGGTGATGATCGCGCGGGCGGCGTCGTCGGCCCCCTCGACGGTCATCGCCGCTACCGCGGTGTCGACGCCCGCGAGCAGCCTGTCCATCGGCAGCCGCTCCCCGATCAGACCCGTGGAGCAGACGGCGACGTCCACTGGCGAGACGCCGAGGCTCGCGGCCGCCCACTCCGCCGTCGCGTGGGCATCCTGGAAGCCCTGCGGACCGGTGCAGGCGTTGGCTCCGCCGGAGTTCAGGACAACAGCGTCGACGCGGCCGTCGGACACGGCCTGCTGAGTCCAGAGGACCGGCGCGGCCTTGACCCGGTTGGCGGTGAACACCCCGGCCGCCGTCCGCTCGGGGCCGTCGTTGACGAGGACAGCGACATCGAGCATCCCGCTCGACTTCAACCCGGCCGCCACCCCCGCAGCCCGGAAGCCCTGTGCCGCCGTGACGCTCACGGTGCGACTCCCGCCGCCGTCAGGCCGGCGGTCTCGTCGAGCCCGAGCACGAGGTTGGCGTTCTGCACGGCCTGGCCGGCCGCACCCTTGACGAGGTTGTCCAGCGCCGACACCACGACCGCGCGGCCGCTGTGCTCGTCGGCCGCGACCTGCAGGTGCACGCAGTTCCCGCCAAGCGTCGCTCCCGTGCTCGGCCACGCACCGTCGGGGAGCACCTGGACGAACGGCTCGGCGTCGTACGCCGCGTGCAGGGCTGCGGCAAGGTCGGCAGAGGTCGTGCCGCCCGTCAGCCGCGCGGTCGACGTCGCCAGGATGCCGCGCGGCATCGGCGCCAGCACCGGCGTGAAGGACAGCGTCACCGCGCGCCCGGCCGACCCGCTCAGGGCCTGCTCGATCTCCGGGATGTGCTTGTGCGCGCCGCCGGCCTTGTAGGCCCGCACGCTGCCCATCACCTCGCTGGCCTGCAGGTCCAGCCGGTCCGAGCGGCCGGCCCCCGACGTCCCTGACGCAGCGACCGACACGACGTCGTCGCCCTCGACGAGCCCCGCGGCCAGCAGCGGCGCCAGTGCGAGTGTCACCGCGGTCGCGTAGCAGCCGGGATTGGCGACCCGGGTCGCGGCGGTCACCGCCGCCCGCGCCCCCGCGAGCTCGGGCAGTCCGTAGACCCAGGTGCCCGCGTGACTGCCGCCGTAGTAGCTCGCCCAGGCCTGCGGGTCGGCGAGCCGGAAGTCAGCGCCGAGGTCGACGACGGGCAGTCCGGCGGGGAGCCCGGCGACGATCCCGGCCGACTCCCCGTGCGGCAGCGCGAGGAAGACCAGGTCCGCTTCCGCGAGCCGCACCGGGTCGGTCGGCTGCAGCACGGTGCCCGCGAGCGCAGGCAGCTGAGGGTGCACGGACGCGACGTCTCGCCCGGCGCTGCTCACCGCGGCCACCGGGCCGAGGGTCAGCCCGGGATGGCCGAGGACGAGGCGCAGCAGCTCGCCGCCGGCGTAGCCGCTGGCTCCCGCGACGGCAACAGTCGTTCCCATCTGCATGATTATGCGTTAGGTCGCATGATCATGCAAGTGGCTTCCTTCAGCCGCGCTGGACCGCACCGGTCCGGCGGCCGGCCTCGGCGACCGCCTCGGCCCGCGCAGCCGACACTTCCTCCACCGTGAGGGTCCGGTCGGGGGCCCGGAAGCGCAGCGTGTAGGCCAGCGAGGCCTGTCCCTCGCCCACCTGCTCGCCTCGATAGACATCGAAGAGGTGCACCGACTCGAGCAGGCCTCCCGCGCCCGCCCGCAAGGCGGCCTCCACCTCCCCGGCCGGCACGTGGGCGTCGACCACGAGCGCCACGTCCTGCGTCGCCACCGGGAAGGTCGAGACGCGCGGCGCCTGCAACGGATCCCCGGGATGCTCCAGCAGCGAGGAGAGGTCGAGCTCCATCGCGACCGTCCCGGCCGGCAGCCCCAGCCGCGCGGCCGCAGAGGGATGCAGCTCCCCGGCGTGGCCGACGACCGCGCCCTGCCGGCGCAGCTCGGCGCACCGGCCGGGATGCCACGGAGCCTCGGCGCCGTGGCCGATGTCCAGCTCGACCCCGGCGGCGCGGGCCACCACGCGGGCAGCCTCGACCGCGTCGGCCCAGGAGACCGGGCGTCCCGGTCCCCACCACCCGGCCGGCTCGCGCAGACCGGCCGCAACGACCGCGACATGCCACGGCTGATCGGGCAGCGCCGCATCGAGAGCGGCGAGCTCGTCGTCCGAGGGGCGGCCCCCGACCGACGGTCGGGGAACCTCGGAGCTCCCGTCAGCGGGCAGGTAGACGTTGCCCACCTCGAACAGACCGACGTCATGCATCCCGCGCCGGTCGTTGCGGCGCAGCGCGAGCAGCAGGCCCGGCAGCAGCGAGGTGCGCAGGAAGGGCTCCTCCTCGGAGAGGGGGTTGGCGAGCCGCAGCGCATGCCGGCGGGGGTCGCCCTCACCGATCCCGAGCAGGTCGAGCACCTCGGTGCCGACGAACGGGTAGCACGGCGCCTCGACGTAGCCGGCCGCGGCCAGCGCCTGACCGATGCGCCGCCTGGCCCGCTGCTCTGCGGTGAACCCACGGCCGACTGGCGCGGACGGGAGCGCCGTCGGGATCGACTCGTAACCGACGAGGCGGATCACCTCCTCGTCGAGGTCGGCCGGCTGCAGCAGGTCCGGGCGCCAGGACGGCGGCCGGACGGTCAGCACTCCCCCGGCCGGCCGGTCGAGCACGGCGCCGACGGCCTGCAGGTGAGCGACCACGGTGTCCGGTCCGATCGGCATCCCGGCGGTCCGCTCCGCGCGGTCCACCGGGTAGGAGATCGTCACGTCCGGACGCGGCAGGTCCACCTCGGTGCTGCCTCCGTACGTCACGCCGCCGAGCTCCTGCAGCAGCTGCACGGCACGGGCCGACGCGGCCGGTGGGAGAGCCGGGTCGACACCGCGCTCGAACCGCCGCGACGCCTCACTCGCGAGCTTGTGACGCCGGGACATGCGCGCGACCCCCGCCGGCGAGAAGTGCGCGGCCTCGATCACCAGGTCTGTGGACTGGGCATCGATCTCGGTGGCCGTCCCGCCCATCGTGCCCGCCAGCCCGACGGGGCCGCGCCCGTCCGCGATGACGATGTCCTCGGGATGCAGCTCTCGGCGCACGTGGTCGAGCGTCTCCAGCGTCTCCCCCGGCGCCGCCCGGCGGACGACCACGTCACCGTCGAAGCGCCGGGCGTCGAACGCGTGCAGGGGCTGGCCGAGCTCGAGCATCACGTAGTTGGTGACGTCCACGGCCAACGCGACGGGGCGCATGCCGCAGTGCGTCAGGCGCCGCTGCATCCACAGCGGGGTGCGGGCCTGCGGGTCGAGGCGCGAGACGCTGCGCAGCACCAGCCGGTCGGCCGCGGTCGGGTCCTCGATGCGGCCCTGCCGGCCACCATCGCCCGACTCGGGCAACGCGACGTCGGCGGGGTCGTGAAACGCCACGTCGTACGCCGTGGCAGCCTCCCGCGCGACACCACGGATCGACAGGCAGTAGCCCCGGTCCGGAGTGACGGCGATGTCGAGCACCTCGTCGCGCAGCCCGAGCAGTGCCACGGCGTCCGCGCCCACCTCCGCGTGGCCCGTGTCGAGCACCAGGATCCCGGTGTGGTCCTCACCCAGCTCCAGCTCACGTGCGGAGCAGATCATCCCGTCGCTCACGTGGCCGTAGGTCTTGCGCGCCGTGATCGCGAAACCCCCGGGAAGGGTGGCACCCGGGAGCGCGACGACCACGAGGTCGCCCACCGCGAAGTTCAACGCGCCGCAGACGATCCCGCGCGGGTCCCCTTCGCCGGTCTCGACCGAGCACCAGCGGATCGTCTTGCCGTTGGCGTGCTGCTCCTCCTCGAAGGACAGCACCCGCCCGACCACCACCGGGCCGGCGATGTCGTGGCCGGGCTGGTCGACGGTCTCGACCTCGAGCCCGGCCGCGACCAGGCGAGTGGCAACCTCGTGCCCGGTCGCGTCCGGTGGCAGGTCGGCGTGCTCGCGCAGCCACGACAGCGGGACCCGCATCAGAGCTCCATCCCGAACGGCAGCGCGAAGCGAACGTCGCCCTCGACCATGTCGCGCATGTCCTCGGCTCCGTAGCGCGACATCAGGGTCCGCTCCAGCCCCATCCCGAAGGCGAACCCGCTGTAGCGCTCGGGGTCCACCCCGCAGGCGGTGAGCACCCGCGGGTTGACCATCCCGCAGCCGCCCCACTCGATCCAGCCCTCGGAGGAGCAGGTGCGACACGGCCGCTCCGGGTTGCCGACGGACTCGCCATGGCAGACCCAGCAGCGCAGGTCCATCTCCGCGCTGGGCTCGGTGAACGGGAAGTACGACGGACGCATCCGGGTCACCACGTCGGCGCCGAACATCTCGGTGGCGAAGTGCGTGAGCGTCCCCCGCAGGTGCGCCATCGTGATGCCCTCGTCGACGACGAGCCCCTCGACCTGGCTGAAGACCGGTGTGTGCGTCGCGTCGAGCTCGTCGGTGCGGAACACCCGCCCGGGTGCGATCACGTAGATCGGCGGGTCGCGCCGCATCATGGTCCGGATCTGCACCGGGGAGGTCTGGGTGCGCAGCACCAGTCCTGCGTCGGGCGAGCCCACCCAGAAGGTGTCCTGCATCGACCGGGCTGGATGGTCGGGCCCCAGGTTCAGGGCGTCGAAGTTGAACCACTCCGCCTCGACCTCGGGGCCTTCGACCACCTCGTAGCCCATCGCGACGAAGAGGTCAGCCACCCGTTCCTGGATGGTGGTCAGGGGGTGCCGGGCGCCCCGCGGCGAGCGGTCCCAGGGCAGCGTGACGTCCACCGCCTCCTCGACCAGCACCTGCTCGTCGCGAGCCTGCTCGAGCTCGCCCTGGCGGGCTGCCAGCGCGTCGCTGACCGCACGGCGGGCCGACCCGACCCGCTTGCCGGCCTCGGCCCGGGCCGCCGGCGGCAGGGCGCCGATCTCCCGGTTGGCCAGCGCCAGCGGGGAGCGGTCCCCCGCGTGGTCCAGCCGGACGCGCTTGAGGGTCTCGAGGTCAGCGGCGGCCGCGATCGAGGCCAGCGCGGCGTCGCGGGCGCGGTCGACCTCCTCGGCGTTCAACGTCGTCACCTGCACGGGGTCGTAGGACTTGTTCGGTGCGGACATGGCTGGGCTCCGTAGGGCGGGGCGAGTCTAGGTGGGACGGGAAGCTGTGGACGCCCGCCGCACCCCGGTGCCGATGGACTACTCCAGGTAGTCCGGGGTGCCGGCGGGCAACACGAATCGGAACAGCGCCCCGCCGGACGGCGAGTCGCCGACCTGGATGCGACCGCCGTGCGCCTCCACCAGGCCCCGGACGATGTAGAGACCGAGCCCGGTGCCGCCGCGCCGGCCGGACCGCCAGAACCGGGTGAACACGCGGTCCTGCGCCTCTCGGGGGATGCCCTCACCCTCGTCCGTCACGGTCACCGCCACTCCGTCGTCCTCGGCCACGCCGACATCGATCGTGACCGTTCCCGAGCCGTGGCGCACGGCGTTTTCCAGGAGGTTGCCCAGCACCTGGTCGATCTTGTCGGCGTCGAGCCACATCTCCGGCAGGCCGGCGGCCACCCGCACCTTGAAGCGGTCGGCGTCCTCGCCGCCTGCGACCATCCCCGCCACGTGTCGCTGCACGGCCCGGCCCAGGTCGACGACCTGGCGGCGCACCGTCAGTCGGCCCGAGTCGATCCGCGCGATGTCGAGCAGCTCGGTGATCAGCCGCGTCACCCGGTCGGCGTCGGCCTGCACCGTCTCGAGCATCAGCCGCTTCTGCTCGTCGGTGAAGCGGTCCCACTTCGCGAGCAGGGTGGCCGTGAAGCCCTTGACGCTGGTGAGCGGCGATCGCAGCTCGTGCGCCACCGTGGACACCAGCTCCGCGCGACTGAGCTCCTCACGAGCCCGGTGCCGGGTGTCCCGCACGGCGACCAGCACCCGGCACACCGGGCCCAGCGGCACGTCTCGGACGTAGTGGGACGCGACGAGCACCTCGGTGCCGCCGGGCAGGAGCAGGTTGCGCTCGGGGTGACCGGTGGCGGTCCGCAGCCCGGTGTACGGCGCGGCACACGCCCACCAGTCGCGGCCGTCGAGCATCTCGAGCGGCAGCACGTCGTGCAGGCGCTTGCCGACCGCAAACTCGGCGGCGAGTCCGGTGATCCGCTCCGCCGCGCGATTGACGACCACCACCCGACCGTCGGCATCGGCGACCACCAAGCCGTCGGGCAGGTCGTCGCTGGCGATCAGGCCCTGGTCCGCGTGCCCCACGGGCCGAGCCTACCGAGGCTCCGACGCGGCGCGACGGCGCTGCGCGCGCGCCGACGCGTACAGGCAGACGGCGGCCGCGGTCGCGAGGTTCAGCGACTCGGCGCGGCCGTAGAGGGGCACCCGGATCACCTCGTCGGCGAGGGCGCGCACCTCGGCCGGGAGTCCCCATGCCTCATTGCCGAACACCCACGCGGCCGGACCGTCCAGACGACCCCGCTCGTCCGCGTCGTACAGGTCGACGTCGCCCTGTCCGTCTGCCGCGAAGACGCGCAGGCCGGCGTCGCGGGCGGCGGCCAGCGCACCGGTGATGGGGGTGTCCAGGGTGAGCGCCAGGTGGAACAGGCTCCCGGCCGAGGCACGCACGCATTTCCCGTTGTACGGGTCGACGCTGCCGGCGGCGAGTACGACGCCGTCCGCGCCGGCCGCGTCCGCGGTCCGGATCACCGTGCCCGCGTTCCCGGGGTCTCGTACGTCGGCCAGGACGACGACTAGTCGGGCCGCGGGGTTGACGACCTCGGTGAGGGGGCGGTCGATGAACGCGCAGACCGCGACCAGACCCTGCGGCGTCACCGTCTGCGAGATCGCCGACATCACCTGGGCGCTGACCAGCTGAGCCGGCATCCCCCCGGCTGCGGCAGCGGCCAGCACGTCGGCGTGACGCGTGGCGGCCTCCGGGGTCGCGAACAGCTCCAGGACGGCACCCGGTGTGGCGACCGCCTCTCGCACCGCCTGCGGTCCCTCGGCCAGGAACCGCCGGTCCACGGCCCGGAAGCCGCGCTTGGTCAGCCGACGCGCCGCGGCCACTCGCGGTGCGCGGGTCGAGGTGAGCTCGGTGTCCGTCAGGCGGCCGGGGTCTTCGCGGCGGGCACCGCCGCCTTGGCCAGCTCGACCAGCCCGGCGAAGGCGGCCGGGTCGTTGACGGCCATGTCGGCGAGGACCTTGCGGTCGAGCTCGACGCCTGCTGCCTTGATGCCCTGAATGAACCGGTTGTAGGTCATGCCGTTCTGGCGGGCAGCGGCGTTGATGCGCTGGATCCAGAGCTGGCGGAAGTCGCCCTTGCGCTTCTTGCGGTCGCGGTAGGCGTAGGTCATCGAGTGGAGCATCTGCTCCTTGGCCTTGCGGTACAGCCGGGACCGCTGACCCCGGTAGCCGCTCGCCCGCTCGAGGACGACCCGGCGCTTCTTGTGGGCGTTGACCGCCCGCTTGACGCGTGCCACGTGAGAACTCCTTGGTGAGGTGGGCCGACGGCTACTTGCCGAGCAGGCGCTTGACCTTCTTGACGTCCGCGCTGGAGGTCTGGACGTCCATCGCGAGACGCCGCGTCCGGGTCGAGGGCTTGCCCTCGAACAGGTGGCGGCGGTTGGCCTGCTCGCGCATCACCTTGCCGGCACCGGTCAGCTTGAACCGCTTCTTGGTACCGCTGTGCGTCTTGAACTTCGGCATCGGCCGTCTCTCTCGTCATCGACCACGCCCGGTGAGCCCGGGGCGGTGCGGGTGTTCGGTGGTCAGGCCTCGACGGCCTGGCTGGGCTGCTCGGTGGGTGCGGTGGGCACCGTCGGCCCGTCCGGGCGTCCAGCGGCCTCCCGGTCCGCGGCCCGCTCGGCGCGAGCCTCGGCCTTCTTCTTGTGCGGCCCGAGGACCATGATCATGTTACGGCCGTCCTGCTTCGGTGCGGACTCGACGAAGCCGAGCTCCTGCACGTCTGTCGCCAGCCTCTGGAGGAGGCGGAAACCCAGCTCGGGCCGGGACTGCTCCCGACCGCGGAACATGATCGTGATCTTGACCTTGTCGCCCTGCTTGAGGAACCGGACGACATGGCCCTTCTTCGTCTCGTAGTCGTGGGGGTCGATCTTCGGTCGGAGCTTCATCTCCTTGATGACCGTGTTGACCTGGTTCTTGCGTGCCTCACGTGCCTTCTGCGCGGACTCGTACTTGAACTTGCCGTAGTCCATGAGCTTGCAGACCGGCGGACGGGCCATCGGGGCCACCTCGACCAGGTCGAGATCGGACTCCTGGGCCAGTCGCAGCGCGTCGCCGATGGCGACGATGCCGACCTGCTCCCCGTTGGGACCGACAAGACGCACCTCGTTGACGCGAATCCTGTCGTTGATCCTTGGCTCGGTGCTGATGGGGCCTCCTCGGGATGGCTGACTGAGCGCGACCGCAAGCACGAAAAAGGCTTCCGCACTCGTGCTCGCGGAAGCCTGCAGGACCGGACGCGGGTGCTACCCCGCGCGGGCCGGACCACCCGAGGGTGGACCGTCCGGACCAGGACCCGACGACCGACCGGTCGATGCGGGTGGGAGGAGGCCTCCACTTGCACACCAGGCCTGACGAGACTCCGTCCACCCTGGTGGGTCGTGACGAGGGTACCAGCCACGGCGTACCCCGAAAAATTCCAGCGGGCAGGGGAGCCGCCGGGCTCGACGGCTCCCCTGCCCGTGCGGTCAGGCGGTGACTCTCTCGTTGGGCACGCAGTGCGTCATGACCTTGCCGGTCACGTCGCGCGGCCCGTTCTTGCCCAGATTCGACAGCCGCGCCTTCTCGTCGTCGGTGAGGGTCTGGGTCGGCAGCGGCTCGAGGTGGCGGACGTCGTCCGGGCTGAGGCCGATGCCCTCGCCGACCCGCAGACCGAGCTCGTCCTCGCACATGAGCAGGTGCCAGACCATCCGCTCCTGGATCATCCGGTCGCACTGCCCCAATGCGTCGATGAAGTTGGCGACCATGTCGTCGCGCTCCCACTGCTCGATGAGCAAGTAGTGCTCCCCCGCCTGCTGGTAGTCGTTGGTCCGATCGATCCGCTTGCGGGTCAGGCGACCTCGGATCTCCGGTCCCAGCTCGTCGTGGTCGGGCTTGGGGCCCTCGACCGCGCCACCGAGCAGCGACGGCTCGTAGTTGATGTGCGGGTTCTGGCCGCCGTCTACGGCGTAAGACATCTGGCCGTCGCGCTGGTTGGTCGCGACTGTCGTGCCCTTAGGCTGGTTGACGGGGAGCTGGAGGTAGTTGGGGCCGACCCGGTAGCGCTGGGTGTCGCTGTAGGAGAAGGTGCGGCCGACCAGCATCTTGTCGTCGGAGAAGTCCAGGCCGTCGACGAGCACTCCGGTGCCGAACGCGATCTGCTCGTTCTCGAGGAAGAAGTTCTCCGGCGTCCGGTCGAGCACCATCCGGCCGACCGGGTGCAGCGGGAAGACCTCCTCGGGCCAGACCTTGGTGTCGTCGAGCGGGTCGAAGTCGAGCTCCGAGTGGTCGTGGTCGTCCATCAGCTGGACATTGAGCTCCCACTCGGGGAAGTCGCCGGCCTCGATCGACTCATAGAGGTCCTTCGTGTGCGAGCCGAGCTCCGTGGCCTGGATCTTGGCGGCGTCCTCGGCGGTCAGGCTCTTGACACCCTGCTTCGGGATCCAGTGGTACTTGACCAGCGTCGTCTCGCCGGCGGCGTTGACCCACTTGTAGGTGTTGACGCCGAAGCCCTGCTGGTGCCGGTAGCTCGCCGGGATGCCGCGCGGGCTGAACACGATGCTGATCATGTGTAGCGCCTCGGGGGTCTGGCTGATGAAGTCGAAGACCCGGTTGGCGACCTGACGCTCGAAGGTCTTGGGATCGGGTTTCTGCGAGTGGATGAAGTCGGGGAACTTGATCGCGTCGCGGATGAAGAAGACGGCGAGGTTGTTGCCGACGAGGTCCCAGTTGCCGTCCTCGGTGTAGAACTTCACCGCGAAGCCGCGCGGGTCACGCGCCACCTCCGACGAGTCGCGACCACCGGCGACGGTGGAGAACCGGATCGCCAGCTCGGTGCGCTTGCCCTTCTCCTGGAACAGCTTCGCCCGGGTGAGCTCGGCCACCGGCCGGTCGCCGACCGTGCCGTGGGCCTCGAAGTAGCCGAACGCCGTGGCGCCGCGGGCGTGCACGACGCGCTCGGGGATCCGCTCCCGGTCGAAGTGCGAGAGCTTCTCGATGAAGTGGTAGTTCTCGAGCGTCGCCGGCCCACGGGCGCCGACCGTCCGCTGGTTCTGGTTGTCGTAGACGGGATGGCCCTGGCGGGTCGTCAGGACGGGGCGGTCGTCGGTCATGGTGCTCCTTCAGCGGTGTGGATCGGTCGGACCTGGCGGTCCCTCGGTATGGGCAGGTCGTGCTGCTGCTGGCGGTCCCGGCAGGCGGGACAGATCCCCCAGTAGGTCACCTCGGCCTCATCGACGACGAAGCCATGGGTGTCCGCCGGCTCCAGGCACGGTGCGGCGCCGACGGCGCAGTCGACGTCGGACGTGACGCCGCAGCCGCGGCAGACGACGTGGTGGTGGTTGTCCCCGACCCGCACCTCGTAGCGCGACGGGGCGCCGGCAAGGTCGATGCGGCGCACCAGGCCGGCCTGT
Organism: Actinomycetota bacterium; assembly: GCA_030841185.1. Lineage (GTDB taxonomy): Bacteria > Actinomycetota > Actinomycetes > JACCUZ01 > JACCUZ01 > JAVEDB01. The sequence continues at coordinate 20,462 of JAVEDB010000015.1, forward strand.
CCGAGGACGCGCAGGACGTCGTAGACGGCCTGGACCGAGACGCTCCCGGCCTCTCCCCTGACGGCGGCCACCACGGCGTCGACGGTGGAGTGCGGGGCGCCGGCGAGGGCTCGCAGCACCGCCAAGCGGGGGCGCGTCACCCGCAGGCCGGCGGCGCGCAGGGCGACCTCAGCGTCGGGGGCGGTCGGGGACAGCAGCACGGTTTCGACCCTAGCCCTGATCTGGAATGAGTCAAGAAACGGGGTCGGTTGCTCGCGCTCGGGTGGCTGGCGCGGTCAGCCCGCGTACCGCCCGTCGATGAGCGCCTCGAGATCGAGGTCGTCGAGCACGCAGGGCGTCGGTCCGGCGATGTCGAGGACGAGGACCTCGGCGCCCTCGGCGCGGGCGACGGCTGCGGCCACCCGCCCGCGGACAGGGACCGGACGGGCCTGCGCGTCCCAGGCGGCCATAGCGGCGACCGAGGTGAACACCGGGAGGGCCCGCCGACCGTCCTCACCTTCGAGGAGCGGTACGGCGACCGCGGCACCCCCGTCGCCGGAGCCTGCACCGGACGCGAGTGACGTCGCCACCACGGGGGTGAGCACGCGGGCCGTGTGCAGCGCCGCGAGGACCTGCGGCAACCGTCCGGCGTCCTCGCCGTAGGCCGCGAGCGCGGCGACGAGGCCGGCGTCCGCACTCCCGTCGTCATTCGCGAAGTCGGGACTCCCGAGCGATCGTGGGTGCACGCCGGGAGGCTAACGGGCGCATGCTCGGGCGATGGACCGGCAGACCTTCTCCGACCGCGCCGAGGCGGGGCGGCTGCTCGGGCAGCGGGTCTCGGTGCTGCTTGCGACGTCTCCCGCGGCCGAGGCCCCGCTCGTCCTCGGGCTGCCGCGGGGCGGCGTGGTCGTTGCGGCTCATGCGGCGGTGGCACTCGGCGTACCTGTCGAGGTCTTCGTGGCGCGCAAGATCGGCCACCCGCGCCAGCCCGAGTACGGGCTCGGCGCGATCGCCGAGGGGGGCGAACCGGTCTTCGACGAGCTGTCCCTCGCGCACGCCGGCCTCGTCGCCGCGGACCTCGGTCCGGTGGTGGCCGCCGAGCGCCAGGAGCTCGCGCGGCGGGTCGCCGAGTACCGGCCCGGGCGTGACCTGCCGCCACTCGCCGGGCGAACCGTTCTCCTCGTCGACGACGGGGTCGCTACTGGGGTCACCGCCCGAGCGGCACTTCGCGCATTGCGGGCACGCGGACCGGGCCGACTCTTGTTCGCGGCTCCCGTCGCCGCGCGGCAGTCCGTCAGCGAGCTGGCCGCCGAGGCCGACGAGATCGTCGTGCTGGGCAGTCCCGTCAGCTTCGGCTCGGTCGGGCAGTGGTACGCGGCCTTTCCCCAGGTGTCGGACGCGGAAGTCGTCGCGCTGCTTACTCCCCCTGGTCGACGATCGCGATGACCGGGCCGCCCCCGGACGGCCCCTGATGGACGGCGGCCACCGAGACGAACACCGCGGGGTCGCCGGTCACCGAGGCGACGACGCCACCCACGCACGACTTGATCTGTCGGTGCCAGTGGACATCGGAGTCGTCGAGCATGATGTTGCGCCGGCCGCGGACCCGACCGGACGGGTCCGCCTCGCACTTGCAGAAGATGTTGACGACGCGGCCGCGCAGGTCGCCGGTCTGCGGGCGCTCGGGCAGCTCGAGCCCCGCGTTCCTGATGGCGTCCCAGACACCGTGGGAGTCGAGGGCGTCCTTCATGACGCTGTGCCCGATCTGGAACCGGCCACCGATGCCACGGACGTTGCCCAGGACGACGATCTGGGCCTGGTCGAGCTCGACACCGGACGAGCACGAGGCGACGGCGGAGTACAGCGAAAGGTCCTTGTGGATCTGCTCGGCCCGGGGCATCTCGATCTCGCCGAGGGCCACCGCGATTCCCAGGGCGGTGGTCGAGTTCGAGACGTCCATCGACTTGAGGGTGTCCTCGGTCCAGACGTCCTTTCCCCTGCTCTTGGCATCAGTGATGGTTTCCAGCGTCAGCAGCGGCGTCTTGGTCTGCACGTAGTGGACATCGGCGGGGTCGGTGATCCCGGCCCTCTCCATCGCCACCGTCACGCCGGCCGCGACCTTCTCGACCATCGGCAGCCGGCCGATGTCCTCGGGGAGGATCTGCTCGCTCATGGCGTAGCCGACGGAGAGCCGCGGCTCGTCCGTCTGCGGCACGGAGGCCGCATCGGTGGTCGCGAAGATCGTCGCGTGCGGTGAGATGACGCCGTCGGTGCCGCCGGACCAGACGATGGGGATCTGAGTGATCTCCTCCATCGACCGGCTGCCTCTCGCGGCGAGCACGTCGCGGAAGGCGCGGTCGGCGATGATGCGCGTGTAGTCGTTGACGCCGCCGTTCCCCTCGGTCTTCCCGATCACGGCGATAACGCGGTCCGCCTTGATCGTCCCCTTGTCGATGAGCTCCGCCAGGCCGGACGCATCGGACACGTTCTCGATGGCGACCTTGTGGACCTCGATGGGCTCTGGCATCTGGCTCCCCCTCAGGGATTCTCGATAACGGTGCCGGCGCGCCCGTGGACGGCGTCGGTGATGCGCTGCAGCGAGGTGATGGCGGACCGGGCGCCACCACCCTCGACAAATCGCAGGGCCGCCTCGACCTTTGGTCCCATGCTCCCGCTCGCGAAGTGACCGTCCTTTTGGAGCCGTCGCAGCTCGGCCGGAGTCACCCTGCCGATGGGTGCGGCCTCCGCAGTGCCGTAGCCGGCGATCGCGTTCTCGACGTCCGTCGCGATGACCAGGACGTCGGCGCCGATGGCCGGCGCCAGGATGGCCGCGGCCAGGTCCTTGTCGATGACCGCCTCGACACCATGAAGGGACCCGTCGTCGTGGCGGACGACGGGGATGCCGCCACCTCCGGAGCCCACGACGATGTACCCCGCCGCAGCGAGGACCTCGATCGCGCCGGCATCGAGGATCTCGAGCGGCTGCGGGGAAGCGACGACGCGCCGCCAGCCCTGCTCGCCGCGGTCCTCCCACGTCTGGCCGTGCTGGGACAGTGCCCGGGCATCCGCCTCCGGGAGGTAGCGCCCGATCGGCTTGGTCGGCTTGGTGAAGCCGGGATCGTCCTTGTCCACCAGGGTCCGGGTGACCACGGTCGCCACTGGTCTGGACACACCGCGAGCTGCGAGCGCACGGTCCAGCGAGTCCAGGATGAGGAAGCCGATGGTGCCCTGCGTCTGTGCACCGCACCAGTCCAGCGGTACCGGCGGGACGACGTGGGCCGAGAGCTCGTTCTTGACGAGCAGGTTCCCCACCTGGGGGCCGTTGCCGTGGGTGAGCGCCACGTCCACCCCGGATGCCACCAGGTCCGCCACGTGCTCCATGGCAACCGCGATGGCCTGGTCCTGCTCCTCGGGGGTGGCGCTGCCGCCGGGTCCGGTCATGGCGTTGCCACCGAGAGCGATCAGCACACGCATGGGGCCGACTCTAGGGCTCGCGCACCCGTCGCTCCGGGTGGACTACTCGCCACGCCCGTCCAGCTCGTCGAGCCACGCGCGCACCGACGCATCGTGCTGACCCAGCGTCGGCGGGGCCGAATGCGTCATCGGCGGCGAACCGTCGAAGCGCAGCGGGGGGCCGGGAAGCGTGATCCGGCCGGCGGTCGCGTGGTCGACGTCGACGAGGAGGCCCTGCGACCGGGTCTGCTCCCAGTCGTACACCCGGTCGAGGGTGCGCACCTCCCCCGCCGGAACGCCGAGAGCCGCGAGGCGCGGCAGCAGGTCGGCGAGCGGGATCCCGGCGAAAGCCTCGTCGACCGCGGCGACGACGGCGTCCCGGTTGCGCACTCGTTCGGCGTTGGTGGCGAAGCCCGGGACGTCGACGGGCAGGCCGAACTCCGGGGCGAGGCGACGCCACAGCCCTTCGCTGCCCACAGAGATCTGGACCAGGCCGTCCGCGCAGTGGAACAGCCCGTAGGGGCAGATCGACGGGTGATGGTTGCC
>JAVEDB010000033.1 GCA_030841185.1 Actinomycetota bacterium
CGATGTGACCGGACTGCTCGCCGCCGAGCAGGTTGCCGGCGCCGCGGATCTCGAGGTCCTTCATCGCGACGTACATCCCGGCGCCGAGGTCGCTGTGCGCCGCGATGGTGGCGAGCCGGTCGTGGGCGGTCTCGGTCAGCGGCTTCTCGGGCGGGTAGAGGAAGTAGGAATAGGCGCGCTCCCGGCCCCGGCCCACCCGGCCGCGCAGCTGGTGCAGCTGGGACAGGCCCATCAGGTCCGAGCGTTCGACGATCAGCGTGTTGGCGTTGGAGATGTCCAGCCCGCTCTCGACGATGGTGGTGCACACCAGCACATCGAAGCGGCGCTCCCAGAAGTCGAGCACGACCTGCTCGAGCTGGTGCTCGGCCATCTGTCCGTGCGCGACGGCGATGCGCGCCTCCGGCACCATCTGGCGCAGCCGGGCCGCCGCGCGGTCGATGGACTCGACCCTGTTGTGGATGTAGAAGATCTGGCCTTCCCGCAACAGCTCCCTGCGGACGGCGGCGCCGATCTGCTTCTCGTCGTACCCGCCGACGAACGTGAGCACCGGATGACGCTCCTCGGGCGGCGTGAGGATCGTCGACATCTCCCGGATGCCGGTGACGGCCATCTCCAACGTACGGGGGATCGGCGTGGCCGACATCGTCAGGACGTCGACGTTGGTGCGCAGGTGCTTGAGCTGCTCCTTGTGCTCGACACCGAACCGCTGCTCCTCGTCGACGACGACCAGGCCGAGGTCTTTGAACATGACCTCGGAGGACAGGATGCGGTGGGTTCCGATCACCACGTCGATGCTGCCCTCGCGCAGCCCCTCCTTGACCTGGGCTGCCTCCTTGTCGGTCTGGAACCGGGACAGGGCGGCGACCGTGACCGGGAAGCTCGCATAGCGCTCGGCGAACGTCGACAGGTGCTGGTTGACGAGCAGCGTCGTCGGGACGAGCACCGCGACCTGCTTGCCGTCCTGGACCGCCTTGAACGCCGCCCGCACCGCGATCTCGGTCTTGCCGTAGCCGACGTCGCCGCAGATCAGCCGGTCCATGGGCACGGTCTGCTCCATGTCCGCCTTGACCTCGTCGATGGCCTCCAGCTGGTCCGGTGTCTCGACGTACGGGAAGGCGTCCTCCAGCTCGCGCTGCCACGGTGTGTCCGGGCTGAACGCGAAACCGGGAGCCGACGTACGCGCCGCGTAGAGCCGGATGAGCTCGGCCGCGATCTGGCGCACCGCCTTGCGCGCGCGACCCTTCGCCTTCTGCCAGTCCGCACCGCCGAGCCGGTGCACCGACGGCGCCTCGCCACCGACGTAGCGGGTCACCTGGTCGAGCTGGTCGGTCGGCACGAACAACCGGTCCGCGGGCTGCCCGCGCTTGCTCGGCGCGTACTCGATGACGAGGTACTCCCGGGTCGAGGACTGCACGGTGCGCTGGACCATCTCGACGTAGCGGCCGACGCCGTGCTGCTCGTGCACCACGTAGTCACCGGTGCGCAGCTGCAGGGGGTCGACGGTGTTGCGTCGGCGGCTGGGCATCCGGCGCATGCTCTTGGTCGACGGGCCCGCCTGCCCGACGAGGTCGGTCTCGGTGAGTACGGCGAGGCGCAGCGCGTCGCTGAGGAAACCACGGCCGAGCGTGCCGCAGGTCACGTGCACGACGTCGGCGTCCGGAATGCCGTCCAGCGTCGGGTCGAGCCGGGCCGGCAGGTCCTCCCCGCGCAGCACCTCGACGAGCCGCTCGGCCGGGCCGTGCCCCTCGGTCACGAGCACGATGCGCCAGCCGCTGCCCAGCCACGCCTTGATGTCGGCCAGCGCGCGTGCGGTGTCGCCGCGGTAGCCCTCGACGGCGCGGGCCGACACCACCGAGCTCCCCACGCCGCCCTGGTCACCGGCGGACTCGTCGGCCGCCACCGTCGGGTCGTCGAGGCTGAACGGACTGAGTGACCACCACGGCAGCGACCGCTGCATCGCCACCGCCCGGATGTCGGCGAGGCTGCGGTAGGCCGCCGCACCCAGGTCGATCGGCGTCTGCGCGCCGGCAGCCGCGTTGGCCCACGAGGCGGCGAGGAACTCCTGGCTGGTGGCGAAAAGGTCGTGCGCCCGGGTCCGGATGCGCTCCGGGTCGCTGAGCACGACGTGGGTGCCGGCCGGCATCTGGTCGAGCAGCAGCACCATCTCGTCGACGAGGACAGGGGCAAGCGACTCCATGCCCTCCACGGCAATGCCGTTGGCTAGCTTGTCGAGCACCTCGGCCAGCCCGTGGAACTCCGCGGCCAGCGACTTCGCGCGCGCCCGCACCTCGTCGGTGAGCAGCAGCTCGCGGCACGGCGGCGCCCACAGCCCGTCCGGCGCCAGCCCGAGGCTGCGCTGGTCGGCGACCCGGAAGGACCGCACCTCCTCGACCGTGTCCCCCCAGAACTCCACCCGCAGCGGGTGCTCCTCGGTCGGCGGGAAGACGTCGAGGATCCCGCCGCGCACGGCGAAGTCACCCCGCTTCTCGACCAGGTCGACGCGGACGTAGGCGGCGGCAGCCAACCGGCGTACGACGTCGTCGAGGTCGGCTTCGTCACCGGCCCGGAACGCCACCGGCTCGAGGTCGCCGAGGCCCGCGACCAGCGGCTGCAGCACGCTGCGCACCGGTGCCACGACGACCTGCAGCGGCCCGTGCCCGGCGGCGCCGTCGTCGGGGTGCGCGAGGCGGCGCAGCACCGCGAGCCGGCGACCGACGGTGTCGCTGCGCGGGCTCAGCCGCTCGTGCGGCAGCGTCTCCCAGGCGGGGAAGTCGGCCACGGCGTCGACCGGGAGCAGCGTCCGCAGGGCGGCCGTCAGGTCCTCCGCCTCGCGGCCGGTCGCGGTCACCAGCAGCACCGGCCGGCCGGACCGCGCCGCCAGCCCGGCGACGACGAACGGCCGCACGCCGGTGGGGGCGGTGAGGTCGAGCTCGGAGACGGCTCCCGCGGGGGCGCTGCGGGCAGCCTCCAGCGCGCCCGCCACCGCCGGGTCGTCGGCGAGGACGTCGAGGATGCCGGTGAGGGTCACGCACGCTCCAGGGGGTTCCGCACAGCACGTCAGCCCCGGTCCGCGCGCGGCCCGGGGTGCCAGACCAGGGTACGACGGGGGCCGGGCCCCGCCGGACCGACGGCGGGCATCTCGCCACCCGGTCGGTCTGTCTCGGGCCTCGGCCGACGGCCTATCGTCGCGTTCGTCGCCACATGGGGGAGGAGGCCACCGTGGACGCCCCGGCCCCGGTCGAGCCCGACGAGCACGCGGCGCTGCGCGCGGACATCCGCCGGCTCGGCAACCTGCTCGGGGAGTCGCTGGTCCGCCAGGAGGGTCCGGAGCTGCTCGGCCTGGTCGAGGAGGTCCGGCGGCTGGCCCGCAGCCAACCTGACCGGCTGACCGGCGTGCTCGAGGGACTCGACCTCGCCACCGCGGCCAAGCTGACCCGCGCCTTCGGCACCTACTTCCACCTGGCGAACGTCACCGAGCAGGTGCATCGCGCCCGGACCATGAAGCAGGAACGGTCGAGCAAGGGCAGCTGGCTGGCGCAGGCGGTCGACCGCATCCAAGCCTCCGGGCTGGACGCCGACGAGGTCGCGCGGCTGGTGGCCCGGGTGGCCGTCCGGCCGACCTTCACCGCGCACCCGACCGAGGCGGCCCGCGGGTCGATCCTGTCCAAGCGCAGGCGGGTCGCGGAGCTGCTCGACACCGCGGAGCCCGGCGACGAGCAGCGCACCGACCGGCGCATCGCCGAGGTGATCGACCTGCTGTGGCAGACCGACGAGCTCCGGCAGGACCGCCCCGAGCCACTCGACGAGGCCCGCAACGCGGCGTACTACCTCGACGAGCTGATGCTGCACACCGTCGGCGACGTGCTCGAGGACCTCGGTGAGGAGCTGGCCCGGCTCGGGATCGAGCTGCCCACGACGGCGGCGCCGCTGCGCTTCGGCAGCTGGATCGGCGGTGACCGCGACGGCAACCCCACGGTGACGCCGGCCGTCACGTCCGACGTGCTCGTGCTCCAGCACGGTCACGCCATCCGCGACATCACCCGGATCGTCGATGACCTGCTCCAGGACCTGTCCCCCTCGGTGCACCTCGTCCCCGCCAGCGACGCCCTGCTCAGCAGCATCGCGGGCGACCTGGAGGCACTGCCCGAGGTGCCGGAGCGGGTCCGCCGCATCAACGGCAGCGAGCCCTACCGGCTCAAGGGCCGGTGCATCCAGCAGCGCCTCGAGAACACCCGGCTGCGGATCGCCGCCGGCCGACCGCACCGGCCCGGGCATGACTACCTCGGCACCGGGGAGCTGCTCTCCGACCTGATGCTGATGCGCGAGTCGCTGCTCGCCAACCGCGGGGAGCTCGCCGCTCGCGGCCGCATGGACCGGGTGATCCGCACCATCTCCGCCTTCGGGCTGCACCTGGCCGTCCTCGACGTACGCGAGCACGCCGACGCGCACCACCACGCGCTGGCGCAGCTCTTCGACCGGCTGGGCGAGCTGTCCTGGCGCTACGCCGACCTGCCGCGGGAGAGCCGGCTCGCCCTGCTCAAGGGCGAGCTCGCCGGCCGGCGCCCGCTCTCCCCCATCCCCCCACCGCTGGACGAGGAGGGGGCCCGGACCCTCGCCGTCTTCACCACCGTTCGCGACGCACTCGACCGACTGGGCCCGGAGGTCTGCGAGAGCTACATCGTGTCGATGACTCGCGGCGCCGACGACGTCCTGGCGGCCGTGCTGTTGGCCCGCGAAGCCGGACTGGTCGACCTTCCGCGTGACGTCGCCCGGATCGGGTTCGTGCCGCTGCTGGAGACCGTCGACGAGCTGCGCAACGCGGGCGGCCTGCTCGACGAGCTGCTCGCCGACCCGTCGTACCGGCACCTGGTCACCCTGCGCGGCGACGTGCAGGAAGTGATGCTCGGCTACTCCGACTCCAACAAGGAGGCCGGGATAACCACGTCGCAGTGGGAGATCCACCGGGCGCAGCGCAACCTGCGGGACGTGGCGGGGCGCCACGGCGTACGCCTGCGCCTCTTCCACGGCCGCGGCGGGACGGTCGGACGCGGTGGCGGGCCGACGCACGACGCGATCCTCGCCCAGCCGTGGGCCACCCTCGACGGCGAGATCAAGGTGACCGAGCAGGGCGAGGTGATCTCCGACAAGTACTCGCTGCCGGCGCTGGCGCGGGAGAACCTCGAGCTCACCATCGCGGCCACCCTCGAGGCGACGGTCCTGCACCGGGCGCCACGCATCGGAGCCGACACGTTGAAGCGCTGGGACGACGTGATGGACGTCTTCTCCGCCGCCGCCCAGGAGACCTACCGCGGGCTCTTCGAGGACCCCGACCTCCCGGCGTACTTCCTGCAGTCCACCCCCGCCGACCTGCTCACCGACCTGAACATGGGCTCGCGCCCGGCCCGGCGCCCGGACAGCGGACGCGGGCTCGACGGCCTGCGCGCGATCCCGTGGGTGTTCGGCTGGACGCAGTCCCGCCAGATCGTGCCAGGGTGGTACGGCGTGGGCTCCGGGCTCGCCGCCGTCCGGGCGGCCGGCCTCGCCGAGACCGTCGACGAGATGTTCGCCGGCTGGCACTTCTTCCGGACCTTCCTGTCCAACGTGTCGATGACGCTGAGCAAGACCGATCTGCGCATCGCGCGCCACTACGTGGACTCCCTGGTGGAGCCGCGGCTGCAGCACGTGTTCGACCAGATCACCGCCGAGCACGACCGCACGATGACGGAGGTCCTGCGCGCCACAGGCACCTCGACATTGCTCGAGGACAACCCGCTGCTGGCGCGGACGCTCTCGGTGCGCGACGCCTACCTGGAGCCGATCAGCTACCTGCAGGTGATGCTGCTCCGGCGGGCCCGGGAGGACTCGAGTACGGCGGGGATGGCAGGCGACCTGCGGCAGGCCCTGCTGCTCACCGTCAACGGGATCGCGGCCGGACTGCGCAACACCGGCTGACGCCTCGGCTGAGGCGTCAGGTGTTGTAGGCGCTCTGCGCCTTCTCCAGGCCGTCGGTGACCAGCGCCTCGACGGCATCCGCGGCCCGGTCGACGACCAGGTCGAGCTCCTTGCGCTCGGCAGCCCCGAAGTCGCGCAGGACGAACACCGCGGCGTCCATCCGGCCGGGGGGCCGGCCGATGCCCAGACGGACCCGGTGGAACTCTCCGGACCCCAGCGCGC
>JAVEDB010000045.1 GCA_030841185.1 Actinomycetota bacterium
CGCTTCGCCCGCTCGGCGAGCAGGTCCCAGTAGATCTTGCCGGAGCAGAGCAGCACTCGGCGTACGCCGGGGGGTTCCACGCCCTTCTCCGTCTCGGGGATCACCGGCCGGAAGGACCCGGAGGTGAAGTCCTCGACCGCCGATGCCGCTGCCTTCAGGCGCAGCATCGACTTGGGCGTGAAGACCACCAGCGGACGGCGCGGCTCGTGGTAGGCGTGCCAGCGAAGCAGGTGGAAATACGACGCCGGGTTGCTCGGGACGGCAACCGTCATATTGTCCTCGGCACACAGCTGCAGGAACCGCTCAATCCGTCCGGACGAGTGGTCCGGTCCCTGCCCCTCGTAGCCGTGCGGGAGGAGCAGGACGACCGACGAGCGCTGGTTCCATTTCTGCTCTGAGGAGGAGATGAACTCGTCGATGATCGGCTGCGCACCGTTGGCGAAGTCGCCGAACTGCGCCTCCCACAGCACGACGGCGTCCGGACGCGCGACGGAGTAGCCGTACTCGAAGCCCATCGTCGCGAACTCCGAGAGCAGCGAGTCGAAGAGCCAGAACCGCGCCTGGCCGGGGTCGAGATTGGCGAGCGGACTCCACTCCGCGCCGGTCTTCTTGTCGATGAGTACGGCGTGGCGCTGGACGAACGTGCCGCGCCGGCTGTCCTGGCCCGACAGCCGGACCGGTCGGCCCTCGAGCAACAGGCTGCCAAACCCGAACAGCTCGCCCATCGCCCAGTCGATGCCGCCCTGGGTGGCCATCGCGGCCCGCCGCTGCAGCAGCGGCAGCAGCTTGGGGTGCACGGTGAACCCGTCCGGGATCGCCACCTGGGAGTCGGCGACCCGCTTGAGGGTCTCGAGGCTGACCGCGGTCGCGATCGGCGCCTCGATCGAGGTGCTCTGCTCCGCGGGCGGCTCGAGGCCCTCGCCGGTGCCCTTCTTGCCCTCCGCCTCCGCTTCCGCAGTGGTCTCCCGGGTCTCGGTGAACACCCGCTCCAGCTGCTCCTGGTAGTCGCGCAGCGCCTGCTCCGCCTCCTCCACGGAGATGTCGCCGCGCCCGATGAGCGACTCGGTGTAGATCTTGCGGACGGAGCGCTTGGCCTCGATCAGGGAGTACATCAACGGCTGGGTCATCGAGGGGTCGTCGCCCTCGTTGTGCCCGCGCCGCCGGTAGCACACCATGTCGATGACGACGTCCTTGCGGAACGTCTGGCGGTACTCGAAGGCGAGCCGGGCGACCCGCACGCAGGCCTCCGGGTCGTCGCCGTTCACGTGGAAGATGGGCGCCTGGATCATGCGCGCCACGTCCGTGCAGTAGAACGACGAGCGTGACGCGGCGGGCGACGTCGTGAAGCCGACCTGGTTGTTGACGATGACATGGACGGTCCCGCCGGTGCGGTAACCACGCAACTGCGAGAGGTTGAGCGTCTCCGCCACGACGCCCTGACCGGCGAACGCCGCGTCACCGTGCATGAGAACCGGAAGGACGGTGTAGCCGGACTCACCCTTGTTGATGCGGTCCTGCTTGGCGCGGACGATGCCCTCGAGGACCGGGTTGACGGCCTCGAGGTGCGACGGGTTGGCGGCCAGGTAGACCTTGCATCGGTCGCCGTCGGGAGCCGTGTAGACGCCCTCCGTCCCGAGGTGGTACTTCACGTCGCCCGAGCCCTGCACCGACTTGGGGTCCTGGTTGCCTTCGAACTCGCGGAAGATCTGGCTGTAGCTCTTTCCCGCGAGGTTGGCCAGCACGTTGAGCCGGCCGCGGTGCGGCATGCCGATGCAGACCTCGTCGAGGCCGGTTCCGGCGGCCGAGCACAGCACCTGGTCGAGGAGCGGGATGACCGACTCGCCGCCCTCGAGCGAGAAGCGCTTCTGCCCGACGTACTTGGTCTGCAGGAACGTCTCGAAGGCCTCGGCTGCGTTGAGCTGCCGCAGGATCCGCAGCTGCTCCTCCCGGGAGAACCGCGGCGACCCGACCTCGACCCGCTCCTGGATCCAGACCCGTTCCTCCGGGTCCTGGATGTGCATGTACTCGACGCCGATGCGCCGGCAGTAGGACTCGCGCAGCACCCCCAGGATCTCGCGCAGGGTGGACATGGGCTTGCCGCCGAAGCCGCCCGTCGCGAACTCGCGGTCGAGGTCCCACAGCGTCAGTCCGTGGGTGACCACATCGAGGTCGGGGTGCGAGCGCTGCCGGAACTCGAGCGGGTCGGTGTCGGCCATCAGGTGTCCGCGCACCCGGTAGGCGTGGATCAGCTCCTGGACGCGCGCCTGCTTGGCGATGTCGTCCTCGTGCGTCGCGGTGATGTCCTGGACCCAGCGGATGGGCTCGTAGGGGATGCGCAGGGCGCGGAACACGTCGTCGTAGAAGTTGTCCTCGCCGAGCAGCAACTGGTGGATGCGGCGCAGGAAGTCGCCGGACTGGGCGCCCTGGATGATGCGGTGGTCGTAGGTCGACGTCAGAGTCATGATCTTGCTGACCGCGAGGCGGGCCAACGTCTCCGGCGCCGCGCCCTGGTACTCCGCGGGGTACTCCATCGCGCCGACGCCGACGATGGTGCCCTGGCCCGCCATCAGCCGGGGGACCGAGTGGACCGTCCCGATGGTTCCCGGGTTGGTCTGGCTGATCGTCGTACCGGCGAAGTCGTCGGCGGTCAGCTTGTTGCCCCGCGCGCGCCGCACGATGTCCTCGTAGGCGGCCCAGAACTGGGCGAAGTCCATCGACTCGGCCGACTTGATCGACGGCACGAGCAGGGTGCGGCTCCCGTCGGGCTTCTGCACGTCGATGGCCAGGCCGAGGTTGACGTGCCGCGGCTTGCTGACGGCCGGCTTGCCTTCGGCCTCGACGAACGCGTAGTTCATCTCCGGCATCGCCGAGAGTGCGCGGATGACGGCGAACCCGATGATGTGGGTGAACGAGACCTTGCCGCCGCGGCCGCGCTTGAGGTGGTTGTTGATGACCGTGCGGTTGTCGATGAGCAGCTTGGCGGGCACCGCGCGTACCGAGGTCGCCGTGGGCACGGCGAGGCTGGCCGACATGTTGGTGACGACGCGGGCAGCCGGCCCCTTGAGGGTCACCGTCTCCGCGGCGCCCGGAGCCTTCTCGTCCGTTCCGGTGGACTTGGCCGGTGCGGCCGGTCGATCGGCGGCCGCGGGGGCCTTCGCGGCGTCGGCCGCGGCGGGCTTGCTCTCCCGTACGGCGTGCCCGGGTGCCGGCGTACCGTCCGCCGGGGCGGCCGGCTCCGGGGGCGTAACCCGGTCGTCCTCCGTCGCGGCAGCGCCGGAGGACTCAGCCGGGGCGTCGGCGGCAGGCTTGGTCGCCGTGCCGGTGCCGCCGTTGCTCGTGCCGCCAGTGCCGCCTGTGCCGTCCTGTGGCTGGTAGTCCTCGAAGAAGTCCCACCACGCCTTGTCGACCGACTCCGGGTCCTTGAGGTACTGCTGGTAGATCTCGTCCACGAGCCACTCGTTGGGCCCGAACACGGCGAGGGCGCTGTTCGCGCCGGTGTCGGAGGAACTGCGCTCTGACTGCTGCGACACGGCGGGAATCGCCCTCTTCCCAGGGTTTGCACGATGTGAACGGGTGTTGTCCAGCGTAGTCGTCCGGCCGCCTCGACGCTTCCGGCCCCTCAGTGCGCGTAGTAGGTGGCCGCCATGTCCTCGTCGCCGTGCCCCAGCTCGCTGGCTCGCGCCATGTGCCGCTGCACCGCCGCGGTCACCGCCATGTCCACGCCGGCGGCGGCGGCCGCGTCGAGGATGAGCCCGGCGTCCTTCAGCGCAACGTCCAGGGCGAAGCTCGGCGGGAAGCTGCGGGCGATCATCGACGCGCCCTTGACCTGTGCGTAGCCCGAGTCCGTGGGGCCGCCCTTGATGGTCTCGAGGAAGACTGCTGGGTCGATGTCGAGCCGTTCGGACAGGGCGATCGCCTCGGCCACCGCCTCGTTCAGCGCGAGCACCCAGCTGTTGGCTACCAGCTTGAGCCGGGTGCCTCCGTCGGCCGGGCCGTCGACCCAGACGGTGCGGGAACCGACGGCGTCGAAGACGGGCGCGCAGCGGTCCCGGATCTCCTCGGGTCCGGCAGCGAGCACGGTCAGTACTCCCTGTTCCGCGGGTCCCTTGGTCCCGAGAACCGGCGCGTCCACGTAGGACACGCCGGCTGTGGCGGCGAGGTTCGCGAGCTCCTCGGTGCCGACGAGGCCGACGGTCGACATCTGCAACCACACAGCGTCGGCGGCCAGCGCGTCCAGGGCTTCCGGCGCGACGGCGGCAACCGCCGCGGCGTCGTACAGCATGGTGAGCAGCACGTCCGCGCCCTGCGCAGCCTCGCCGGGGGAGTCATGGACGGTGGCGCCGTCCGCGACGAGCGGCCCGGCCTTGTCTCTGGTGCGGTTCCAGGCGCGTACGACGAAGCCGGCACCGATGAGGTTGCGGGCCATCGGGAGGCCCATCGTGCCGGTGCCGAGGACGGCCACGGTCTGTGGGGGAGTGGTCATGGCTCCTTCCTACCCAGCCGCGGGACCAGCCGGAAGGCCGCGTGCACGTAGCGCGCCTCGGCTGGCGCCTCGTCCAGCGGGCGCTCGCTGGCGAGGTAGGGCGCCACCAGGTCCATCATCGACGCCGTCAGGGCCGCCACCTCCTCGGCCGTCGCCACGATCGTGCTGTTGGACATGAAGGCGGCCCGCCGCCACTCCTCAGGCTCGCCGGTCTGCCCGTCGGCCCAGGCCAGCACCTTGTCATCCGAGGTCGAGACGAGCACGCGGGTGACCGCTGCCTGGGCGGCCTGCGCCTCGCCACCCTGGACGGACTCGTCCACGTCCGTCTGCCAGCCCCGGGCCTTCGCTTGCCAGACCCGCTCGCGGCCGTCGCCGCGGTCCGGGCTCTCCTCGACGAAGCCGTACCGCGCGAGCAGCCGCAGGTGGTAGCTGCAGGCGCTCGGGGACAGACCGACCAGGGCGGCGCACTCGGTGGCGGTGGCCGGGCCCTCGACGGAGAGCCGCTCGAGCATGGTGAGCCGGGCCGGGTGGGCCAGCGCGCGGATCGCAAGGGGGTCGCTGATCCGCCGGCCGAGCCGGTCGCTGCGGTCGTCGGGAGAGGTCATGGGCTCGAGAATATCTGAAAAGACCCCTTCACAGATCAGATGTGAAGCGATAACTTCACGTTTATGACCACGACGACGATCCCTGACGCACCGGCCGGCACCCTGGCCACCCCTCCGCCCGGCCTGCTCCGGCAGCGCGACTTCCGGCTGCTGTGGTCGGGCTCGGCCGTGTCGGCGGTGGGCAACGAGGTGACCATGCTCGCGATCCCCCTCGCAGCGGCCGTGCTGCTCAGCGCCTCGCCGTTGCAGATGGGGCTGCTGACCGCGGCCGGGACACTGCCCTACCTCGGGCTCGGCCTGCTGGCCGGGGTCCTCGTCGACCGGATGCCACGGCGGCGGCCGATCCTCGTGGCCAGCGACCTGCTGGCGGCCGTGGTGTTGTTGTCGGTGCCGGTCGCGTGGTGGCGCGACGCGCTCACGGTGACCCAGCTGGTCGTGGTCGAGCTCGCCCTCGGCACGGTGCGAGTGGTGTTCCGTCC
>JAVEDB010000055.1 GCA_030841185.1 Actinomycetota bacterium
CGTCGTGACTATCCGGGTGACACCCGGATGGAACATGACAAGCCGGCCGATGGTTGGCACACTGTTGGCGGCCCCTTCGGGGGTCACCAGGGCGTCGGACCGCGGTTGCCCCGGGTCCCATATTAAGCCGCTTCGAGCGGCCTCGCGCCGTGAGGTGCACACCCGGTCCGGCGCCCGCCCCATCCGGACGGCCCTTGCCTGGTCGGCAGTTAGTCCGTGAGCCGGTTGCGCGCCCTGCGCAGCGCTGCCTCGGCCACCCGGACCGCCGCCGCCGCCTCCCGCACCGAGCGGCGCGCCCGGTCCGACTGGTCCGCGCAGCGCTCGCGCAGCGCGTCGGCCTGCTGGAGCCGGCCCCGCAGCTCGTCGGCCGCCTCGTCCGCGCGGCGGAGTGCGTCGGCTGCTTCGGCGGCGTCCTTGTCGGCCGCCGCCCGACCGGCCTCGGCCTCGTGGACGGCCTGCTCCGCCTCCTGGACCCGCTGCTCGGCCCGCTCGCGGGCCTCCCGGCGCCGCCGGTCCGCCCCCGACTCCGCCGGCTCGTCCCGCTTGCCCGCGGACCGGCTCGCGGACCGTTTCGGGGCCGCGGCGTCCCGCGATGTGGCGGGAGCGGCGGTCGGCTCGCTCCCGGCCACCCCGAACCCGGAGAACTCCGCGGCGTGCAGCAACCGCCCGGACAGCACGTCGCGAGCCACGTCAGGGTCGGCGAGGGCCGCCCTCAGCGTCGACTCGACCTCGGCGGTGTGCACGCTCTCCGTTGTCTTTCGGCCCGCCGAGTAGGCGAGCTGCCTGGCCCGATGGACCAGACCGGCGACCAGCTCCTGGCGCTGTCGGCCGAGGGCCCGCAGGTCGGGACCGGCAAGCTCGTCGGCCGCGGTCCGCAGCTGGGCGGCGAGCTCGGCGAGCGTTCCGCTCAGGCTGGGGTCGTCGGCGACGAGCAGGTTGACGAGCCACGCTCCGACGGTGGGCTTGCGCAGCGCTGCCACCTGCTTGGCGGCCGGCGCGTCCCCCGCGGCCCGGAGGGCTTTCACCCGCTCGTCGCGAGCCGAGACGAACTCCTCGGGAGGGAGCCGGTAGAGCGCGGTCACCGCCTCGGCCGGTGCATCGCTCATGTCGCCGAGGACGTACGCCGGGTGATCGCAGCGATGTCCTCGAAGGCGACCTTGGGCTTGCGGTCCTCGGTCAGCAGCCCGTTCTTCTCCTGCAGCGTGTCCGTCAGCTGCGTGTAGCAGAAGCCGGCGAGTGCCGTGGAGTCCGTGATCGCCTCCACCAGGCTCCGGTAGCCCGCCAGGAGGGCCTGCGGGTCGTCGACCTTCCCGTAGCCGGGCCACACCTCGCCATCCCCGGTCTCCAACGTGAAACCGCCGCACTCGCTGAGGATCACGGGTTCGCCGGCGTATTCGGCCCCGTCGACGATCACCGCGCGGTAGCCCGGCCGCACGTGCCTCACCGTCTCCTCGACCGACTGTCGGTCGCCGTAGCGCGCGCGCAACGTCTCCGCGTCGCCGGTGTAGTCGTGCACGGTCATGACGTCGGTGACCACGTGCTCCCACCCGTCGTTCCCGATGACGGGCCGGGATCCGTCCACCGCCTTGGTGAGGTGGTAGAGCGCCCGGACTGCCGCCTGCTGCTGCGGCGACTGCGCGACCGCCGGGACACCCCAGCTCTCGTTGAACGGGACCCACGCGACCACGCAGGGGTGGTTGTGGTCGCGCGCGAGGACCTCGGACCATTCCTGGGTGAGCCGGTCGACGGTGGTCGTCGAGAACTCGTACGCCGAGGGCATCTCCTCCCACACGAGCATGCCGAGCCGGTCGCACCAGTAGAGAAAGCGGGGGTCCTCGATCTTCTGGTGCAGCCGCAGCCCGTTGAAGCCGAGTCGTCGGGCGAGCTCCACCTCACGTCGCAACGCGTCGGGGTCGGGGGCGGCGAGGTGGGACTCGGGCCAGAAGTTCTGGGCCAGCACCATCCGCAGGAAGTAGGGGTGGCCGTTCAACAGGATGCGACCGGCCTCCGCTCGCACGCTGCGCATCGCCGTGTAGCTCCGGACCTCGTCCACGACACCGTTGTCGTCGAGCAGCGTGATGGTGGCGTCGATGAGATGGGGATGCTCGGGCGACCACAGGCTTTGCTCACGGTCCAACGACACGAGGGCGGGGCTCAAGACGATGTCCCGCTCGACCTCCGGGCCGAGCACCGCGTAGGTGTCGTCGACCAGCGTCCTGCCGTCCATCGTGAGTCGCACCCGGATCCGCAAGGGTTCGCCGCCGGCTGGGGTCAGCCGGACGGCAACCCGCAGGCTCGCCGAGTCGGCGTCCGGTGTCCACCGCACCGACTCGACCCGGGTGGCCGGCACCGGCTCCAGCCACACCGGCTGCCAGATGCCGGTCGTTCTGGCGTACCAGATGACGTGCGGCGCGAGCTCCCAGTCCTGCTTGCCGCGCGGTTGGCGCATGTCCTCGGGCCGGTCCTCGGCGCGTACGACGAGGATGTGGTCGCCGTCCCCGCCGGCGGAGAGCTGATCGGTGATGTCGGCGGAGAACGGGGTGTGGCCCCCTTCATGGGTGGCCACCAGCTGACCGTCGACCCAGACGTGCGCCCGGTAATCGACCGCGCCGAAGTGCAGCAGCAGCCGGTCCGTGTCGCTGCGTTCCGGCCGGGCGAAGGTGCGCCGGTACCAGACGACGGGGTGGAAGCCGGTGTCCGCGATGCCGCTGCGCGTGGACTCGGGTGGGAAGGGGACCTCGATCGTCCGCGCGAAGACCTCCGTACGCGCCTGCCACGACTCGACGAGGCCGACGTCGGCGTCGTCGTACGCGAACCCCCATGGTCCCGACAGGTCGATCCAGTCCGGACGAGTGAGCTGCGGTCGTGGGTGCACGACCTCCATGGGTCTCCTCCTTGTTGTCGGCCGCGTTACCGATTTGTTACGGCGGGTTCACCTACCCGGGTGTGAGTGTTCCCGAACCGGGGCATTCACGGCCAGGTCATCCACGTGTTTCGGGGGGTCCAGGCTATGCAGGGTGCGCACGGACAGGTAGCGCGGCGGATCGGACTGGCCGCGGTTGCCGCTGCCACGGCAGTGGCCCTGACGGTCCCGGTCGCGCCGGGTGCGCTCGCGGTCGGCGAGACGAGCACGCCCTACGTCAACCCGGTCTCCAAGACGATCCCGGCGGACACCTTCGCCGACCCGTCGCTGATCCGCGGCAAGGACGGCTACTGGTACGCCTACGGCACCTCCGACCCCCTGTGCGAGAAGACCAACCCCGACCCGGGCTGCACGACCGAGGACGGCGGAGCCCCGCCTGCAGACGCCGAGCACCGCAGGGCGCACCGGATCCCGATCGCGAAGTCCGCCGACCTGGTGACGTGGAAGTACGCCGGCGACGCGTTCAGCGATCCCGGCACCGCCGGCGGGAACTTCCCCTCCTGGGCAGCGGACAACGCCGGCCTCTGGGGGCCGGACATCCGTTACGTGGACGGGCAGTACCGGCTCTACTACGTGGTCACCGAGACCGTCCCCCCGGGCGGCACCGACGAGCCCAACGACAACGCGATCGGCATGGCCACTGCCCCGACGCCAGTGGGCCCGTGGACCGACTCCGGTGGACCGGTGGTCGGTCCCCGCCGCGGCGGCCAGGTCGGCGACGGCAACTTCAAGTGGACGTTCGACCCGTCGGCGGTGACCGACCGCGACGGCACCCAGTGGCTCTTCTACGGCTCCTACTACGGCGGCATCTTCGTCACCAAGCTCACCGATGACGGGACCAAGGCGGTCGGTGAGCCGACGATGGTCGCGATCGACAACAAGTTCGAGGGCGCGTACGTCGTGCGCCGCGGCGGCTACTGGTACCTCTTCGCGTCCACGGCGAACTGCTGTGCCGGTCCGACTACCGGCTACAGCGTGCAGGTCGGCCGCAGCACTGACCTCCGCGGGCCGTACGTCGACCGCGAAGGCGTCTCGCTGCTCGCCTCGAGGGCCGGCGGATCGCCGACGCTGAACCAGAACGGCAACAAGTGGATCGGCGCCGGACACAACGCGGTCGTCACCGACCTTTCCGGGCAGGACTGGATCGTCTACCACGCGCTGGACCGCAGTGACGCCTACCTCGACGGCACCGACGGGATCAACGAGCGGCCGATGCTGATGGACCGGCTGGACTGGGTCGGTGGCTGGCCCTACGTCCGGGCCGACCAGGGACCCAGCGAGGACACCCAGCCCGGTCCGGTGAGTGGTGGTCCGGCCTTCACCCGGTTCGAGGAGGGCATCCGTCCGCCGTTCCGCACGACCGGCGCGTGGAGCACCGCCCAGGCCGACACCCAGTCGGGTCGGTACGCCGATGCGCTGCGCAACCAGTCCACGATCACCGCCCCGGTCACCGAGCCGGGAAAGATCCGGGCCGAGGCAGACGTGCGCGGCGCGGCAGGGATCGTCCTCGGCGTGCCGGGCAGCAGCGCCCGCACCGAGGTGTGGGTCGACCCCGACAGCCGGACGTTGCAGGCACACGTCCTGGGTGTCGGCGAGCGTCGGTCCAGCGCGCCCCTGCCCGCCAACTACCGGCCCTCGGTCTGGCACTCGCTGTCGGTCGAGGTCCGGGCCGGGCGGCTGCACGCCGAGCTCTCGCACGCGCGCCTCGGCGACCCGCTGGCGGTCCTCGACATGGCGCTGCCGGCCGGTGCGGCTGCGGCCCGCGACGGTGGCGCGATCGCCCGCGCGAAGGGTGCGGACGTCGACAACCTCAGCGTGCTGACCGCCTTCACGCCGGTCACCCAGCTCGTCGAGCCACCTGTCCCCGCGACGCCCGACCCGGCCGCGAGCGACGAGTTCGACGGGTCCAGCTGGAACGCGGGCTGGACGTTCGAGGACCGCAACGCCGACCCGAACCCAACGGTCACCGGTGGGGAGCTGGTCTGGCCGGTCGAGAACGCTGACCTCAACGGGCCGAACCGCAACTCCGGGCTGCTGCTCCGGGAGCCGCCGAGCCAGCAGGGGGACTGGACCATCGAGACGCGGCTGTCGATCGACCTGGGCGAGAACGAGATCCTCAACTACCAGCAGGGCGGTCTCGTCACCTACGTCGACGACGACCTCTTCACCCGGCTGTCGCACGTGGCCATCTGGAACACGCGGCAGACCGAGTTCGGCAAGGAGATGCCGTACGCCGGCCGGCTGGTCAGCGGTGGCACGATCGTCGGCCCGCCCGGCGCCACGACGTACCTGCGCATCGTGCATCACTTCGACGCGGCCAACAACGAGCACGAGCTGCGGGCGTGGACGAAGCGCGAGGGCGGCGGGTGGGTCAAGGGTGGCGTCTGGACGCTCCCGGGCGACGCCCACATCCGGGTCGGTCTGGTCTCCCAGGGTCGCCAGACCGGTGACCGCAAGACCTCCCGGTTCGACTACTTCCGCAGTTACACCGATTGAGAGACGATCACGCATGCCCGTTAGGTCCCGTTTCACCCGCAATGCGCAACATCCCGCCTCAGGAGGGCACATGACCGACAACATCCCCACCAGTGGCTTCTCACGACGCCGCTTTCTGGAGCTCGGCTTCGGCGCCGCGGCCGCAGCCGGCCTCGCGGCCTGTGGGGGCGGCAAGTCCGCGTCGGACACCGGGGCCGGCGCGACGTCCACCGCGAAGTTCACCGGCGGCTACGACGGGCCCGCGGTCACCCTCTCGTACTGGAACGGGTTCACCGGTGGTGACGGCCCGTTCATGAAGCAGATGGTCGCGAACTTCATGAAGGAGAACCCGAAGATCAAGATCGCGTCCAACACCGTGGAGTGGTCGCAGTACTACCAGCGGATGCCCGCCGCCGTGCAGGCCGGGAAGGGGCCCGACGTCGGTGCCATGCACCTCGACCAGCTCGCCACCAATGCCGCTCGCAAGGCGATCGTCCCGATCGACGACCTGGCCAAGGCACTCGGTCTGTCGGAGAGCGACTTCACCCCCGAGGTGTGGCAGGCCGGCATATACCAGGACAAGCGCTATGGCATCCCGCTCGACGTCCACTCACTGGCGATGTACTACAACACGGACTCCTTCGCGAAGGCCGGTGTCGCCGAGGCACCCAAGACCAAGGCTGACCTCGAGGCAGCACTGGACAAGCTCAAGTCCAAGGCCAACAAGAACCCGTTCTGGATGCCGACGAAGTGGCCGGCTCACCTGATCTTCCTGTCGATCCTGTGGCAGAACGGTGGGGACCCCTACGACGTCTCCGCGGGCAAGGCCACCTTCGACTCGGATGCGGGCGTCAAGGCGCTCGAGTGGATGCGCAGCGTCGTCGACAAGGGCTGGAGCCCGAAGAACGTCGCGCCAGACTCAGAGTTCGTCGGCTTCAAGAACAAGAAGCTCGACGTCCACTGGAACGGCATCTGGCAGATCAACGACCTCAAGGCGTCGAACCTTCCGTTCAAGCTGGCCCCCGTCCCCGTCATCGGGGAAAAGAACGCGGTGTGGGCCAACTCGCACAACTTCTACATCACCAAGCAGTCGACCGGGGACAAGCTGCAGGCCGCCAAGGTCTTCATCGACTGGATGAGCAAGCACTCCGCTGACTGGGCCGGCGCCGGCATGGTGCCCGCACGCAAGTCGGTGCGGGAGAGCGCGAAGGTCACCGACACCACGCAGGGGCCGATCGCCGCAGAGATCGCTGACCTGCATTTCCTGCCGCCGATCCCCGGCCTGGGTGACGCCCAGCAGCAGACGCTGGAGATCGCCGTCGCCGACTCGATCCTCGGCAAGCAGAAGCCGGCGGCCGCGCTGAAGGCGGCCGCGTCGAAGTGCACGAAGCTGATGGAGGCCAACAAGGCGAAGTTCGGCGGCTGACCGTCGTGGCCACCCAGGACACGGCTCCGAGCACGACGTCCGGTCGCCGGCCGTCGGAGCCCGACCAGCTTGATACCGCCCCTCCGGCGCCGCGACGCGGCGGTCGCCGGGGGGACGGTGGGCCGGCCCCGTGGCTCTTCATGGCGCCCTATCTGGTGCTCTTCGTGGGCTTCGTCATCGCCCCGGCGGTCTACGGGTTCTACATCAGCCTGCACGACTACGACTACACGCTGCCCGGCAAGCCGTTCGTGGGGCTGGCGAACTACCACAAGCTGTTCGACTCCAGCTCGACGACGTTCCAGGACTTCTGGGACGCCATGCGAGCGACCGGCATCTTCACGCTGCTCAGCGTGCCGCTCCTGCTCGTGATCCCGTTGCTGGTCGCGCTGGTCATGAACAGCAGGTTCCGCGGGCGCAACCTGTTCCGGGCGCTGTACTTCGCGCCGTACGTGCTCGGTGTGGCGGTGGTCGCGGTTGTCTGGCGGTTCCTGCTCGACGCCAACATCGGACTGATCAACCAGTACGCCGGGTATCTCGGGTTGCCGGACGCCACGCCGTGGCTGACCTCCACCCCTGAGGCATGGGTCGCCTTGGTCACGGTGACCGTCTGGTGGACGCTCGGCTTCAATGCCGTGATCTACCTCGCGGGTCTGCAGGACATCCCAGCCGAGCTCTACGAGGCGGCTCGGGTCGACGGGGCCAACAAGTGGCAGAGCTTCCGCCACGTGACGTTCCCGGGGCTGCGACCGGTGCTGTCCTTCGTCACGATGGTCACCATCATCGCGTCGGCGAACATGTTCGGCCAGAGCTACCTGATGACCAAGGGTGCGCCAGGCACGGAGACGCGGACGGCCATCTACTACATCACCG
>JAVEDB010000057.1 GCA_030841185.1 Actinomycetota bacterium
GGGAGCCGGTCCCGTGCGATAGCCTTGCTCCCCGCGGTCGGCTCCGCCGTCCCGATCCCGCGTAGCTCAATTGGCAGAGCATCCGACTGTTAATCGGACGGTTACTGGTTCGAGTCCAGTCGCGGGAGCCCCCTCGTCCACGGCCCCGAGGTCCCTCGCGGACAAGGGTCAAGGATCCGGGCCTATCGGCCGAGAGTGCTTGCATGACCAACTACGACCTGTTGCTGCGAGCGTCCCGTACCAAGGAGACCCTGGCGGACCTGCTTGCGCTGGTCCCGGTCGGTGACGGGGTCGAGGATCTGCGGACCAAGTCCGCTCTGCTGCGGATGCGCGCCGAGGAGCTGCGCGTCGCGGCCTGGCTCGCCGTCTAGAGCACCGCCCTCGCGGTACCGCGCTCGGCGTACCGCAGTGATCGCGAGTTTGGGGAAGAAAGTCGAGCCGGTTCCATGATTTTCCCGCAACTCGCGATCATGTCGGCTGCCCGATCGTCGGGACGAGCCTGTGGCGAACGGACAACGGCGCCGCTACCTGGCACCGGCTCGACCTCGCGCGCTAGAGCCCTTCGGTCAGGACCAGGGCCAGGCAGAGGCCGGCGGCGCAGACCAGCAGGGCCATCAGCAGGATCCACGGCCCGCGGGGGATGTCGCGGCGCGGACGTGACCGGGCCGCGCGCTGCTCACTCACGTCCTGGTCGATGTCCCGGCCGACCGTCAGCCAGTCGCGCAGGTTCTCCTGCGCAGCCTCCTTGCTGACGAGATCCTCCGCGACGACTCGCTGTCGCACACCGAGGGACGCCTCGAGCATGCCCAGTGCACGAAGTTCCTGCTCCTCGTGCGGCTCCGCCATCGAACGCCCCCCTCCGCGGCCGCCTCTCAGGCCAGCCGCATTTCGCAGGGTAGCCGAGCGCGGGGGGTCGGGTCGGCACAAATGATCACTTGTGGAAGACAACCCGTTTGGCCTAGCGGACGTCAGTAGGTATCACCGGTGGCTTCCCGTCGCTCGAAAGGGTGCCTGCCCTATCGCAGGAGACAGAGGAGACGGCCATGTGCACCCATCGACCCGCATGCCCGCCTGCGTCCGCGCCGGACCGTGACGCAGCCCGGGTGCTCAGCGGTCACGCCGAGCAGGGCTGGAGCCTGCTCTGCAACGGCGTCATCGCATTCGACGACGGCGGCGACCTCCTGCCCGACGGGCGGGCCGTCCCCCCGGCAGCCTGACGAGGCGTCGCCGCCTCGCTCACCGCTCGGCGGCGGCGTACGTCGCCGCGCTTAGGCCTGTCGTGCCGGCGGCACCGGCGGCCGCGCCGATGAGAAGGTGACGAATCATGCGCGCCTGTTCCCGCCCTGCCGGTGCCCATGCACGGCGATCAGGTCAGGGGCCGGAGGTCAGCACCTGCAGCCAGTGCAGGGTGAGGTCGCACGCCGGGGTGAGCCTCGCCAGCATCGGTGCCTCCGTCGTCTCCCACGTGAAGGTGACCTGATAGACCCGGTTGGCCCGCAGGGCGCGACCGAGGCACTGGTTGCGAGACCGGGACGTATAGATCGCGTAGGCCGGCACCTTCTTGGGCGACAGCTCGACCCTCGTGACGTTGAAGCCGGATGTCATCCATTGCCCGATGTCGCCCTGGAAGACCGACGGGGTGACGCTGCCGGTGAACCGGCCGGCCTGCAGCGTGACGTCGATGTCGAACGAGCGATCAACGCCACGGACGCTGCACAGTTGCAGGGAGGAGACGCCGGTCAAGGCGCCCGACACACCACCAGAGGCGGGCAGCGTTTCGAACTGCCGCTGCACTGACTCCAGTTTCGTCTTTCCCAAGGGTTCCGCGAACGGCTTGCAGTTCAGCGGGCGAATAGCCTGTGTTGTCCCGCTTGTGCCTGACGTGTTGCTCGACGTGGGGCCCCGCTTGGACTGGTCCCCCTCACACCCGGCCGTCAGAAAGCTGCCGACCAGGAGTACGGCGAGAACCAGACAACGCAATCGAACCATCGGGCTGTGTACCGGTACCTTCGTCGTGCGTCGTCGGTCAGATCTCGTTCTTCATGGCAACGATGATCATGGCTGTGCCGCGGTTGGCGGCGCAGGCCTCATAACGGTAAGCGGTCCCGCGAGCGGCTCGCACAGAAATGGATCGGAACCATGCGGTTGGCCCGAGGTCGCCCGACCAGCGACGCTGCCGCCGTCTCTTCGCGGGCGCGGGTCGTGACCGGACCCGTCGTGGCCGATCGTGGTCTCGTCGCGGTGAGCGGTTCAGTCAGCTGGGACGACGCAGCCAAGGATGAGCTCTATGTCGCCGTCGAGGCTCGACACGGCCGGCTGCTGGGAGCTTCTCCCGAGAGCCTGCTCCTCGGCGTACTGCCCGCCGCCTCGTCGCGCGGCACCGCGGCCATCCAGGTCGACAAACCCGTAGACCCCCTCCTCCTGGACGGCCTGGAGGTCATCCAGGAGTACCACCGGATCTGGTACGGGCTCCCGCCGGTCGCCGTGGAGGCGACGCCGGCTCGGGCCGCCGTCGCCGGTCCGAGGGGGACCGGTCTCTTCATGTCCGGGGGAGTCGACTCGATGGCCTCCCTGTGGAGGAACCTGCGGCGTTATCCCGTCGGCCACCCAGGCCGGGTGACGTATGCGCTCTTCGTGGACTTCGTCGGGCCGGCACATCTGGCCGACCTCGACGGGCAGCACCGACGTGCGACGACGCAGCGGGCCGGGTGGCTGACCGGGGCGATGGCAGAGATGGGGGTCACGCTCGTCCCCGTCGTGACGAACTTCCGCGTGCTCGACGGTTACGAGTTCGGGACGGACTGGACCCGTCATTCCCACGGGACCCTGTTGGCTGCGGTAGCCCATGCGTTCGGCCCTGCGCTGTCCCGGGTCCTGATCGCTTCTTCCTATTGGGCCGGTCGCCTGGAACCGTGGGGGTCGCATCCGCTCACGGATCCCCGCGCGAGCACGTCGTCGATGACGATCACGCATGACAACGAGCAAGCCCGGCGGCTGGACAAGCTGCGCCAGCTGGTGGACTGGCCCGCGGGGCTGGCCCTTCTCGACGTCTGTAGCTTCTGGCGCGAGCGAGAGCGGCCGGACGTCAACTGCGGCCGGTGCGAGAAGTGTCAGCGGACGATGGCGTCGCTGGTCGCTGTGGGTGTCGAGCCCTCGGGCCTCGCGTCGTTCGCCGGTCTGGACGTGTCGCCGGGCACGATCGCCGCGATCAACCGGCTCGGCAGCAACGGCTTGCGCGGCGCCTGGGGAGACATCCAGGATCAGCTGCCGGCCGAGCGCCATGCTCTGCGCCGAGCGGTCGCCCTGCTCCTGGCCAGGGACCGCGTGGCGACGCCGCTCCAGCGGCGGCTGGGCCGGCGGGCGCTGGCCGTCGCCAAGTACGTACGCGGTCGAACGGTGGCTCAACGCGCCGGCCGACGGGGAGTGCAAGATCGCTAGCGGAGGGTGACGCCGCTCACCCCGATGGGGGCTGTGCCACCTGGCGCGCGGCATCGCACTCTCGTCAGAGACGCCGCGCTGGCCCAAGGGGGACGTGGACGGCGCGGCGTCGTCCACGGTCTGCGGCGGCCGGGCCCGCGGGGGCGCGGGCGCCCCCGCGGGCCGGCCTGGCCCGTTCCTCCCAAGGGGGGACGTGGGACGACGGGCCTGGAGACAGGTGTAGTCCGTCGACGCGGTCGTGACTACCCTTCGGGGCGGTTCAGTTACTGGTCGTTTGAGCTGCTCCTTCTCGGCGTATCCTCGCTGTCTAGCAAGGGGGACGGCCGGATGCGGACGCTCACGGGGATTGCGGTCGTGCTGCTCGTTGCCGGTTGTAGTGGTGGCGGATCCGCATCCACTCAGCAAGCCGGCGGGCCCAGTTCGGGTGCCACAGCGCCGGTCACCCCGTCTCCGAGCGTGACGGCGTCGCCGACCCCGACCGTCATCTCGACCGTCGCCGCGTGCCGAAATGCCCGGTACGTCGTGGGCGTCGCGCAGTCGTACCTGAAGCGCTGGAACCCGAACACCGACCCCTTCGACCACACCCTCGCCGACAATCTGGGTGACGCCGGTGCTGCCCTCGCGAGTTTCGCGACCACTGCGGGAGCCTCTGGCGCGCCCATCCGGAATGTGGCGAACTCGCTGATCGTGCTCAGCACCGCCATGCACGGCACGGACCGGGCGAGCGTCTTGCGAGCTCGGCAAGCGGCCGGTTCCGCCCTCGCGCACCTGACAGCCGGCTGCACCGCCTAGAGGCGTCTGGCCAGAATCCTTCGGCCCTGGTGGCCGGGAGCAGGCTGCGCGCAACGGGGTCACGACGGGTGACCCCGTGCGCCCAGGGGGTCTTACCTGCCAGCGATGCCGCTCGTCGTACGCCGTCGTCACTCGTTCGGGCCTCCAATCGCCGCTCCGGCAGGTCGATGATTCGGTCATGGCATCCCGTGGATGGGCCCCTTGATCGACGACGGGCAGGATTGCTGGATGACCCCCGATGAGGCCGCCGTGTACACCAGGACCGGCGGCCTTGCGGTCACCCGTGCCCTGCTCGTTCGCGAGCTCACCGGAGTCCGGATCCCCGCGGGCGGAGTCACCGATTGCCTGATGGCCAAGGCCGACCTGGACCGATGGATGGCGCGGCGTCAGCCAGTGTGACGGCCCACTCCGTGTGGTGAAGTAGCCCTTCAACGAAGGGCAGGTCAATGTCCAGCGCGCAGTTGTACGACACCATCGGGGCCACCTACACCGTCACCCGGCGCACTGAACCGCGCATCGCTAGGCAGATCTGGGCTGCGCTCGGCGACGCCCGGACCGTACTGAACGTCGGGGCGGGCACCGGGTCTTACGAGCCCCCCGACCGCAACGTCCTGGCGGTAGAACCATCGGCGCTCATGCGTTTGCAGCGCCTCCCGGAGGCGGCGCCGTGCGTGGCTGGATCTGCCGAGCACTTGCCGTTCGATGACCAGTCCTTCGACGCCGCGATGGCTGTGTGCACCGTCCATCACTGGCAGGACCCGATCGCCGGGCTGCGCGAGATGCGGCGCGTCGCCCGCCGCGTGGTGGTGTTCCTCTTCGACACCAGTGACCCCAGCCAGTTCTGGCTGACTCGTGACTACGTCCCGGAGTTCGCTGCCTTGCGAGCCGTCAAGGTCTTGGCATCGCTGGGCGAACTGGCTGGCGCTATCGGAGCCAGGATGGAACCGGTGCCCATTCCGTGGGATTGCGCTGATGGCTTCTTCGAGGCCTACTGGCGCCGGCCCGAGGCATACCTGGACGAGAATGTCCGTCGCGGAGTGTCGGTCTGGACGAGCCTCGGGCCCGACGCGGAGCAGAGGGCAGTGCACAGCCTCCGTGACGACCTCGCCTCAGGTCGGTGGGCCGAACGCAACCGCGACCTCATCGACCTCGAGGCGGCGGAGCTTGGCGCGCGGCTGCTCATCGCCTGACTAACGGGTGGGGCGGGTGGGACTCGAACCCACGACCCAAGGATTATGAGTCCTCTGCTCTAACCGGCTGAGCTACCGCCCCGATGGCATCGAGCCAAGCCGGGTCCGCGGCCACGGACGATACCGCAGCGGAAAATGGCGCCGAGCAGCGTCGGGAGGCGTCAACCTGGCAGCGGCCCGCCCCGGAGCCTGCGGAATCCGTCGCCGTTTCCGGCCGCGACCCACCGGATCGGGCCCTGTCACCCCAGAAGGATCGCGAGGTCACCCGTCGTAACCGATCGACCTTCCCAGCACGATTTTCCGGAGTTACGATTCGCTCGCGTTGCAGCAGCCGGCGCCGTTCTCCCCCCCGGATTGGCGGCCAATGATCACTGTCCCGCAGCCGACCAAGGTCGGTGGGCACACCGTCGTCGACGTCTCCGGCGAGGTAGACATGTCGTGCGCGAGCGACATGCGCGACACCCTGTTGGCCCTGGTCAACCGAGGCGTGGAAAGCCTTGTCGTGGACCTGCGAACGGTCACCTTCATCGACTCGACCGGCGTCGGCAGCCTGCTGAGGATCTTCCACCGGCAGACCCTGCTCGGCGGCGCCGTTCACTTCGTCGCCGACCAGTCAGCGGTCTTGCGGGTGTTCGAGGTCATGCAGCTCACCCGTCGGCTGCATCTCGTCGGCAGCCTGGCCGAGGTTGACGCGTGCTGTCCTCAGCTGTTCGGCGCCCGGGTGATCAAGCTCCCGGTGCCGTCGGCACGGTAGACCCGGATCCGCCCGATTTCCCGGATCGCGGCCCCGTGGTCAGGCGATCCCCCTACTCTGACGCCTAGAGGGGGCCGCATGTCCATACGTGAGGAATCCGGGGTCGCAGTAGCGACGCCGGACATCATCGTCATCTCGAGTCGACCGTCCGTATCTGGACCACCCGTCGCGACGGTGACGACGCGTGGCCCACGCTGGCCGCGCCACGTGATCGCCCTCGTCATCGCCGCGGTTGTCCTGGGCGTCGGCGCGCTGGCCATCTCGCGCTTGGGCAGCGGCCACGACGTTGCCCAGCCCGCTGCCGGCAAACCTGCCGCAGTCAAGCCCGCGGCCGTCCCAGCCGCACTCGCGCTCTCGGTCGTTGCGCCGGTGAACGTCGTCGCAGGGAAGGCCGTGCAGATCCCGGTGACCTACACCGACGGGAGCGGTGTCTTCAGTGGCACCTCGGAGGACTGGGGCGACGGCGTCGGCACCAGCTCGCTGAAGCAGAGCGCGTGCTTCGCGACGCCCGTCGCAGCACCGGCCCTGCACAGCACATACATGTTGCGCCACACCTGGGCCAAGCCCGGGACCTACCCGCTCACCCTCGAAGTGGTGTCCTACTCGTGCCGGGGGACCACCCTGGCCGAGGAGCGCGTCACGAAGACGATCATGGTCACGGTTTCTGCTCCCTGAACACGAACGGCTTCGGCGGGGCGGACAGCGACGCACGGGGACAATTTGCGAGGTCGAGCCCACCGAAGCCGAGAGCCTCGTCGCACAGGGTCGTGACCGTCCATCCCTGCTCGTTGCCGAACTTGGTGACGGTCACCCGGTAGATCGTGATCTCGTACCGCGTCGGCGTGCCGTAGGCCACCTGGACCGTGCCGATGAGCTCGGCCCCGCCCGGGGTTCCGTAGCTCTCCCAGGCGCGGTCGTACCGACTCCACAGCGAAGGCTCGGACTGCCACACCCCCCCGTTCTGGACGTCACGGAGTGCCAATTCGACGAGGATCGCCCGCGTCGACTCCTCGGGAATGATCGCCGCCGGCCTGATGACCTCGGTGACAACACCCTCGTCGTACGCCTCTGCCATCAGTAGCTCAGAGTCGTGCACGGGTGGGAGCCCCATTTCGTCGTCGTCAGCCGGCCGTTGCTTCCTTCCTATCGGCGCAGTTCCGGGCAGACTTCACGATTCGGACGACCCGAAACACCAGGGGCCACTGGTGCCGGTGGTGCCCCTGTGCCATGATGGGCCTGCACGACGAGCGTGGGTCCGGCATCGCGAGGCCGCTGGGGAAGGCGTACCTCGCGCCTGCAAGGAGGATCCGGTGACGACTCGTGGTGTTGTCTATGTCCACGCCACCCCGTCAGCGCTGTGCCCGCACGTCGAATGGGCGATCAGCAGCGTGCTGGGCGGGCGGGTGAGCCTCGAGTGGACCCCTCAGCCCGCCGCGCCGGGCACACTGCGCGCGGAGCTCTCGTGGCAGGGCGAGCCGGGCTCCGCCGCGAGCATTGCCTCCGCCCTGCGGGACTGGCACCTGCTGCGCTTCGAGGTCACCGAAGAGCCCACCGCGTCATCTGAGGGGGCCCGCTACTCATGCACCCCCGAGCTGGGGCTGTTCGCCGCGACGACGGGGCTGCACGGAGACCTCATGGTGCGCGAGGACAGGATCCGGGCCGCTCTCGCCCGCGCGGCCAGCGATCCGAGCACGTCGGTGCAGAAGGAGCTCGCAGACCTGCTCGGCACCCGCTGGGACGAGGAGCTGGAGCCGTTCCGGTACGCCGGGGAAGGCGCCCCCGTCCGCTGGCTGCACCAGGTGGTCTGACCCGCCGAGCAGCCCGGGCGTTCTCGCCTTACAGCGGGATGTTGCCGTGCTGGCCACGTCGCCCGTACTCCGCCGAGGTCACGATGGCCCGCGCGATCGCCGATCGGGTCCGGGTCGGCTCCACCAGCTCGTCGACCACGC
This sequence comes from Actinomycetota bacterium, assembly GCA_030841185.1. GTDB lineage: Bacteria > Actinomycetota > Actinomycetes > JACCUZ01 > JACCUZ01 > JAVEDB01. Next base: position 8,124 of record JAVEDB010000057.1, read on the forward strand.
CGATCTCCTGCGCACGCGACAGGCCGCCGGCTAGTTGGCCGTGCTCGACCGCAAGCTCCTGCTCGACCTGACCGCGGACATCGTCGGCCACCTCGGCCAGTCGCCGCCGGTGCAGGATGCGCACCGCCGCGACCGCGCCCATGACCGCCACCTCGGCGCCCGGCCAGGCGAAGACGCGCGTCGCGCCCAGCGAGCGCGAGTTCATCGCGATGTACGCGCCGCCGTAGGCCTTGCGGGTCACCAGGGTCACTCGCGGGACGGTGCACTCGGCGAACGCATGCAGGAGCTTGGCCCCACGGCGTACGACGCCATCCCACTCCTGCCCGACACCGGGGAGGTACCCCGGCACGTCGACGATCACGACCATCGGCACGCCGAACGCGTCGCACATGCGCACGAACCGCGCCGCCTTCTCCGCGGAGGCCGAGTCGAGGCAACCACCGAGTCGCAGCGGGTTGTTCGCGATCACGCCGACGGTGCGACCGCCGAGCCGGCCGAGGGTCGTGGTGACGTTCGGTGCCCACTTGGGGTGCAGCTCCAGGCTGCTGCCCTCGTCGAGCATCGCCTCGACGATGGGGTGCACGTCGTAGGCGCGCTTCGGCGAATCGGGGAGGTACGAGGACAGGTCACGGTCCTCGACCTCGCCGAGGTCCCGCTGGTCGCCGAGCAGCGCGGCGAGCCGCCGGGCCTCGACGTACGCGTCGTCCTGGGTCTCGGCGACGACGTGCACCACGCCGGACCGCCGCCCGTGCGGCTCCGGGCCGCCGAGTCGCAGCGAGTCCACGTCCTCACCGGTCACCGAGCGCACCACGTCCGGGCCGGTGACGAACACGCGGCCCTCCGGGCCGAGGATGACGACGTCGGTGAGCGCGGGACCGTAGGCCGCACCGCCGGCCGCTGGGCCGAGCACGACGGAGATCTGCGGAACCTTGCCGGACGCCCTGGTCATGATGGCGAAGACCTCACCGACGGCGTGCAGGGAGACCACGCCTTCGCGCAGCCGGGCCCCACCCGAGTGCCAGAGGCCGAGCACCGGGATGCCATCGGCGAGAGCGCGCTCGTACGCCGTGAGCACCACTGCGCAACCGGCCTGGCCCATGGCGCCGCCCTGGATGGTCGCGTCCGAGCAGAACGCCACCGAGGCGGCTCCCTCGATGCGGCCGATGCCCGCGAGCATCCCGGAGTCGTCCTCGGCGGTGATCAGCTCGAGGGTGCCCGGGTCGAAGAGCTGCTCGAGACGCAGCCGCGGGTTGCGCGGGTCCTCGTCGCGGGGGATGACGGTCTTGCCCGCGGCGGTCGTCGGGACCGTCGGGGTGGTGGTCACGACACACTCCGGAAGGCCAGCGCCACGTTGTGGCCGCCGAAGCCGAAGGAGTTGTTGAGTGCGGCGATCGGGCCGTCCGGCAGGCTCCGCGGCTCCAGCCCCACGACGTCGAGGCGTACGTCGTCGTCGGGATCCTCGAGGTTGGTCGTCGGGGGAGCCAACCGATGATGCAGCGCCAGGATCGTTGCGATCGACTCGACGGCTCCGGCCGCGCCGAGCAGGTGGCCGGTCATCGACTTCGTGGCCGACACGCACAGGCCGTCGGTCGCATCGCCGAACGCATTGCGGATGGCCTCCGCCTCGGCGACGTCGCCCGCAGGGGTCGAGGTTGCATGGGCGTTGATGTGCACGACGTCCTGCGGTGAGAGGCCGGCGTTGTCCAGGGCGAACCGGATCGCGCGGACGGCACCCGCACCCGACGGGTCCGGGGCCGCGATGTGGTAGCCGTCGGAGCTGATCCCGGCGCCCGCGACCTCGCCGTGGATCGTCGCCCCACGACGCTCTGCGTGCTCCGCGGACTCGAGGACGACGATGCCGGCGCCCTCGCCGAGGACGAACCCGTCACGACCCTTGTCATAGGGACGCGACGCTCGCTCCGGCTCGTCGTTCCTCGTGGACAGTGCCTGCATCGCCGCGAAGCCCGCGAGCGGCAGCGGATGGATCGCCGCCTCGGTGCCACCTGCGACGACGATGTCGGCGCGACCGCTGCGGATCATGTCGGCCGCGTAGGCGATTGCCTCCGCTCCTGACGCGCAGGCGCTGACCGGGGTGTGCACCCCGGCCTTGGCGCCGAGCTCCAGGCCGACGGCCGCGGCTGGCCCGTTGGGCATGAGCATCGGCACGGTGAGCGGCATCACCCTCCTGGCGCCCCGCTCCTTGAGGGTGTCGTAGGCGGACAGCAGCGTCAGGACGCCGCCGATGCCCGAGGCGACCACGACGCCGAGTCGCTCGCCGTCGACCTCCGGGGCACCGGCGTGCGCCCACGCCTCGCGCGCGGCCACCAGCGCGAACTGCTGTGACCGGTCGTTGCGCTTGGTCTCCTGCCGCGAGAGCACCTCCTCCGGCTCAACAGCCACCTTTGCCGCGATGTGCACCGGCAGCGTCTCGACCCAGTCCTCGGTGAGCACACGCACGCCCGACTTGCCGGCCAGCAGAGCCGTCCACGTCGAAGCCACGTCGCCACCGAGCGGTGTCGTCGCGCCGAGACCAGTGACGACGATCCGCCTCGTGTCCGTCTGTCGGGTGTCAGTCATGCGATCAGGCGCTCGCCTTCGCGATGTAGCTCACGGCGTCTCCGACTGTCGAGAGGCCCTTGACGTCGTCGTCCGGGATGCGCACTCCGAACTTCTCCTCGGCGTTCACGACGATGGTCATCATCGACAGCGAGTCGATGTCGAGGTCGTCGGTGAACGACTTCTCCGGCTGTACGTCGCCGGTGGGAATGCCGGTCTCCTCATTGACGATCTCGGCGAGACCCTCGAGGATCTCCTGCTCGCTCTTGGCCATGTGTCGGGCTCCTTCGTGGATGGTTGTTACGTGGTGCGGGTCAGGGAAGGGTGACGACCTGGGCTGCGTAGACCAGGCCGGCTCCGAAACCGATGAGCAAAGCGGTGCCGCCACTCTTGGCCTCACCGCTCTCGAGCATGCGCTCCATCGCCAACGGGATCGATGCCGCGGAGGTGTTCCCCGCCTCGGCGATGTCACGCGCGACGGGCACATGCGCGGGCAGCTTCAGCGCCTTGATCATCGAGTCGGTGATCCGCATGTTGGCCTGGTGCGGGATGAACGCGTCCAGGTCGTCGGCGGTGATGCCCGCCGCGGCCATCGCCCGTTCGGCGACCGGGGCCATCTGCCACACGGCCCAGCGGAAGACCTTCTGGCCCTGCATGGTCAGCATCGGGAAGTCCACGTTGTGGTCGCGGACGTCGATCCAGCTGGCGCGCTGGGTGATGGCGTCGTACTGGGAGCCGTCGGAGCCCCAGATCGTCGGCCCGATCCCCGGTTCCTCGGACGGGCCGATCACGACCGCCCCGGCGCCGTCGGCGAAGATGAACGCCGACGTCCGGTCGTAGGAGTCGGTGAAGTCCGACAGCTTCTCGCAGCCGATGACGACGACGTGCGAAGCGCTGCCGCCGCGGACCATGTCGTTGGCCATCGACACCCCGTAGCAGAAGCCCGCACAGGCGGCCGAGATATCCATCGCGGCGGCCGTGGTGCCGAGGCGGTGTGCGACGTCTGCGGCTCCCGAGGGCGTCTGCAGCGGGTGTGTCACCGTCGAGAGGATGACGCAACCGATCTGGTCGGCCGTGATTCCCGCGTTCGCGATGGCCTTGCCGGCGGCCGCGACGGCCATGTCGACGACCGACTCGTCCTCAGCGGCGAACCGGCGCGAGATGATGCCCGAGCGCTCGCGGATCCACTCGTCGGTCGAGTCGATGCGCTCGCAGATCTCCGCGTTGGTGACCACCCGCGCCGGCCGGTAACCACCGACCCCGAGGATGCGTGCATGCGCGGCACCGACCGCTTCCTTGATGGCGCTCACGCCGAGACCGCCTCCGGGTGCAGCCGGATGAGCGGTTGTCCGGGGGACACCGGGTCCCCGTCCTCGACGAGCCACTCGACGACGGTGCCGCCGTGGGGAGCCGTGACCGGCTGCTGGTCGCGCAACGTGACCAGGGTGCCGATCGTGACGCCGGGCCGGAGCGTCGTTCCGACGGCGAGGTCCGCCACTCGAAACGTCCCCTTGGCCGGCGCGACCAGCATCCGCCAGGTGGGGGAGTCGTCCAACGGCGACTCGCTCCCATGGCGAGCCACGAGGTCGCGCGCCGCCTCCAGGTCGTCCGGGGTCTTGAGCGCCACCGTCTCCACACCGGGAAGCGCGCGCTTGATCAGGCCGGTGAGCGTGCCCGCCGGCGGGACCTCGATCACCCCGGTGACGCCGAGGTCGCCCATCGCCTTCATGCACAGGTCCCAGCGCACCGGGTTGCTCACCTGGGTCACGATCCGCTCCAGCACCTCGGCACCGTTGTGGACGACCGCACCGTCCCGGTTGGAGATCAGGCTGGTGCGCGGGTCGTGCACACTGACCGCCTTGGCGTAGCCCGCCAGTGTTGCGACGGCCGGCGCCATGTGGCGGGTGTGGAATGCCCCCGCGACGGACAGCGGCATGAGACGCGCCTTCGGCGGGGGGTCTGCCTTGAGCGACTCCAGCTGCTCGAGCGTCCCGGCAGCAACCACCTGGCCCGCACCGTTGTTGTTGGCGGCCGTGAGCCCGTGACGCTCCAGGCTCGCCATCACCTCGTCCGGGTCGCCACCGATCAGCGCAGTCATCCCGGTGGGCTCGACGGCCGCGGCGGCAGCCATCGCACGCCCCCGCTCACGGACGAGCACCATGGCCTGTTCCGCGGTGATCACGCGGGCGCCGGCGGCCGCCGTGATCTCACCCACGCTGTGCCCCGCGGTTGCACCGACGACGTGGAACGCGTCGGAGGGGTGGGGAAAGATCTCCAGGGCCGACACGAGTCCGGCCGCGACCAGCAGAGGCTGGGCGATCGCGGTGTCGCGGATCTCCTCGGCGTCCCCCTCGGTCCCGTAGTGGATCAGGTCGACTCCCGCGCAGGCCGACAGCCAGCGAAGGCGGTCGGCGAAGTGCGGGAGCTCGAGCCAGGGGGCGAGGAAGCCGGGGGACTGGGCGCCCTGACCGGGCGCGACGATGACGAGCACCCCCCAAGCCTCGCGGACCCGGGTGGGGGCGGACGGTGTGGACCAGAACGAATCTCGGCGAGCAGTTTTAGAGGTTTCCTACAAATGCTGCGTGGCGGTCTGCAGCCGACCGAGCACCAGGGCAAGTCTCAGGGTGAACGCGTGGCGGGGGTCAGACGGGGCGAATCCCACCACGTCGGTCACCCGGCGAAGGCGGTAGCGGACGGTGTTGGGGTGGACAAAGAGGATGCGCGACGTGGCCTCCAGCGAGCCGGTCTGCTCGAGGTAGGCGGCCAGCGTCTCGAGCAGCGCGGACCCCGCAGCCACCAGCGGCGCGTACACCTCCTCGACGAGACGGCTCCGCGCGACCGGGTCACCGGAGATGGCGCGTTCGGGAAGCAGGTCGTCGGCCAGCACCGGTCGAGGCGCCTCGGGCCACGCCGGGGCCGCGAGCAGTCCCGCGACTGCGACCGACGCGCTGTGCCCGGCCTTGAGCAGATCGGGCACGGCCGGACCGATCACGACAGGCCCCGGGCCGAACTGCGCGACGAGATGCCGGGTCGCGCGAACCGGGTCGGTCGCGCCGCCGAGGATCGCCACTAAGCGGTCGCCCTGCACGCCCGTCAGGACATCGAGATGGCTCGCCCGGGCGACCCGGCGGATCTCGTCGACCACCGTTTCCGGCTCGGCGTCAGGCGTCTGGCCGACCACGACGACGACGGATCCGTGCGCGCCCCAGCCGAGTGCCGCGGCGCGTGACCGCAGGGCGTCGTCGGCCTCTCCTCGCAGCAGGTTGTCGACGACGAGGGCCTCCAGCCGGGCGTCCCACGCACCACGTGCCTCCGCGGCCTGTGCGTAGACCTGAGCCGCCGCGAACGCGATCTCGCGGGAGTAGCGCAGGACGGCCTCGCGTAACGCCGCCTGGTCGCCGGGCGCGACGATCTCGCCGATCTGCTCCTCGACGACCGCAATGACGACCCGGACGAGCTCGACCGTCTGCTGAAGAGTCACCGACCGGGTGAGCTCGCGGGGGGCGGTGCCGAACACGTCGGCACTGATCGCCTGCGGTGCGTCGGGCTGGCGGAACCACTCGACGAACGCGGCCACACCGGCCTGGGCGACGAGGTTGACCCAGGACCGGTTCTCGGCCGGCATCGCGCGGTACCACGGCAGCACCTCGTCCATCCGGGCGATCGCGGCGTCCGCAAGGGTGCCCATGCTGCGCTCGAGGCGGCGCACAGTGGCCGGGGAGCGGCGGGGCATGCCAGCAGCCTAGTTGTCGCAGGGCAACAACAAACCCCGGAACGGCCCGGCCGGTCGGGGCCGCGTCCGGAGTGGTTACCGTCGGTCCGTGGACCCCGCCGAGGCGCTGCGCCGGATCGCGTTCCTCCTCGAGCGCGCCCACGAACCGACGTACCGGGTCAAGGCCTTCCGCACCGCGGCGGCCGCGGTGGCCGAACTGACGCCGGAGGACCTGGCGGCCCGGGTCGCGGCCGGCTCGCTGACCGAGATCAAGGGCATCGGGGACAAGACGGCCACGGCGATCACCCAGGCGTACGCCGGGGAGCTGCCGGCGTACCTGCAACGGCTGGAGGGTGCTGCCGACGAGCCGGTGGCCGTGGGCGGCGCCGCCATCCGCGCCGCCCTGCGGGGTGACTGCCACACCCATTCGGACTGGTCCGACGGGGGGAGCCCCATCGAGGAGATGGCCTTGGCGGCCCGCGACCTGGGCCACGAGTACATCGTGCTCACCGACCACTCGCCCCGCCTCACGGTTGCGCGCGGACTCTCGCCGGAGCGGCTGCGGGAACAGCTCGAGGTGGTCGCGGCGGTCAACGAGCGGCTGGCGCCGTTCCGCATCCTGACCGGGATCGAGGTCGACATCCTCGAGGACGGTGCGCTCGACCAGGAGGACGAGCTGCTGGCCCAGCTCGACGTCGTGGTGGCGAGCGTCCACTCCAAGCTGCGGATGGAGCGCGAGGCCATGACCGCCCGGATGGTGGCCGCCGTGGCCAACCCGCACACCGACATCCTCGGCCACTGCACTGGTCGCAACGTCACCAATCAGGGCCGCGGCGGACGGACCCGGCCCGAGTCGGAATTCGACGCGGAGCTCGTCTTCGAGGCGTGCCGGCAGTTCGGGGTCGCGGTCGAGATCAACTGCCGCCCGGAGCGGCTTGACCCGCCTCGGCGACTGCTGCGCCTGGCGGTGGAGACGGGGTGCCGGTTCTCGATCGACACCGACGCGCACGCGCCCGGGCAGCTCGACTGGCAGCCGTTCGGGTGCGTTCGCGCCGAGGAGTGCGACGTGCCTGTCGACGCGATCGTCAACACGCTGCCGATCCCCGAGCTGCTCGCCTGGACCTCGCGGCGGGACTGAGCGGCGGGCTGGAATGTCCGGAGCCACGCCGATTGTTGTGTGTGCAACAACTGGGAGGATGGACGCCATGACAGACGGAACGACGGGCACGACACTCGTCAAGCGGTCCGGTGAGCGGTTCTTCACGGACCTCGGCTGGCTGGACTCGAAGCACTCGTTCTCGTTCGGGCACCACTACGACGCGCGCAACACGCACTTCGGCTTGCTCCTCGTGTCCAACGACGACGTTGTCGCACCCGGGACGGGGTTCGAGACGCACCCGCACCGCGACATGGAGATCGTCACCTGGGTGCTCGACGGCGGCCTGGTCCACCAGGACTCGATCGGTCACAACGGCGTTATCTATCCCGGTCTGGCCCAGCGGATGAGCGCCGGGACCGGGATCCTGCACTCGGAGAAGAACGACCTGCCGACGTCGGTGCTGACGAGTGATCCGGCCGCCGTCAAGCCGGTGCACTTCGTGCAGATGTGGGTCGTGCCGGACGAGTCCCGCATCGAGCCGGGCTACGAACAGCTCGACATCGGAGACCAGCTCGCCCGGGGGGGTCTCGTGACCGTGGCCTCCGGCATGGGCAGGCATCGTGACGAGGCGGCGATCCGCATCAGGCAGAAGGACGCTGCGCTGTTCGCAGCTCGGCTCGCGGACGCCGAGACGGTGCAGCTGCCCACCGCGCCGTACGTGCACCTCTACGTCGCCCGCGGCGAGGTCGATCTCGAAGGCGCCGGCCGGCTCGGAACCGGCGACGCCGCACGCATCACCGGTTCAGCGGGTCAGCGGGTGACGGCGCTCGGCGACGCCGAGGTGCTGGTGTGGGAGATGCACGCCGACGTCGCCCGCCCCTGACCCCACTTCATCTGGTGAGTTTGGCACCCAAAATCACCCTCTTAGGGTGCTGAACTCACCATTTGGGGTTACTCGGAGCTGCCTTCGGTCTCGCCGGGGGGCGGAGCGGCAGGGTCGCCGAGCTGGTAGCGGTCGATCGCCTCGCGCAGCACCTCCATCTTCACCTCGCCCCGACGGGCCAGCTCGCCGAGGGTCTTCACGGCGATCGACCACGCGTCGACCTTGAAGTGCCGGCGCAGCGCGCCGCGGGTGTCGGAGAGGCCGAAGCCGTCGGTGCCGAGCGAGGCGAAGTCGCCGGGCACCCACTGCGCGATCTGGTCCTGCACCGCGCGCATGTAGTCCGACACCGCGACGAACGGCCCGGGAGAACCCTCGAGCTTGCTGGTCACGTACGGCGTGCGGAGGTCGCCCTCTGGGTGCATGAAGTTGTGCTCGTCGGCGGCCAGTGCGTCGCGGCGCAGCTCGGTCCAGGACGTCACCGACCAGACGTCGGCCTGCACTCCCCAGTCGTCGTGGAGGAGTTGCTGCGCCTCGAGCGCCCACTGCATCGCGACCCCTGACGCGAGCAGCTGGGCCTTCGGCCCGTCGCCCTCGGGTGCGGCGGCGTAGCGGTGCACACCGCGCAGGATGCCCTCGACGTCGACGTCCGCCGGCTCGACGGGCTGGACGTACGGCTCGTTGTAGAGGGTGAGGTAGTAGAAGACGTCCTCGGGCTGCTCGCCGTACATGCGGCGCAGCCCGTCCTGCACGATGTGGCCGAGCTCGTAGGAGAACGCCGGGTCGTAGGCGACGCACGCCGGGTTCGTCGAGGCGAGCAGCACCGAGTGGCCGTCCTCGTGCTGGAGGCCCTCGCCGTTCAAGGTCGTGCGACCGGCGGTGGCGCCGAGGACGAAGCCCCGCGTCATCTGGTCGGCCGCCGCCCAGAACCCGTCACCGGTGCGCTGGAACCCGAACATCGAGTAGAAGATGTAGATCGGGATCATCGGTACGCCGTGGGTGGCGTACGACGTGCCGACCGCCGTCCAGGACGCCGTCGAGCCGGCCTCGTTGATGCCCTCGTGCAGGATGACGCCCTTCTTGTCCTCCTTGTAGGACAGCATCAGCTCGCGGTCGACCGAGGTGTAGTTCTGGCCGTGCGGCGAGTAGATCTTCATCGTCGGGAACAACGAGTCCATGCCGAAGGTGCGTGCCTCGTCGGGGATGATGGGCACGAACCGCCAGCCGGTCTCCTTCTCCTTCGCGAGGTCCTTGAGGAGCCGCACGAACGCCATCGTGGTCGCGACCTGCTGCTTGCCGGAGCCGCGTTTCATCACGTCGTAGACGGGGTCACCGGGGAGCACCAGGGGCTTGGCGGTCACCCGCCGCTCGGGCAGGTAGCCCCCGAGTGCCTTGCGCCGCTCATGCATGTAGGCGATCTCGGCCGAGTCGTGGCCGGGGTGGTAGTAGGGCGGCAGCGTCTCGTCGAGCGCGGCGTCGGGGATGTCGAGGTAGAGCCGGTCGCGGAAGCCGATGAGGTCTTCCTTCTTCAGCTTCTTCATCTGGTGCGTCGAGTTGCGGCCCTCGAAGTGCGAGCCGAGGGTCCAGCCCTTGATGGTCTTGGCCAGGATCACCGTCGGCTGACCGGTGTGCTTGGTGGCGGCGTCGTAGGCGGCGTACATCTTGCGGTAGTCGTGGCCGCCGCGGGAGAGACCCCAGATCTCCTTGTCCGAGAGATGCTCGACCATCTTGCGGGTGCGGGGGTCGCGGCCGAAGAAGTGCTCGCGCACGAACGCGCCGTCCTCGGCCTTGTAGGTCTGGTAGTCCCCGTCCGCCGTCGTGTTCATCAGGTTCACCAGGGCGCCGTCGGTGTCGGCGGCGAGCAGGGCGTCCCACTCCCGGCCCCAGATGACCTTGATGACGTTCCAGCCGGCACCGCGGAAGAACGACTCGAGCTCCTGGATGATCTTGCCGTTACCGCGGACCGGGCCGTCGAGCCGCTGCAGGTTGCAGTTGATGACGAAAGTGAGGTTGTCGAGCTCCTCGCGCGCGGCAATGCCGATGGCCCCGAGGGACTCCGGCTCGTCCATCTCGCCGTCGCCGAGGAACGCCCACACGTGCTGTTGGCTGGTGTCCTTGATCCCGCGGTTGTGCAGGTAGCGGTTGAACCGGGCCTGGTAAATCGCGTTGAGCGGTCCGAGGCCCATCGAGACCGTGGGGAACTCCCAGAACTGCGGCATCAGCCGGGGATGCGGGTACGACGAGAGCCCCCCGCCAGGGTGGGACAGCTCCTGGCGGAAGCCGTCGAGCTGGGTCTCGGTGAGCCGGCCCTCGAGGAAGGCCCGCGCGTACATGCCGGGGGAGGCGTGGCCCTGGTAGAAGACCTGGTCGCCGCCGCCGGGGTGGTCCTTGCCGCGGAAGAAGTGGTTGAAGCCGACCTCGTAGAAGCTCGCGGACGACGCGTAGGTCGAGATGTGGCCCCCGACGCCCACTCCGGGTCGCTGGGCGCGGTGCACCATGATCGCCGCGTTCCACCGGGCGTAGGCCCGGATCCGCCGCTCGATGTGCTCGTCGCCGGGGAACCAGGGCTCGGACTCCGGCGGGATCGTGTTGATGTAGTCGGTGGACCGCAGGCTGGGCACGCCGACCTGGTTCTCGCGGGCCCGCTGAAGCAGGCTCAGCATCAGGAAACGTGCCCGGTTGCGGCCCGCGTTGTCGACGACGGCGTCGAGGGACTCGAGCCACTCCGCCGTCTCGGCGGGGTCGACGTCCGGCAGCTGGCTCGGCAACCCGTTGTTGATGAGGGCCGGCCGCTCCTGTCGGTCCTGTCCAGAAGCCATGCTCGTGGGGTCCTTCGCGTCCGTGGTTCCGTTGCTCGTCTGTACCCCGACGGTAGTCCCTTCCCACCGCCCGGGAGGGGCCAGCCGGCCGAGGCCCGGAGGCAATCAGCAGGTGGAAGCGCTTGCGCCGACGGCCCCGGGCGTGTGGACTACCCGCGACGGGGCCTGCGAGGGCCGGAGCGGCGACGCAGTGGAGGCACTCGGTGAGCGCGACCGCGGACCACGCGGAGGGTCAGCGAGACCTGGCATCACGGCTGGGCATCAGGTCCGGCCAGGTGGTGCAGGAGCTGGGGTACGACGAGGACTGCGACGAGCAGCTACGGGCCTCGGTGGCTGCCCTCGCTGGCAGCGAGCTCGTCGATGAGGACTTCGACGACGTCGTCGACATCGTGCTGCTCTGGTGGCGCGAGGGGGACGGAGATCTCGTCGACGCGCTGGTCGATGCCCCCCGCTCGCTCGGCGACGGCGGGGTGGTGTGGCTGCTGACCCCGAAGGCGGCCCGTGACGGGCACGTCGAGCCCAGCGACATCGGTGACGCGGCCCCGACGGCCGGCCTGCACCAGACCAGCAGCATCAGTGCGGCGAGTGACTGGTCGGGGACCCGCCTCGTCACCCGCCGGTCCGGTCGCTGATGCCGGTCGAGGTTGGCGAGCAAGCGCCCGACTTCGAGTTGTCCGACCAGCACGGCCAGCGGGTGCGCCTCTCGTCGTACCGGGGGACCCGGGCAGTGCTGGTCGTCTTCTACCCCTTCTCCTTCTCCGGCATCTGTGGGAGTGAGCTGCACGCCCTCGAGGAGGCGCGCGCCGAGCTCGACAACGAGACGGTGGCGCTGCTGGCCGTGTCGGTCGACTCGATGTTCGCGCAGCGCGCCTACGCCGAACGTGACGGGTTCTCCTACCCGCTGCTCGCCGACTTCTGGCCGCATGGCGAGGTCGCCACGGCGTACGGCGTCTTCAACGAGAAGGCGGGCGCGGCGGTCCGAGGAACCTTCCTGGTGGACCGGGACGGCATCGTCCGCTGGACCCTGGTCAACGACATCGGTGACGGGCGGGACGTGGCCGAGCTCGTCAAGGCCGTTGCCGCGCTCTGAACTGCCAGGAACGCCGGGAAGCCGGCCGGTAGTGTCCCCGAGAAACGGGCGCATAGCTCAGCGGTAGAGCACCTGTCTTACAAACAGGCGGTCACTGGTTCAAATCCAGTTGCGCCCACCGAGTCGGCCCGCTCACTCCGCGTGCGGGTTCGCATGCGGCCGACGCGGCAGCCGTCGCTGAGCCCGCTGCAGACTCGGCCCTTGGTAGGTCGACTGGCGATGGTGCGTTGCCAGTGCGGCCAGATCCTCGGGCTTCACCCTGTACCAGGCCACCGAACTGGTGGCCTGCTCGCGACCGGCGGGCGCCGGGGTCTCCGCGGGAGGGCCTTGCAGGACTGCCGCGCGCATGCGGGCCAGGAACTCGTCCTGCTCACCGAACCCCCACGACATGGCCGGGCGTGCCCGGAAAGCCCGGTCGGGCGCGTCGGGCATCGGGATGAGAAGCAGCGCAGCGGCCGCCAGGTCCGCGTCGCTGGTGACCTGGCTCATGATCAGCTGGGCGGCGGCGATCACTGCCGCCGCTGCCAGCGTCTCAGCCGTGGTCACGGCCAGTGCGATCTTGGAGACGGCCATGGCTGCGGCGATCTCCGCCGCCGTGACTGCCGTTGCGGCAACTTCGGCGACCTCTGCCGTTCCGACCGGCGGAACGTCTTCCGGGGCTTGGTGCAGCAGGGCCGCTGCGGCGGCTACCGCTGCCGCCGTGTCGGCAACCTCCCGGGCCTTCGCCGTGGCCTTCGCCGCGGCCGCCGAGGCAACTGCGACCGCGCGACCGGCAGTGGCGGCGGCTTCGGTCGCGACGTCGAATGCTGCGGCAGCGGCGACGGCCTCCGCTACGGCGACGACGGCAGCCTGCGCCTCGGCCTCTTCCGCCGACGTTGACGTTTCCGTCTCAGCGCGGTCGAGGACGATCTCGGTTGCGAGTTCCGGGAATTCTGACACTGAGTACCCAATTTCCTACGTGTCGAGAGACCTCGGCAGCCAGTGCATCGGGTACCGAAAACGTGAACTTGATCACGAGCCCGTCGATGGAATCGCAAAGGTTCCGCTCCAGCGCTGGCCCGGCTCCGCTGAGGCGCCCGATCGCCGCTCTTGCCAGAGAGTCGTTGTTGCACATGAGTTGCAACAAGGGCCGGGCGCGTCTAGCCTCCGATTCAGGGCTGAGCGCGGAGCTGGGCCGCGGACGGAGGTGGGCGCCGGTGACCGCGACGACGACCGCTCCGGAGCGCGGCAGCCGGTGGGGGCGCGTCCGGGACTCGCTGACCGGCCCCGAGTGGCGCCGGGCGGTGGCGCTGGCGGCGGCGATCGCCGGACTGCACCTGCTGGGCTTCTTCCTGCTCTTCGCGTTCGTCGTGCCCGGCCATTTCAGCCTGGGCAACGGAGGAGTCTTCGGCGTCGGGCTCGGCATCACGGCGTACACGCTGGGGATGCGCCACGCCTTCGACGCCGACCACATCGCGGCGATCGACAACACCACCCGCAAGCTGATGGCCGACGGCCAGCGGCCACTCAGCGTCGGGTTCTTCTTCTCCCTGGGCCACTCGTCGATCGTCTTCCTGCTGGCGGGTGCGCTCGGGTTGGGCATCAAGGGCCTCAGCGGCGCTGTCGGGAGCGACGACTCGACCCTGCACCGCGTCACGGGGGTGATCGGTCCGAGCGTCTCGGGCCTGTTCCTGCTGCTGATCGGGCTCCTCAACCTGGCCGTGCTGCGCGGCATCGTCGACGTCTTCCGTCGGATGCGGCGTGGTGAGTTCGATGAGGCCGCCCTCGAGGAGCAGCTTGCCAACCGGGGTCTGCTGAACCGGTTCTACGGACGGGCAACCAGAGCCGTCAAGAAGCCGTGGCAGATGTTTCCTCTGGGGGCGCTGTTCGGGCTGGGGTTCGACACGGCCACCGAGATCGGCCTGCTGGCTACCGCGGGTGCCGCTGCGGCCGGCGGGCTGCCGTTCTACGCGATCCTGTGCCTGCCGGTCCTGTTCGCTGCCGGGATGTCGCTGCTCGACACGATCGACGGCGCCTTCATGAACCTTGCCTACGGATGGGCCTTCTCCAAGCCGGTGCGGAAGGTGTTCTACAACATCACCGTGACGGCGTTGTCAGTGGCGGTCGCCCTGCTCATCGGCCTTGTCGAGCTGGCCGCCGTTCTCGCCGACCGCCTCAACCTCACGGGGGGCATGTTCGGATGGCTCGCCCACCTCGACCTGAACTACGTCGGGTACGGGATCGGCTTGCTGTTCGTGCTGACCTGGGCCGGCGCGTTGGCGGTGTGGCGCTTCGGGCGCATCGAGGAGAAGTGGAGCGCCGGGTTGAGCAGCGCGGCACCCGCCTCCGACTAATTCTTGGTCTCCGTCGCTAGGGTGACCAGGCGTGCTTGCGCGCAGAGGGCGGGTGCATAGGTGACCAGTGGCGTGTCAGCTGCGGGCGGCAGCACGCGGACCGCCGTCCTCCCACCCGAGGCCGCCAGCGCATCCGCCGCCCGCCGGTTCCTTCGTGAGGCTCTCGTCGTGGCCGGCAAGGAGAACTGGGGGGACGTGGCCGTGCTGGCGATCAGCGAGATCGTCACGAATGCGGCGTTGCATGCGCACACCTCCATCGAGCTCCTCGTGGACGTCGGAGCGGACCGGGTCCGGGTCGAGGTTCGCGACTACAACAACCGGCTGCCGGCTCAGCGCCGCTACGACGCGGATGCGACCACGGGACGCGGGATGGCCCTGGTGGCGGCCCTCACCGCGGACTGCGGGGTGGTGGAGCTCGCCACCGGGGGGAAGATCGTGTGGTTCGAGGTCGGCGATCCCGCGGCGGAGCCGTCGGACGAGGACCTGTTGAGTGCATGGGACCTCGAGCCGCACCCGTCGGACGATGCGTCAGCTGCGCGAGCCCACCACGTGCTGCTCCTCGCGTTGCCCCCCACGCTCTACCTGGCGGCGAGGCAGCACCATGACGGTTTGCTGCGCGAGCTCGTTCTCTACGCGGCCAGCCACGACGTCCCCGAGGCCGACTTCGCCCTGGCCGACCAGGCCCGTCGGATGGTCGGGGATGCGCTCGACGGGGCCATTGACGACGTAGTACAAGCGGGTGCGGCCGAGTCGCCGCTCCTGGAGGGCCATCCGAGCCCGTTGCCCCGGGTCCCTCGCTCGGTTGACCTGGACCTCACGGTGGCTGCTCATCAGGGGCGCTACTTCGAAGTTCTCGCCGAGACGCTGGATGCCGCCGAGCAGCTGGCCCGGGACGGCCGGCTGCTCGTCTACCCGGGTCTGCCCGAGATCATCGAGGTGCGGGACTGGGTGTGTTCCCAGGTGATCGCGCAGCTGGCCGGCGTGCCACCGGTGCCGTGGCACGGGGCCATGCATGAGTGGTTCGACGCCGACTCGGCGGTTGTCGGGGGCCGCGCGGAACCTCAATGGGACCCGAGCCTCGTGCGGGACTCGGAGCGCGGAGTCGTGGCGGCCGACGACACCAATCGGATCATCGCCGTCAGCCGGCGGCTGGCCGAGGTGCTCGGCTGGCAGGTGGAGACACTGGTCGGCCGTCGCGTCGTCACCTTGGTCCCGCCCTCCCTGCGGGAGGCGCACGTCGCGGGCTTCAGTCGCCACCTCAGCACGGGGGAGGCGCACGTTCTCGGCCGTCGGTTGGACCTGCCGGTGCTGCGCGCGGACGGCAGCGAGCTGATGTGCCGGTTCCTGGTCGAGCGCGCCCCGACCAACCCGGGGCGCGCGGTCTACGTCGCGTGGATCGAGCCCCTGTCCGATTGAGGAGGGTTAGTCCGGATCGGGATGGGCACGGGCCCACGGTGACGGACAGCGCGGTGGTCAGCATCGACGCCGGGCTTGCCGCTGCCCACGCCGCGCGCGGTGTCGTGCGGGCCTGGTTGGGCGCACGACCGTGCCCCACTGTCACCATCGAGACCGCCGAGCTCCTGGTCACCGAGCTGGTCGCCAACGCCGTCCGGCACGCGCGTGCTGACGTCGTGCAGCTGCACCTGATGGATCGGGAGCCGGACACCGTGCGCCTCGCCGTCGACGACGACAGTCCGCAGCCGCCGACCGCGCCCACGGCCATGCCGGATCCCGTGCGCGTCGGAGGACGCGGGCTGTGGCTGGTCTCCCAGCTCGCGAGCCAATGGGGGTGGGAGCCGCTGCCGACCGGCAAGCGGGTGTGGTTCGAGGTGCCCTGCAGCTGAGCGGCGCCGGATCTAGATGCGGCGATCCGCCGACGTGTGACGACGTCCGCGCATTCCCGCGACGAGCGCGACGCCGACAGCGGCGAGAGCGACCTGGACGACGAGCTCGATCCAGTCGACCCCGTTCGTGTCCCGCAGCGACCCGACGATCGCGCTGCCCAGCAAGGCCGCGACGATGCCCACGAGGATCGTGAGCCAGATCGGGATGTCCTGCTTGCCCGGGACGACCAGGCGTCCCAGCGCTCCGATGATCAGCCCGATGATGATCGCGCCGATGATGCCGCCGATGGTCATTCCTTCTCCTGCCGTCAGGCGACCCGGGTGTCGCCGCCGAGGAACCGTGTTCCCTCGCCGGCCCCTCTCAACCACACCGACGGGCTGACGTCGCAGGGCGCTACGGTGGAAACTCGGGTGTCCCCCCGCGTCACCACCGGCCCGAACCAGGAGAACTGAGCTGAAAGCCCCCGCCACCGACCAGCTGCGGCTGCTCGACGTCCAAGCTCTCGATGCGCGGATGGACCAGCTCGCCCATCGTCGCGCCACCCTGCCTGAGCACGCCGCCCTCCACGAGCTGGAGAAGACGCTGACCGAGCTCGCCGACCAGCTGGTCGCCGCGGAGACCGAGCAGAGCGACGTGAGCCGGGAGCTCAGCAAGGCCGAGGGGGACGTCGAGCAGGTGCGCAGCCGGGCCGTCCGGGACCAGCAGCGTCTCGACGCGGGACAGGTCTCCTCGCCCAAGGAGCTGGAGGGTCTGCAGCACGAGATCGCCACGCTCGGCCGTCGACAGTCCGACCTGGAGGACGTCGTACTGGAGATCATGGAGCGGCTGGAGGCGGTGCAGACGCGCCTCTCCGAGCTCACGACCCAGCGGGACGAGGCCCGGGCCGAGACCGTGGAGCTCACCGCGCGCAGGGACGCGACCACCGGCGAGATCGATGCCGAGGTCGGCGGCCTGCGGGCGCAGCGCGAGACCCAGGCCGCCCAGCTCGACCTCGAGCTCACGGCGCTGTACGAAAAGATCCGGGCGCAGCAGGCCGGCATCGGGGCGGCCGAGCTGCGGCAGCGCCGGTGCACCGGTTGCCGGCTCGAGCTGAACAATGTCGAGATCGGACGGCTGCGCTCGGCTGAGGAGGACGAGGTCCTCAGGTGCGAGGAGTGCCGGCGGATCCTCGTGCGCACCCCCGAGTCGGGCCTCTGAAGGACGTGCCCACGAGACGGTTCATCGTCGAGGCGGACGGAGGGTCGAGGGGCAACCCGGGGCCGGCTGCGTACGGCGCGGTGGTTCGCGACGGCGAGTCCGGCCAGGTGCTTGCCGAGCGGGCGGAACACATCGGGGTCGCCACCAACAACGTCGCCGAGTACCGCGGCCTGATCGCCGGCCTCACCGCCGCGCGCGAGGTCGACCCCGACGCCGCGGTCGAGGCCCGGCTGGACTCCAAGCTGCTCGTCGAGCAGATGTCCGGCCGCTGGAAGATCAAGCACCCCGCGATGCGGCCCCTCGCCGTACAGGCCCGCGCGATCCTGCCGCCCGAGCAGGTCACCTACACGTGGGTGCCCCGCGAGCTGAACAAGCACGCCGACCGGCTGGCCAACGAGGCGCTCGACGCCGCGGCCAAGGGGCTGGAGTGGATCGCCCGGGCGGACACGCCGGAGCCGGTGGTCGACGAGGCGGAGGTCGAGCCGGCCCCGGCCAACGCACTGGTGGGCTGGTCGGAGGGCCTGGGGGAGCCGACCACCTTCGTCCTGCTCCGTCACGGCGAGACCGCCCACACGGCCGAGAAGCGGTTCAGCGGCAGCGGCGGCGCCGATCCCGCCTTGACGCCTCGAGGCGAGGAGCAGGCCCGCACAGCCGCTGCAGCGCTCGCGGGCGTGCACGTCGATGCCATCGTCAGCTCACCGGTGCGCCGGGCCCGCCAGACTGCCGACATCGTCGCCGCATCCCTCGGTCTTCCGGTGCGGGAAGTGCCGGGTCTGCGGGAGGCCGACTTCGGTGAGTGGGACGGCCACACCCTTGCCGAGGTGACCGCACGCTGGCCCGACCAGCTGGCGGCCTGGCTGAGCTCGACAGCCGTCGCGCCGCCGGGCGGCGAGTCCGTCGAGGACGTGGCACGCCGGGTGGCCGTCGCACGCGACCAGCTCTTGACCCGGTACGCCGGACGCCGGGTACTCGTCGTCACGCACGTCACCCCCGTCAAGGCCTTCGTCGTCGCGGCGCTCGGGGCTGCGATGTCCGCGATGTCCCGGATGGAGCTGCGGCCCGCCTCGATCTCGGTCGTCGACTGGTACGCCACCGGGCAGGCGGCGCTGCGGTCGTTCAACGAAACGGCGCACCTGCCCGACTGAGTTCAGCTGAGCCACAGGCCGACCGTGGTGCACACGAGCAGCGGTGGAACCCCGAGCAGGCCCAGCCGGGCGAAGACCCAGGGCGACACGTCGACGCCGCGGGCCCGGCAGCGCTCCCGCCACAGCAGGGTCGCCAGCGAACCCCAGACCAGCACGAGGGGTCCCACGTTCGTCCCGACCAGCAGCGCGAGCAGGCGCGACGTCCCCTGGTGGGCCCCCGGCTCGAGGGCGAGATAGGCGGGCAGGTTGTTCCCGACGTTGCTCGCCAGCGCCCCGCTGCCCGCCACCCGAAGGAGATCCGGCAGATCGGCGCCGCTGCCCATGAGCTGGAGCACGAGGTGCTCGCCGCCGTGGCGCAGCAACGCCTCGATGACAAGCGCGAGGCCAAGCACCAGCAGAACCAGCCGCCAGGGCAGCAGGCCGGGCCGGAGCGCGTCCCGTCGCCGGTAGGCGAACAGACCGAGCAGGACTGCGGCCCCGACAACCACCACCACCGTCGGGTCGCCGCCGAGCAGGAGTGCCGGCACGAGAGCGACGCACGTCGATGCGGTGCAGAGGAAGAGCGGCCGGTCCTCCACCGGCGGGTGGGGAGGGACGACGTAGCTGCCCCGCAGTTGCCGCCGGTAGGCGACTGCGACGACAAGAGCGGTGCCGACGACAGACACCAGGGTCGGGAGCCACATCCGGGCCGCGAATGCGTGCGGGGGCAGACCCAGCTCGTGCAGTGCCAGCAGGTTGGTGAGGTTCGACACCGGGAGCAGGAGGCTCGCGGTGTTGGCCAGCCAGACGGTGATCATCGCGAAGGGCAGCGGGGAGATACGCAACTGGTCCGCGACCGCCAGCACGACAGGAGTGAGCAGCACGGCAGTGGTGTCCAGCCCGAGCAGGATCGTGGTGCCCGCCGCGAGCACGCAGACCAAGGCGAAGAGGCACCACGTGCGCCCGGCCGCCAGGTGCGCTGCCTCCCTGGCGGCGACGTCGAAGACGCGGGCCGAGTCGGCGAGCTCGGCTACCACCGTGATCGCGACCAGGAACACCAGGATCGGCGCCATCCGATCGACGACGTCGCCGGCCTGCCGCCAGGGCAGGGCGCCGCTGATGACGACCATCGCCGCCGCACCTGAGGTGAACCGCCACATGCGCCTTGTCCTGCCTTGCTGAGGGGGTCGCGAACCCTGCACGAAGATGTACGTCGGGGTTCAGTGTCGCTGCCCGCTTTGCGTAGGCTGCCGCAATGCCCCGCCGCCACCTGCGACTGCGCGTCGAAGACGGTGCTGACCTGCGAGAGGGCTTCGCGCGCATCCGGCAAGAGCTCCATGTTCCCGAGGACTTTCCGGCCGACGTGACGGCGGAGGCCGAGGCTGCTGCCCGGGAGGTGCGCGCCCCGGCGTACGACGCGACCGACATCCCCTTCCTCACCATCGATCCGCCCGGTTCGATGGACCTGGACCAGGCCCTCAACATCGAGCGGCGCGGTTCCGGATTCCGGGTGCGCTACGCGATCGCCGACGTGGCCTCGTTCGTCGCAGCGGGTGGGGCGGTCGACCAGGAGACGCACCGCAGGGTGGAGACGCTCTACAGCCCGGACATCAGTACGCCGCTGCACCCCCGGGTGCTCTCGGAAGCCGCCGCCTCGCTGCTGGCCGGCCAGGATCGCCCCGCTCTGCTGTGGGTCATCGATCTCGACGCGGATGGCGAGCAGACGGCGGTCGAGGTGCGGCGCGCGCTGGTCCGATCGACCGACCGCATGGACTACGCGGGCGTGCAGGCTCTTATCGACGCGGGCACGGCTGAGGAGCGGTTGCTGTTGCTGGCCGAGGTCGGAAAGCTGCGGGAGCAGCGCGAGGTCGACCGGGGCGGGGTGAGCCTGCCGATCCCCGAGCAGGAGGTCCTGGAGACTCCCGACGGATTCGCCCTGGCCTACCGGGTCCCGCTCGCCTGCGAAGGGTGGAACGCGCAGATCTCGCTGCTCACCGGCATGGCCGCTGCGGACCTCATGCTGCACGGCGAGGTCGGCGTCCTGCGCACACTCCCGGCGGCGCCGGAGGAGGAGATCCGACGATTGCGGCGCGCTGCTTCCGTCCTCGACGTCCCGTGGCCGGAGGGGACGTCTTACGCGGAGGTCATCCGTGGCCTGGACCCGTCGAACCCCCGGCACCTCGCACTCCTCGAGGAGGCCACCGCACTGCTGAGGGGCGCGGGCTACACCGCGTTCGACGGCGCCGTGCCCGAGAACGCGACGCATGCCGCGGTCGCGGCCGAGTACGCGCACGCCACCGCGCCGTTGCGTCGGCTGGTGGACCGGTACGTGGGTGAGGTGTGCGTGTCCCTGTGCGGAGGTGTCGAGGTGCCGGACTGGGTCAGGAAGACCCTACCGGAGCTGCCGAAGCTGATGGCCGAGAGCGACCGGCGCGCGGGTGCGCTCGAGCGCGAGTGCGTGGCGCTGATGGAGGCCGTCGTGCTGAGCCCCAGAGTGGGGCAGGAGTTCGACGCGGCAGTCGTGGACGTCAACGAGAAGGGTGGCACCGTCCAGCTGCGCGAGCCGGCTGTCCGCGGCCAGTGCGAGGGCACGCTGCCGCTGGGGGAGCGGGTCCGCGTCACGCTCGTCGAGGCGGATGTGACGACCCGGCGGGTGCGCTTCGCGCTGGCCTGAGGCTACCCTGACCAGCACGGCGGACGAGCCGGCCGGGCGGCCGCGTCGAGCCCGTGCTGGATTCGTCCAGCCGGGCTCGCCGAGGAAAGTCCGGGCTCCACAGGGCAAGGTGGTGGGTAACGCCCACCCGGGGTGACCCGCGGGACAGTGCCACAGAAAGCAGACCGCCGCGCCCGAGCGATCGGGAGCGGTAAGGGTGAAACGGTGGTGTAAGAGACCACCAGCGTCCGAGGTGACTCGGGCGGCTCGGTAAACCCCACCCGGAGCAAGGTCAGACAGGGAGCGTTCGAGGGCGGCCCGCCCGAGCTCCCGGGTAGGCCGCTGGAGGCTGTCGGTAACGGCAGCCCGAGATGGATGGCCGCCGGCAACGGTTTACCGTCGCCACAGAACCCGGCTTACAGGCCGGCTCGTCCGCCGCCCCACGAACCGGATCGAGAAGGGACCACGGCGTGTCCGTTCACCGCCACCACGGGGCGCCGTCGCGGCGGGAACGTCGCGCGCAGGAGCCGGACGCCCGGCTCAGGAGGCGGGTGTCGCTGCTGCTGGCGCTGGCCCTGCTGCCCATCCTGGCTGCTGTCGTCGTGGGCGCCGTCGTCCTGTGGCCGGACAGCTCAACGGGCGGGGTGAGCGTCGCCGGGGTCGTCGGTGACGCGCCGGGGACCATCTACGTCACGGCCCGGACGGTGAGCGCGACGCCCTTCGACTGCCAGGGCGTCGGCGCCGCCCCCGGCAAGAGCGTGCGGTGCGCGCATGTGTCCGTGACCGTCACCTCCGGGCCGGACGCCGGCAAGCGGTTCACTGTCGACGTCGACCCCACTGTGCGGAAGGCCGGCATCAAGCCGGGTGACCAGCTCGAGCTGGCGAGATACCGCACCGAGCCCGGCACGCCGCCGCTCTACGCGTTCGTGGACTTCAAGCGTTCTTCGCCGATGATCCTGCTGGCGGTCGCCTTCGCCGTGCTCGTCGTTGTGGTCGCCCGTCTCCGCGGTCTGGCCGCCCTTGCCGGACTGGGCCTGGGCTTCCTCGTGCTGCTCAAGTTCATGATCCCGGCGCTGCTGTCGGGAGAGAACCCGCTCGCCGTCGCGTTGGTCGGATCCGCCGCGATCATGTTCGTGCTGCTCTACCTCGCGCACGGAGTGAGCATCCGCACGACGACGGCGCTGATCGGGACCCTGTTCGGGCTGGCCGCCGCCGCTGCCCTCGGCACCTGGGCGGTCGGCGCGACTCACCTGACGGGGGTCGGCAGCGAGGAGGATCTGACGCTGACGGCCGTCGCGGGGCAGGTTCGCCTGTCCGGTCTGCTGCTCGCGGGGATCATCGTGGCCAGCCTCGGCATCCTCAACGACGTGACGGTCACCCAGGCGTCGGCCGTCTGGGAATTGCGGGCGCTCAGCCCGGATGTGTCGCCGGGCCGGCTCTTCGCCGGAGCGATGCGGATCGGACGTGACCACATCGCGTCCGTCGTCTACACGATCGTTTTCGCGTACGCCGGGACGGCGCTGCCCGTCCTGCTGCTCATCAACCTCTCAAACAGGCCCCTCGGCACCATCCTCACGGGGGAGGCTTTGGGCCAGGAGATCGTCCGGACCCTCGTCGGTTCGATCGGGCTGGTGCTGGCCGTGCCGCTCACGACAGCGGTGGGCGTGGCCCTCGCGCGGTTCGCAGGTGCGGCAACAGTGCCGGAGCCGACCCCGGCGGCAGCGTCGACCCTCTGACTCGGTTGATTTCCCGGTGCCGGGAAGAGTTCGCCGACCGACGCGGTTGCCACGAGAGATGACCACCACCGAAAAGTCCCCCAGCGTCGGCCTGCGCTCAGATCGCGGGCCGGTACTCATCGCGCTCATGCTCTGCACGGCGCTCGTCGCCCTCGACGCGACGATCATCGCCACCGCGGTGCCGTCGATCGTGCGCGATCTCGGTGGCTTCTCGCAGTTCCCGTGGCTGTTCTCCATCTACCTGCTGACGCAGGCGGTGACGGTCCCGCTCTACGGCAAGCTCGCCGACGTCGTGGGCAGACGGCCCATCCTCTACTTCGGCATCGCGGTGTTCCTGGTCGGCTCCGTTCTCTGCGGCGTCGCCTGGAGCATGCCCTCGCTGATCGCCGCCCGTGCCGTGCAGGGCATCGGCGCCGGAGCCGTGTTGCCGATCTCGATCACCGTGGTCGGTGACCTCTACTCCGTGGTCGAACGCTCCCGCGTGCAGGGCTACCTCGCCAGCGTGTGGGGGGTCTCGTCGGTCATCGGCCCCACCCTCGGCGGGGTGTTCTCCGACTACCTGAGCTGGCGGTGGATCTTCTTCATCAACCTCCCGCTGGGCGCGGTTGCTGCCTGGATGCTGTGGCGCTCCTTCCACGAGAAGGTCGAGCACCGGCGCCACCAGCTCGACATCTCAGGAGCAGTGCTCCTGATGAGCGGTTTCTCCCTGGTGATCCTCGGGCTTCTGGAAGGCGGCGTTGCCTGGGCATGGAGCTCGGTCACGAGCTACCTGGTGTTTGCGGTGGGAGCAGTGACGCTGCTCACCTTCCTGCTCGTCGAGCGTCGCGCCGCGGAGCCCGTCCTGCCCCTCTGGGTGTTCCGGCACCGCGTGCTGCTCGGGGGAAACCTCGCATCGGTCGCGATCGGGGTCGTGGTCATCGGCATGGTGTCCTACGTCCCGATGTACGTGCAGGGCGTCCTGGGGACGGGGGCGTTGGTCGCGGGCTTCGCGCTCGCGGCGATGACGCTCGGCTGGCCGATCGCCGCCTCCCTGTCAGGCCGGCTGTACCTGCGCATCGGCTTCCGCGACACCGCACTCATCGGGGGCGTCATCGCGGTCGTGGGCACCGTGCTCGTAGCGCTGCTGTCCCGGACGGCACCCGTCCTCGCCGTGGCGCTGGCCACGTTCGTCGTGGGTGTCGGTCTGGGTTTGTCGTCGGCTCCTGCCATGGTGGCCGTGCAGTCGGTCGTCGACTGGCAGCGCCGCGGCGTCGTCACCGCGACCAACATGTTCTGCCGCAACCTCGGCAGCGCCGTGGGGGTCGCCGTCTTCGGTGCTGTGGCCAACGCCACACTCGCCCACCGGTTCGCCGATCCGCCCGCTGGCGTCGCCGGGCAGCTCCCGAGCAGTGCGGACGCCGAGACCCTGGCGCTGGGCGGCCACGCCAAGGCTGGCCAGGTCACGGACTTCGTCCGGGGGGCGCTGTACGCGGCGGCGCACAACGTCTTCCTCGGCGTCGTCGCCGCGGCCGTGGTCGGCGCCCTGGTGCTGTGGCTGATGCCTCGCCACACCCAGCCGGTGGAGACCGGCGAGGCTCCTGCAGCCCGTTAGGGCTCGACTAGGGCCCGACCCGGGCCTCCTGTTAACGTCGAGGCCCCTGTCTCCGATCTCGAAAGCGGTTTCTTCATGCCGGACTCGATTACGGGCTTCCCTCGGCGC
This sequence comes from Actinomycetota bacterium, assembly GCA_030841185.1. Lineage (GTDB taxonomy): Bacteria > Actinomycetota > Actinomycetes > JACCUZ01 > JACCUZ01 > JAVEDB01. Next base: position 32,867 of record JAVEDB010000057.1, read on the forward strand.
GTCGCCCGCAGGCTCACCCGTCGGCTCCAGAAGGCGCGAGGCATCGACGACCGAGGCATCGACGAGCGAGGCATCGACGACCGAGGCATCGACGACCGAGGCATCGACGACATCGACACGCTGCACGAGTTCTGGCGCCAGCCGGAGCCCGAGCAGAACGTGCCGCGTACGTACGTAAGCTGGACCGGGCGCAGCGAGGCGCTGCTGAAGCTCATCTCGGACCTCCCCCCAGAGACGCGGATCCTCGAGGTCGGGTGCAACGTCGGCCGCAACCTGGCCTATCTCGTGGACCACGGCTACCCCAACGTGGAGGGCATCGAGATCAGCCCCCACGCGGTCGAGCTGCTCCGCCAGACCTACCCCCAGCTCGTGGACAGCAACATCCACCTCGGGTCCGCGGAGGAGGTGCTCCCCGGCCTGGCCGACGACTCGTTCGACCTCGTCTTCACGATGGCCGTCATCGAGCACATCCACCCGTCCAGCACCGCCGTGTTCGACCACATGGTGCGGGTAGGGAAGTCGATCCTGTCCATCGAGCCGCCCGGCCGTACCTCGCACCGGCAGTACCCGCACGACGTCCCGGAGATCTTCCAGTCCCGCGGTCTGCGCCTGGTGTCCAGTACACCGATGTCGACGTTCCCCGAGACGGCGAACGACGGGGGCCTCTCGATCTTCTCGGCGTACCGGTTCGAGCGCACCGGCTGAGTGCCACCGGCCGTCCCGACTAGTAGGCCTTAGTAGGGCAGCGGCTTCCACTCGACGTTCTGCCCGACGTCGGTGCGGCCGGCGACCTCGCGCGGGACATCTCGGACGGTCAAGCCGGACTGCTTGGCCTTCTCGAGAACCGCCGGGTCGTACTGCGACTTCGACCAGATGCGGATGATGTACTCGCGCGTCTTCAGGTACTCGACGTACCTGTCGTGGTGGGCATCGTTCAGGCCGAGGGCGACGAAGACCGCCATCCGGTCACCGTCCTTGGGCGCTACCTGCCAGGGCCGGTGCTTCGGCTTGTGCGCCGGGTCGGGAGAGGTCCAGGGGGGGAACCTCAGCAGCGTCCCGTTGCCGCTGTGGCTGGTGCGCATGCTCCACACCGCGACGTCGCCCACCTTGGAGCGCACGTAGATGTTCTTGCCCTCCTTGAGGGACACCGTGTTGTGCGACGCGTGCCGCAGGTTCAGGCCGCCGGTGTGCTTGTGGTGGTCCTGCAGGTAGATGCCGAACCGGAGCATCGTGTAGCGGCCATTCTGCCAGTCCGGGCCGTTCGGGTCGGTGCGGTCGACGTTGTCCTTGTGGAACCCATGCTGGCTCGAGTTCACCGTGAAGGCGCTGTCGCCGCCGTAGACGATTTCGTCGCTGCCGAGGATCTTCTGGGCGATCTGGACCAGACGTCCGTCCGTCATGACATGGTTGATCTTGGGGTTGGCCAGCAGATCCCCGCCGTGCGTCTTGGTCTCCTCGATCTCCGCGCGCATCTGGGCGATCTCCTCCTTGGAGTACACCCCGGGCACGATCTGCCAGCCGTCGCGCCAGAAGGCCTCGGCGTCCACCTTGTCGGCAATCGTCATTGCGGTCTCCTCGCCTGGGCCACCCCCGGTGGCCCGATCGATCTGCGCCCGGTCTCGTCGGCGCATGTCCTCGCGAAGACGTTACACACTGTGGTCAGCGTCTCGGCAGCCGCCCTGGCGCTGGAAATGGCGGAATTATCATGACAACATGGACCTCCGCTGAGCGGCCTTCCGGGCCCTCAGCGGGGCAACGGGGAGACGACGCAGACCATGGACCGGACGCCGCTGACCGTGCTCACCGTGCCCGCGCGGGATCACGTCACCCTGCGCGTCGCGGGCGAGATCGACCTCGGGACGGCGCCGCAGCTGCGCGAGGCGGCCCTGGAAGCGTTCCGGCACCACGGCACGACCCTGCGACTGGACCTGCGCGACGTCACCTTCATGGACTCCACCGGCATCGAGGTGCTGCTTGCGACCCGGCGGCGCGCCTCGCTCGAGGGAGGCAGCCTCACGTTGCACCGGCCGTCGCGAGCCGTGCTGCGGGTCCTGGAAGTCGCCGGCCTGGACAAGGTGTTCACGGTCAGCGAGCCGCTCGACTCCAGCGTCAGGGGAGGGTGAGGATCTCCGCGCCGGTGTCGGTGACCAGCAGGGTGTGCTCGAACTGAGCCGACCGCTTGCGGTCCCTTGTGACGACGGTCCATCCGTCGTCCCACATGTCCCAGGCGGCGGTACCCAGGTTGAGCATCGGCTCGATGGTGAACGTCATCCCCGGCTCCATCACGGTGTCGTAGGACGGGTCGTCGTAGTGCGGGATGACCAGACCGGAGTGGAAGGCTGTCCCGATGCCGTGACCGGTGAAGTCCCGGACCACCCCGTAGCCGAACCGGCGGGCGTAGGACTCGATCACCCGCCCGATCACGCTGATCTGCCGGCCCGGAGCGACGGCCTTGATAGCCCGCATCATGGCCTCCGAGGTGCGCTCCACCAGCAGCCTCGACTCCTCGTCGACCTCTCCGACGAGGAACGTGGCGTCCGTGTCGCCGTGAACGCCACCGATGTACGCCGTGATGTCGACGTTGACGATGTCACCGTCGTTCAGAACCGTTGAGTCGGGGATGCCGTGGCAGACGACCTCGTTGATCGACGTGCACAGGGACTTGGGGAACCCCTTGTAGCCCAGCGTTGACGGGTAGGCCCCGTGGTCGCAGAGAAACTCGTGGCCGACCCGGTCCAGCTCGTCGGTGCTGACGCCCGGCGCCACCGCTCGACCGACCTCGGCCAGCGCCTGGGCAGCGATGCGGCCCGCGACTCGCATCGCGGCGATCGTCTCCGCGTCCTTCACCTCCGGCCCCCGGTAGCGCGCCGGGCGGGGGCGCCCGACGTACTCCGGGCGCTCGATCTCCGGCGGCACGGCAAGGACGGGCGAGAGCGTGCCCGGGACAAGCAGAGACATGGTGCAAGAGTCTAGTTGAGGGGCAGGATCTGCCCATGAGCGATTCTCGAGCCGACGACAAGTGGTGGTTCTGCCTCAGCCACCAGCGTGTCGAGCAAGGTCCCGGTTGCCCGAACGGCGAGCGGATGGGGCCATACGACTCCGCGGAGGAGGCGGGCACCGCCCTCGAACGGGCGGCGCAGCGTAGCGAGTCGTGGGACAGCGACCCGAAATGGAACGACGACAGTGACTGACCCTGGCTGACCTACCAGGCCCGGACGACCGCGAGGGCCGCCCCGGGACGGGGCGACCCTCGACGGGTGGGGCTTCGGTCAGCGCTTGGCGGCCCGGCGAGCCGTCGACTTGCGCGCTGTGGACTTCTTGGCCAGCGTCTTGGCCGCGGTCCGCTTGGTGCTCGCCTTCCGGGCTGGCGACTTCTTGGCCAGGGTGCGACCAGCGGCTGACTTGCGTGCCGTCGTCTTCTTCGCAGCCCGCTTGGCAGTCGTCTTCTTCGCGGTCGACTTGCGTGCCGTCGACTTCTTGGCCAGCGTCTTGGCCGCGGTCCGCTTGGTGCTCTTCTTCGCCGTGGACTTCTTGGCCAGGGTGCGACCGGCCGCAGACTTGCGGGCGGTGGACCGCTTTGCGGTGCTCTTGCGCGCGGTGCTCTTCTTCGCCGGTGACTTCTTCGCCGCAGCGGCCACTCGCTTCACGGCCTTGCGGGCCCGCTTGGCGACGGTGGTCTTCTTCGCGGCGGATTTCTTGGCTGTGCTCCTGCGTGCGGTCGACTTCTTGGCGGCTGACCTCTTCGCTGTCGCCTTCTTCGTCGTCCGAGCAGTCGTGGTTTTTCGGGCTGAGCTCGCTGCGGCCTGAGCGACCTTCGACGGGCTCTCTTCTTCCGTTGCCGGCACTTGCGCCTCCTGCTGTCAGGACGTCTGACCCCATGGTCGACGCTCTTTCACTCGAAAAGATCGCACTACTACAGCCTGGTTACCAGTATTTCGACGTGTTTGATTTGCTGTGTCACTTCTCCGTTGTTGACGACACGTCCTCACGTAAACGTCGTTGTCGTACTGCGTGCTCGTTGCTGCGGTCGTCGTAATGCATGAACTTCGTCATTGATGCAGCGAGTGCACCGACTGACACGAAGCAGAGAATCCCGCCGGATACAACGGATCCACGCACATTCCACGCGCTTGCGACGAGTCCTGCACGCGCGTTGCCTCCCAGCGGTCCGATGGAGTACGAGAGCAGTTCGATGCCCGCCAACCGACCGCGTAGCTCGTCTGGAATGGTCTGGTTCCAGATTGTCGATCGAAAAATTCCACTCACCATGTCGGCCCCTCCGGCCACTGCAAGCAACCCGACGGCGAGCCAGATGTTGCCGGACAGGCCAAAGCCGGCGATGGCAAGACCCCACACCGCGGCCGAATACGCGACTGCTCGACCGTGGTGATGCACGTGACTCGTCCACCCGCTGGTCACCGTTGCGATCAGTGATCCGACCGAGCCCGCGGAGTACAGCAGGCCCAGTGCCCACGGTTGCGCGAAGACGTCTCGCGCCATGGCTGGGTAGAGCGCCATCGGCATCGCGAACAACATCGCGGCAGTGTCCACGGCGTATGTTCCGAGCAGCTCCTGGCGCGACATCGCGTATCGCAGACCGACGAGGATGCCTCGGACGCTGGGCTTCTCGGCACCCGTCGGCGGGGGAATCGCGCGCATCAGCGCGAGCGCGACGAGCGATGCCGCGAAGGTCGTGACGTCGAGCGCGTAGGCCCATGAGACCCCGGCGGTCGCGACCAGCACTCCTCCGATGGCCGGCCCGGCGATCATGCCGATGTTCCCCCGGAGCGACGAGAGCGCGCTGGCCGCAGCGAGCTCGTCGTGCGCCACGATGCGCGGGACGAGCGCGTCCAGTGATGGTCGCTGCAAGCCGTCGAGGGCGGCCACGACCGCGGCGAAACCGAAGATCGGCCAGACCTGCGGGTGGGGCAGCACCGCGTTGAGCAGCAGCAGGCCGCTCATCAGCGTCAAGGCGCCCTCGGTGAGCAGGACCATCCGCCGGCGGTCGACGGCATCGGCCAAGGCGCCGCCCCACAAGCCGAAGGCGATGAGGGGGAGCAGCTCCGCGATGCCGAGCAGCCCGACGGCGGCCGTGGAGCCGGTGATGTCGTAGACCTGGTAGGGGACCGCGACGTAGGTCACCATGCTGCCGAGGAACGAGACGGCTCCGCCTGCGAACAGGAGCCGGAAGTCCCGCGAGGTGCGCAGCGGCCGGAGGTCCATCCGGGCAGCACGCAGGCGGGACAGCCGCTGCCCCGGCGCCGGCGGTTCGGTCACGACGGGAGATTCTCACGTACGCCGTGGTGCTGGGCGACCTGTTTACCGCGCCGGCGGGGGACCGCTGATCCGTTCGAGCAGACCCGACAGCCGCCGGCGGAAGGACCGCTGGTCGTCGTCCTCACCCGCCGCGACGCTGACGAGATGCTGGACCGAGTCCATCGTGACCATCGACGTCCCGTAGGCCGCGGGAAGCCCGTCGGTCGCGCCGGGCGGTATCTCCAGGCCGGGCACGACCAACCGGTCGTGAGCGAGCCCGGCGAGGTCCTCGTCGCCCTGGTCGAGCGAGAAGATCGTGGCTCCCACCCGGCGGGCATCCGACACCCTTTCGAGGAGCGGCACCGGAGCCGTCCCGGGCGCGACGACGAACAGCGTCTCGCCACGCCGGGCCGCCTCGAGCCGGTCCAGGCCCACTCGCAGGTGGGCGGGTGCATCCGCTGGGGCCGACCACCGCACCAGGGTCGGGGAGAGCTGCGGCCGGCCGGAGAACCGTGCCTCATCGTCGAGGTGGGCAGCCAGGTGCCAGGGCTCTTCTTGCGGCGTCCCGACGAGGAGCAGGCTGCCTGGCTCGGTGCTCGACCGACGCAGCGAGCGAGCGAACTCGCGGCTGCGCTCCACCCATCCGGTCGTGGCAAGCAGCTCACGCAGCAGCTGCACCCCGGCCGCGTCCATGCCGACATGCTGCCCGCTCCGCGGGGGGAGCGGGCAGCAGCGACACGGGAAAGCTGCCGGCTAGATGATGCCGCGGGCGTGGAACGCCGCCCGCACGGTCGAAGCCGCGGAGCTCCCGTACATCGTCTGAGCCTTCGCGATCGTGGCGTTGGCCGCGGCGGCGAAGCTGGTGTCCGGTGCGAAGTCGAACTGTGCGTCGATGATCACCCGGTTTGCCTTGTAGTCGCCGAGCCCGCTGCGGATGTCCCACAGCGCGCGGGACCAGATCATGCCGTCGTGGTGCACCTCACCGGTCTTGTTCGCCACCGTGAGGTTGGTGTCCACGCGACGGAGGCAGTGCGGAACCGTGCTGGTGTAGCTGGTCGCGTCCCAGTCCATGACGCATGCGGCCGGGACGCCCTTCGCGGGAGCGCCCGCGACGGCGAGCCCGACGGAGACGGCGAGGTAGTCACCCCACGCTTCCCCGATCGAGCCGGCCTCCTCGGAGCTGCCGAAGCCAGGGACCTGCGCGTCGTGCACCGCGTGGCCGTACTCGTGGACGATGACCTCGCCGTCCTCGGCGTCGTCGACGCCGCCCTTGCCGAACCGGAGCAGGTCCTTCTTGTCCCAGGAGAACGAGTTATCGGCGCCGTACTGGTTGAGGCGGACGTCCTGCGACTCCTTGTTGACGGCACGAAGGGCGCCGGGTGCGCCGGTGAAGCCGAGTCGCTGGATGTACTTCTGCGCCTCGGTGACCCAGTAGTAGGCCATCACCTGCTCGAAGCGGTCGTCGTGACGCGTGTAGAGGAACGTCCCGTTCGTGGCGATCGCCGGGTCGCCGGTCTCACTGACGACGTTCGCGTAGTCGCCGACGAGCCGCCCTGAGCCGTCGAGGTTGGTCAGGGTCACCGTCTTGTAGTCCGACAGTGGGACGGCCGCATCGGAGTCCTTCTGGTCGGTGAGGCCTTCGTTGCCCGATGACTGCACGGGGTTGATGAAGAAGACGCGACCGGTCGCAGTCGATGACGCCGCCGAGGTGGCCGTGGCGCCGGCACCCGCAAGCACGAGCGCGGCAACGGCAGCGAGAGACCCGGCGAGGCGGGCTTGTGGCGATGTGAGCACGTGAAGATCCTCCGTGAATGGGGACGTGACCCGGGAAATCTACGTGTCCAGGCCGTCGCTGGGAAGCCATCCTCCGGGGAACGCCCGTCACAACCGGTGAAGCAACCTGAGCCCTCAGTGAAAGGTGTGCTCCTCGCCGGGGAAGTCACGGGCCGCGACGTCGCTGGCGAAGGACCGGGCTGCCTTGTCGAGGACGGCCCGCAGGTCGGCGTACTGCTTGACGAACTTCGCGAGCGGCGGGCGACGCAGCCCCGCCATGTCCTGCCACACGAGCACCTGACCGTCGCAGTCCACCCCGGCGCCGATACCGATCGTCGGGATCACGCACTCGGCGGTGACCCGCTTGGCGACGTCCGCCGGCACCATCTCGAGGACGACCGAGAACGCGCCCGCCTCCTGCAGCGCGAGGGCGTCCCGGACGATCTGGTCGCCGGTCTCTCCGCGGCCCTGGACGCGGTAGCCCCCGAGGTTGTGCTCGCTCTGCGGGGTGAAGCCCAGATGCGCCATCACCGGGATCCCGGCGGCCACCAGAGCCGCGACATGCGGCACCACGTGGGCGCCGCCCTCCAGCTTCACCGCGTGGGCCCCACCCTCCTTGAGGAAGCGGACCGAGGTCTCGAGGGCCTGCTGCGGGGAGGACTGGTAGGAACCGAACGGCAGGTCGGCGACGACCAGGGCATGGTGCGCGCTGCGCGACACCGCGCGCACCAGCGGAACCAGCTCGTCGACGGTGACCGGAAGGGTCGTCTCATAGCCGAGGACGTTGTTGGCTGCGGAGTCGCCGACGAGCAGCACCGGGATGCCGGCCTCATCGAAGATCTCCGCGGCGTACTGGTCGTACGCCGTGAGCATCGCGAAACGCTCGCCGCGTTCCTTCATCGCTCGCAGATGGTGGATGCGGACTCTCTTGGGGGCCGCGCCGGGCGCCGTCGGGCCGGCGCCGTAGGGAGGGGCGGTCTCGGACATCGGTGACCTCCTGGTCGCCTCGAGGCTCCGCACGGAGTCCCCGGACGCCATCCATGGTGCCACGGTCCCGCGCTGGGCTCCTATGCCCTGGGGTCGCGGTCGCGCCACCTGTTGGTGATGGGCAGTCTCCGGTCCCGCCCGAAGGCCCGCAGCGAGATCTTCGGCCCGGGCGGGTACTGGCGCCGCTTGTACTCGGCGTGGTCGGTGAGCGCGAGCGCCTTCTCGACCACCGCCGGGTCGAATCCGGCGGCGACGAGCTCGGTCCACCCGGCGTCCCGCTCCACGTAGTCGTCGAGGATGTCGTCGAGGACCTCGTAGGGCGGCAGCGAGTCACTGTCCCGCTGGTCGGGTCTCAGCTCCGCGGACGGCTCCTTGCTGATCGAGGCCTCGGGGATCGGAGGCAGCTGCCCACGAGCCTCGGCGTCCTTGTTGCGCCAGCGCGCGAGTTGCCAGACGAGGGTCTTGGGCACGTCCTTGAGCGGTGCGAAGCCGCCGACGGCGTCCCCGTAGAGCGTCGAGTAGCCGACCGCCAGCTCCGACTTGTTGCCGGTCGCCAGCACCAGGTGCCCGTCCTGGTTGCTCAAGCCCATGAGGGTCGTCCCGCGGACCCGTGCCTGGAGGTTCTCCTCCGCCAGGCCGGTGAGCGGGAGCTGGGAGAGGAAGGCCTCCACCATCGGAGCGATCGGCACGGTCCGGTACTGGAGACCGGTGCGCTGCGCCATGTCGCTCGCGTCGCTGACGGAGTGGTCGGACGAGTAGGCACTCGGCATCGATATGCCGTAGACGTTCTCAGCACCGACCGCGTCGCAGGCGATCGCCGCGGTCAGCGCCGAGTCGATCCCGCCGGACAGGCCGAGGACGACGCTGCGGAAGCCGTTCTTCGCGGCGTAGTCGCGCAGCGCCACTACGAGGGCTCCGTAGACCTCGGCCTCGTCGTCGAGGCGCGGCGCGACGCCGGCCACGATGGGAGGGTAGGGAGCGAGCGGGGCCGGCGTGATGGATGTTCGCGTGACGGCGGACACAGCGGGCCGCTCGCTCGCCTCGGGCAGGTCGAGGTCCACGACCAGGCACCCTTCGTCGAACTGCGGCGCCCGCGCGAGCACCGCCCCGTCTGCACTCACGACGAGCGAGTCGCCGTCGAAGACCAGCTCGTCCTGCCCTCCGACCATGTTGACGTAGGCGACGGTGCACCCGGCGTCCGCGGCACGTCGACGGACGAGCTCGAGGCGTACGTCGTCCTTGTTCCGCTCGTACGGCGAGCCATTGATCACGAGCAGCAGTCCCGCGCCGGCCTCGCGCGCGACGGCGACCGGGCCACCCTCCTGCCAGATGTCCTCGCAGATCACGACGGCGACATCGACACCATGCACCCGGGCGACGGTCAACGAGTCCCCGGGGACGAAGTAGCGGTACTCGTCGAAGACGCCGTAGTTGGGGAGGTGGTGCTTCGCGTAGCGGCCGACGACCGTGCCGCGGTGCAGCAACGCGGCGCTGTTCTTCGGCGCTCCGGCCGGGGTGCCGACGACGGGCTCGGCGTCCGGGGCACCGTCGAGGTAGCCGACGACCACGAGGGTCTCGCCCAGGCCCTCGGACTCGAGCCGGGCGGCCAGGTTGCTGACCGCGAGCCGCGAGGCCTCGACGAAGGACCGGCGCAGCGCGAGGTCCTCGATCGGGTAGCCCGTCAGCACCATCTCCGGGAACGCCACCAGGTGCGCGCCCTGCTCGACGGCATGCCTGGTCCAGGTCAGGACGAGCTCGGCGTTGCCCTCGAGGTCTCCCACGGTGGGGTCGATCTGGGCGAGGGCCACCCGCAGTTGCGCCACATCACGAGCCTAACGGGCCTCGGACTGCCGTCCCGGCCGCTGGTCGTCCGCCGGAGCAGGGATGGCCGGCTGCTCGTCATCGGCGGGCCGCAGGCGCGTCGCGAACGAGGCGAAGCGTTCCGCCAGCCAGCGGGTCATGTCGTCGGCAGGCATCGGACGGGACAGCAGGTAGCCCTGGAGCAGGTCACACCCGAGCTCCCCGAGCAGCCGCCAGGTGCGTTCGTCCTCGACGCCCTCCGCGACGACGGTGAGGCCGAGGTCGTGCCCGAGGCTGATCACTGCGCGGACGATCGCGAGGTCGGCGCTGCTGTCGGCAAGGTTGCGGACGAACGTGCGGTCGATCTTCACCTCGTGGACGGGCAGGCGGCGCAGCCGGGTCAGCGATGAGTACCCGGTGCCGAAGTCGTCGACGGAGATGCTGATGCCCAGCTCGACCAGCCGCTCCAACGCGACGACTGCGTGCGTCGGGTCCGCGACGATCGCGCTTTCGGTCACCTCGAGCTTGAGCAGTCCCGGCGGGAGTTGCTCCTGGACGAGCAGCCGCGCGACGGCGTCGGCGAGCTCACCCTCGAGCAGGTTGCGCATCGAGATGTTGACGGCCATCTGCACCGGCGTGCCGGCCGCCCGCCACTCCGCGCACTGGCGGACGGCGGTCTGCAGGACGAACCGGGTGAGGGGACGGATGAGACCGGTCTGCTCGGCCAGCGGGATGAACTCGTCCGGGGGGATGTTTCCCCACACCGCATGCCGCCAGCGCACCAGAGCCTCGACGCCGGTGACCCGGCCGCTGCCGGGCTCGGCCTGCGGCTGGTAGTGCAGCTGCAGGCCTCCCTCGTCGAGGGCCCGCGCGAGGTCGCCGATCAGCGACAGGCGGCGAGCGCTGTAGGGGTCGTTGTCCGACGAGTAGTGCGCGACACCGGTGACCTGGCGTTTCGCGTCGTACATCGCGACCTCGGCCCGGCGCAGGAGTAGCGCTGCCGATGAACCGTCGCGGGGGGCGACCGAGATGCCCACGCTCGCGGTCACGTCGAGCTGGATGGTGCCCAGCACGAAGGGCCGGGAGAAGTCGCTGTGCACGCGCTGGACCATCCCCTCGACGTGCACCTCGTCACCGGCCAGCAGCACCGCGAACTCGTCGTCGCCGAGGCGCGCCACGACGGTCTGCTCGTGCTCGAGACGGCGCAGTCGCCGGCCCACCTGCCGGAGCAGCTCGTCACCGACGTCGTACCCGAGGGTGTCGTTGACCTCCTTGAACCGGTCGAGGTCCATGAGCACCACGGCGGCGTCCCCGCCCTCCAGCCGTCGCTCGAGCCGTTGCAGGAAGTGCAGCCGGTTGGGCAGCCCTGTCAGGGGGTCGTGCAGTGAGAGGTGCTCGGTCTCCTGCGCCGCCTCTCGGACCCGTTCCACCAGCGCGCTGTTCGCGAGGGCGACCCCGGCGTGGCCGGCGAGCGCCTGGAAGAGCTTCGCGTCCTCACGGTCGAACGTGCTGACGTCGTCAACCCGGTCGGTGACCAGGAGCGCCCCGATGATGCGGCCCTCCTCGCGCAGCGGTGCGGCCATGCCGTCGATGAAGCCGGTGCCGCGGAGGGCCTCGCTGGGTTCCCCGTGACGGCCGCGTGGCAGCAGTAGGACCTCGCCGTCGAGCGCCGGCAGCCACCACGACCCGAGGTGCGGGTGGGCCGTCCCTGCCCCATCGGGAACCAGCACGATCTCGGACCTCTGGGCACGCAGGAGTGCTCGGGCCTCGGCCAGCACGGTCTCGAGCACCGACGCGTGCTGCAACGACTGGTCGACCGACCGGGTGAACGCGTAGAGCAGCTCCAGTCGTCCATAGCGCTGCCGCTGCACGTGGTAGGCGCGGAACAGCGCGAAGGTGAGGACGGCCAGCACCGCGAGCAGGGCCAGTGCGGAGGTCTCCCGGCGTACGAGCAAAGCGGTGACCAGTGCCAGATCGGTGACGACGAGCGTCGAGATCGACCCGAGGGCGAGGTTCTTCGGCAGCGGCCGGGGTTGCCAGACGCGCTCGCGCAGGGAGATGGCAGCGAAGACCGCGAGCCCGCTGAGCACGTGGACCAGCTGCGTCGCGAGCAGGGCAGCGAGCCATCCGGCGGGCGACAACGGGTCCTCGCGGGTGCGCAGCAGCCCGAGTGCGAGGTCGTACGCCGCGATGGCCACGGTGACCTGGAGCAGCCAGTTCGCCGCATTGAACGCGGTCTTGATCGGGGCGGCCCGGTTCAGGACGAGGAACGTGAAGCCGGTGCCCACCAGGGCGGCCAGGACGAGGTCGTTGGGTGCGGCGAAGATCAGGCCGAGCACGAGGGGTGCCTCGCCGAAGCTGACGGTGTGGTTCTCGCGGCCGAAGGGGAGCAGCACGACGAACCGCTCGGTCAGGCAGAACAACGCGGCCAGCAGCGGCCACCAGATGTGCGGTGGCAGCTGGGGCAACGAAAGGCCTCGCCACCACAGCAGAGCGCCGGCGCCGGCGAGAGCCGCACTGAGCATCCAGACGGCGACGTCCGACCGCCGGTGTCCCGTCACTGCTCCATAGTGGGGCCAACCGAGGCCCGGCATGACCAAAACGACGCTCCTGCTGGGGGACCGGCCCCCACCAGGAGCAGTCGGCTACTGCCAGCCGTTAGAGGCCAGCGTCGTCTGCCATCCGTTGCTGGCCAGCACTGTCGAGGACTTCTGCCAGCCGTTCGAGGCGATCGGCTTGTTCTGCCAGCCGTTGGAGGCCACCGACGAGGCCAGCCCGGGGAGACCGGCGGCCACCAGCAGGGCCAGTGCGACGGCGGCCGCGAGGGCCAGCAGGAAGAGGGGGAGGGAGGAGATGCGAGAGGTGCGGGCCTGGTCCATCGGGGGGACTCCTGTCAGAAGGCCCCGCGGGCACGGGGCCGGGTACCTCCGATGATCGTTTCTCGAGGTGGCGACAGGGCAACGCCTCGCCGTGGACTCGGTAAACCTTCCGCAATGGGCGGGCGACGGGTCCCGTAACGTCCCGGAAACACCCGCCCGGTAAGGATTGGCCTCATGGACAAGCAGCAGGAGTTCGTGCTCCGGACCCTCGAGGAGCGGGACATCCGATTCGTCCGGTTGTGGTTCACCGACGTGCTGGGCTTCCTCAAGTCGGTGGCCATCGCACCGGCCGAGCTCGAGGGGGCCTTCGCCGAGGGAATCGGGTTCGACGGGTCGTCCATCGAGGGCTTCGCCCGCGTCTACGAGTCGGACATGCTCGCGAAGCCGGACCCTGCGACGTTCCAGGTGCTGCCGTGGCGCTCGGAGCTACCCGGCAGCGCGCGGATGTTCTGCGACATCCTGATGCCCGACGGCACCCCCTCGTACGCCGACCCTCGGCACGTGCTGAAGCGGACGCTGGCGCGCGCGGCCGAGCTGGGGTTCTCCTTCTACACGCACCCGGAGATCGAGTTCTATCTGTTCCAGCACGCACCTGAGCCGGGGCAGGTGCCCGCACCCATCGACTCCGGCGGCTACTTCGATCACGTCGCACACGGTGCGGGGCACGACTTCCGCCGCGACGCCATCACCATGCTCGAGGCGATGGGCATCTCGGTGGAGTTCAGCCACCACGAGGGCGGCCCGGGCCAGCAGGAGATCGACCTGCGGTACGCCGATGCGCTGTCCACGGCCGACAACATCATGACCTTCCGTCTCGTCATGAAGGAGGTCGCCCTCAGTCAGGGCGTGCACGCGTCGTTCATGCCGAAGCCGTTCACTGAGCATCCTGGGTCCGGCATGCACACGCACCTGTCGTTGTTCGAGGGCGACCGGAACGCGTTCTACGAGGCGGGCGCGCAGTACCAGCTGTCCAAGGTGGGCCGTGCGTTCATCGCGGGTCTGCTTCGCCATGCGCACGAGATCAGCGCGGTGACCAACCAGTGGGTCAACTCCTACAAGCGGCTCTCCGGCGGCGGCGAGGCACCGGCGTACGTGTCCTGGGGACACAACAACCGTTCTGCCCTGGTGCGGGTGCCGATGTACAAGCCCCAGAAGGGCAACTCCACCCGCGTCGAGTTCCGGTCTCCCGACAGCGCCTGCAACCCGTACCTGTCGTTCGCCGTGATCCTCGCTGCCGGCCTGCGAGGGATCGAGGAGGGCTACGAGCTGTCCGAGGGGGCCGAGGACAACATCTGGGAGCTCACGGATGCCGAGCGGAGGGCCCTCGGCATCGAGCCGCTGCCCACGAGTCTGACCGACGCCGTGCGTGCGATGGAGAGCAGCGAGCTCGTCGCGGAGACCCTTGGCGAGCACGTCTTTGACTTCTTCCTGCGCAACAAGCGGCAGGAGTGGGCGGAGTACCGCCGCCAGGTCACCCGGTTCGAGCTGGACCGGTACCTTCCCATCTTGTGACCGATCCCGCGCTGCTGGTCGTCCAGCACGAGGCGGACACCGGTCCGGGATGGTTCGCCGGTTGGCTCGCCGACTCGGGCCTGCGCCTCGACATCGCCCACCCCTACCGGGGTGAGCTGTTGCCCGACCTGGACGGCTACGAGGGACTGCTGGTTCTCGGCGGCGCGATGGGACCCGCCGATGACGACCGTTGCCCATGGCTGCCGGGCACCCGCGCGCTGATGGCGGGTGCCGTGGAGCGTGGGCTGCCCGCCTTGGGGATCTGTCTCGGCGGGGAGCTGCTCGCGCTGGCATGCGGCGGGACGGTGGCGCGAGGGCGCCAGGGACCGGAGCTCGGGGTGCTGCCGTTCCAGCTGCGCCCCGAGGCCGCGAGTGACCCGCTGTTCTCCGTCCTGCCGCCCACGGCGGCCGTGTTGCAGTGGCACTGGGAGGAGATCGCGCAGCTGCCACCCGGTGCTGTCTGGCTCGGCGCGAGCGACGCCTACCCGCACCAGGCGTTCCGCATCGGTGCCGCGGCCTGGGGGGTGCAGGGCCACCCGGAGGTCACTGCTGACATCGCCGCCGCGTGGGCCCGGGAGGACAGCCCGCTGCTGCTCGAAGCGGGCCGTGACCCCGCGTCACTGGTCGCCGAGGTGCGAAACGCCGAGGCGATGCTGGTCGAGACCTGGCGTCCGTTGGCTGGTCGGTTCGCTTCCGTCATCCGCGAGCGCCATGGCCGGGGCCTGACGGGCACTACCGTGGGCACCCGTGACGGCGGAGCGGCGTGAAGGCAGCACCGCCGCCCGTCTCGCCCGTGCCGGCTTCTCCGATCCCGGCGCCGCCGCACCCGCCCTGGAGTCGGCGGCAGTGCACGGGATCGGCAACGAGGACGAGCTGCTTGCCGCGCTCGCACTGACCGCGGATCCCGACGCGGCCCTGGCGGCGCTCGCCGAGCTCGCCGTACGGCTCCCCGATGCCAAGCAGTTGGCCGACGCACTCACGGGGGACCCGACGACGCGGGACCGGCTGCTCTCGGTCCTCGGCGCGAGCCCCGCCCTCGCCGAGCACCTGCTGCGGCACCCCGAGGACTGGCGCGCGATGACCGGCGTCGAGCAGCTGCCACCGAGCGTGCTGCGCCGGCGGCTGCTCGCCGCGGTGGGCGCTGATCCCGACGCACGGGTTCCCACCGCCGCACTGTCGGGCAGCATCGCGCTCGATGCGTTGCGCGTTGCCTACCGGCGAGAGCTCCTCGACATCGCGGCCCGCGACCTGACCGGCGTCGTACGCGTCGACGACGTGGCCGCCGAGCTGGCCGACCTGGCTGCCGCGACGCTCGACGCGGCCCTCGCCGTGGCCCGGGGGGAGCTGCCCGCCGCTGCCGCGCAGTGCCGGCTCGCGGTCATCGCGATGGGCAAGTGCGGCGGCCGCGAGCTCAACTACGCGAGCGACGTGGACGTCATCTTCGTCGCCGAGCCCGCCGCCGACACCGACGAGACCGACGCGTTGCGCACGGCGACCCTGCTCGCGTCCGGCCTGATGCGCGTCTGCTCGGCTACCACGGGCGAGGGCACGATCTGGCCCGTCGACGCGGCCCTGCGACCGGAAGGCAAGGCGGGTCCGCTGGTGCGCACCCTCGCCAGCCACGTCGCCTACTACGAGCGCTGGGCCAAGACCTGGGAGTTCCAGGCGCTTCTCAAGGCGCGGCCAGTCGCCGGAGATCCTGAGCTCGGCAGGAGGTACGCCGAGTCGATCGCGCCCCTGGTCTGGGCGGCGGCCGGGCGTGAGGACTTCGTCATCGACGTGCAGGACATGCGCCGTCGGGTCGAGGCAACGCTGCCGGCCGACGCGCGAAGCCGGCAGCTGAAGCTCGGTCCCGGCGGCCTGCGCGACGTGGAGTTCGCGGTGCAGCTGCTGCAGCTCGTGCACGGCCGGACCGATGAGCGGTTGCGCAGCCCGAACACCCTCGAGGCGCTCGAGGCTCTCTCCACGCACGGCTATGTCGGACGCGACGACGCGGCGGAGCTGGACCGGGCCTACCGGTTCCTGCGCACCGTGGAGCACCGGCTGCAGTTGTACCGGCTGCGACGTACGCACGTGATGCCGGACGACGAGGGCGAGCTGCGTCGACTCGGCCGGTCGATGGGGTTCCGCGGTGCTCCCGTCGAGGAGCTGCACGAGCAGTGGCGCCGGCATGCACGCGAGGTCCGCCGCCTGCACGAGAAGCTGTTCTACCGGCCGTTGCTGACCTCGGTCGCCCGACTCGGGCCGGCCGAGGCGCGCCTGACGCCGCAGGCCGCGAGTGCCCGGCTCGAGGCGCTGGGCTACCTCGACCCGCCCGGCGCACTGCGGCACCTCGAGGCGCTCACGGCCGGTGTGTCCCGACGGGCCGCGATCCAGCGGACCCTGCTGCCGGTGATGCTCGCCTGGTTCGCCGATGCACCCGACCCGGATGGCGGGCTGCTCGCCTTCCGGCAGGTGAGCGAGGCCCTGGGCTCCACTCACTGGTACCTCCGGCTGCTGCGCGACGAGGGCGCGGTGGCCGAGCGGCTCGCTCACCTGCTTGCCAGCAGTCGCTACGTGGTCGACCTGCTGATGCGCGCTCCCGAGGCGGTCGCGATGCTGGCCGACGACGCCGAGCTGCAACCGCGGACCCGCGACGCGCTGTCCGCTGAGCTCGCCGCTGCAGTCGGCCGCCACGAGACCCCCGAGCTCGCGGTGGCGGCGGCCCGTGCTGTCCGCCGCCGAGAGCTGTTCCGCGTCGCCGTCGCCGACCTGCTCGGGCAGCTCGACGTCGAGGCCGTCGGGGCGGCACTCACGGACATCACCGCGACGACCCTGCAGGCGGCACTCGACGTGGCGACGCGGTCGGTCCAATCGGAACGCGGTGCGCTGCCAACCCGGATCGCCGTCATCGCCATGGGCCGGTTCGGCGGGGCCGAACAGGGCTACAGCAGTGACGCGGACGTGCTGTTCGTCCACGATCCGCTCGATGGCGCCGACGAGCGCGAGGCCACCGACGCGGCGCATGCAGTGGCCAACGAGCTTCGGCGGCTACTCGGCGTACCCGCTCCTGACCCGCCGCTCGGCGTGGACGCCGACCTGCGACCAGAGGGCCGGCAAGGTCCGCTGGTGCGCACCCTCGCGTCGTACGCGGCCTACTACGCCCGGTGGTCGCAGGTATGGGAGAGCCAGGCGCTGCTGCGGGCGCAGCCGGTCGCCGGTGACCGGGAGCTCGGCGCCCGGTTCGCTGCCCTGGTCGATCCGATGCGCTATCCCGCGGACGGCATCAGCGACGCGGAGGTGCGCGAGATCCGGCGCATCAAGGCACGGATCGACGCGGAACGCCTGCCCCGCGGTACGGACCCGGCCCGGCACACCAAGCTCGGTCCCGGGGGGCTGGCCGACGTCGAGTGGACGGTGCAGCTGCTTCAGCTGCGCCGCGGCGCGGACGTCGCGGGGTTGCGTACGCCGCAGACCCTCGCCGCGCTGGGGGCAGCAGCAGACGCCGGACTGCTCGAAGCTGACGAGGCGATGACCCTGGCTGAGGCGTGGCGCCTGGCGAGCCGGGTGCGCAACGCGATGATGCTGGTGCGGGGCCGCCCGGGAGACAGCCTGCCGACCGACGCGCGGGAATTGTCCGGAGTCGCGCGTGTCCTGGGCTACCCGCCGGGCGCAGCAGGCACGATGGTCGAGGACTACCGGCGTGCGACCCGACGTGCCAGGACGGTGGTGGACCGAGTGTTCTTCCGGTGACGGCGCTCATGACCGGTGAGCGGGTGGAGCAGGCCGACCGACCGGCCTCTTATCGGGATGCCCTCCGCAACCGGGAGTTCCGCGGGCTGGTGATCGCCCAGGTCACGAGCGAGTGGGGTGACCACATCGCGCGGGTGGCCCTGGCCTCGCTGGTGCTGCGTCGCACCAACAGTGCGTTCCTCTCGGTGCTCGCCTTCGTCGTGAGCTTCGCGCCCGCGGTGTTCGGTTCGGCGCTGCTGGGCCCGCTCGCGGACCGGCTGCCCCGCAAGGTCATCCTGCTGGGCTGCGACCTGGCCCGCGGCCTCGTCGTCGCGTTGCTCGCCCTGCTGGCAGTCCCGTCCACACCGATCTGGCTGCTGCTCGGGCTGCTCCTCGTCGCGGAGACGTTCCTCGCGCCGTTCGAGGTCGCGCAGCGCGCGGTAGTCCCTGACGTCCTCACCGATCCGCGGCACTATCTCGCGGGCAACGGCCTGATGCGCGTCCTGTTCCAGCTCGACCAGGTCATCGGGATCTGCCTGGCCGGCCTCATCATCAACGTCTTGTCGGAGCGCTGGGCGCTGGCGTTGAACGCCGGGACGTTCGCGATCTCGTTCGTGGTCATCGCAGTGTCCCTGCGGTGGCGGCCCGGCGCCCGGGACGGGTCCGAGACACGCACCAGCCTGATCTCGGACGTGCGCGCGGGCTGGCGGCTGGTGTTCGACGAGCCGGCATTGCGGGCGATGATCATCCTGGGCTGGGGTGCGTCGGTGTTCCTCATCGCTCCCGAGGCTGTCGCGCTCGCCTATGCCCGTGCCGACGGAGCGAGTACGGCGGTCGGTGCGCTGTTGCTCGCTAGCATCCCCACCGGCGCGGCGATCGGTGCCTACCTCGTGGGCCGTCTCGGGCCGCTTCGTCAGGTCCGGGCGATCCTGCCGCTGGCGGTGTTCACCTGCCTTCCGTTGCTCGGTACCAGCCTGGCGCCGCCCTGGCAGGTCACGCTGGTGCTGTGGTTCCTGAGCGGACTCGGGCAGGGGTTCATGGTGCCGCTCATCGCCACGGTGAACCTGGTGAGCCCGGCGAAGTTCCGGGGTCGGGTCAACGGTCTGGCAGCTGCGGGGTTCAGCCTGACGACCGCCGCGACGTTCCTGCTGGCCGGCCTCGTCGCCGACCTCACCTCGCCCGCGGTTGCCGTCACCGTGGCTGCCGTGGTCGGCCTGGCAGTTGTCGGCCTGGCGCACCGGTCGTGGCCCCGCGGAGCTATCCGACGGGCGGCCACCCGCGTCTACACCGGGGGCTGAGCGCCGGGCGGCCGAAGCGTCGGCTGCAGGTCAGTCGGTGCGGCGTACTGCGAGAGCGGTGACGTCGTCGTCCCGGTCGCCGTCCCCGAGCGCGTGGATGATCCGGCCGAGCCAGTCATCGAGCGGATCGTCGCCGATGTGGCGCGCAAGGTCCACCAGTCGGTCGAGTCCCACGTCGATGTCCTCGCCACGGCGCTCGACGAGCCCATCGGTGAAGGCAAGCAGGGTTGCTCCTGTGGGGAACTCGACTGTCGTGGCCGTGCGATTGTCGGGCCCGGCACCCAGGGGCAGCGAAACCCGAGCGGTGAGGGGGACGGCCGTGGCGCCCGGTAGGACGACCAACGGCGGTAAGTGGCCGGCGTTGACGAACGAGATGTTGCCTGCCTCGGGGTCGGCCAGGACGTAGACGAGGGTCACGAACTGGGCGACCCGGAAGGTCTCGAACATCCGGTCAAGGTTGGCCACGACGGTTTGCGGGTCGGGGTCGATCGCGATGTAGGCACGCAGCGTCGCACGCATCTGCGCCATCGCTGCCGCAGCCGCGACACCGCGGCCCATGACATCGCCGACGACGACGGCCATCCGGCCGTCGCCGAGCGGGACCGCGTCGTAGAAGTCGCCGCCGACCTCGGTCCGACCCGACGGGTTGTAGTGGACTGCCGTCTCCCAGCCGGGGATCTCGGCGATGCTGTCGGGCAGCACGGCGCGCTGCAGCTGGACGGCAGCCTCCAGTGTCTGGCTGTGCAGTTGCGCGTTGTCGATGGCGGTGGCGGCTCGGCGGGCCAGTTCTTCGGCGAAGGCCAGGTCGGACTCGTCGTACCGCCGGTCGGACTCAGCCCAGACGAGCGTCAGCGCCCCGAGCACCCGCCCGCGCGCCTCGAGCGGGACGATCAAGCCGCTGCGCAGACCCAGCTCACGGGACAGTCGCAGGTGCTCCGCGTCGACCGTCCCGGCGACCAACATCTCCTCGGTGACATCCCGGTAGAGCTGGCTGCGGCCGGTGCGGACGACGTTCGTCGCCCCGGTGGCGGCGTCCGGGTCTGTCGGGTAACGCTCCTCCAACGCCTTGACGAACTCCACCTTGACGGGGTCGACGTGCGCCACTGCGAGCCGGTTCAGGCGTCCGTCCTCGACGATGTCGAGCGCGCACCAGTCCGCGACGGTGGGAACGACCAGACTCGCAACTTTGCGCAGGGTCGTCGGGTAGTCGAGGCTGCCGGCCAGCTCGGCTGAGACCTCCGCGACGAATCGGAGTTTGTCCGCCGCGTTGGTGGCCTCGGCGAGCGCATTGAACCGCTCTATCGCTTGCCCGCACGTGTCGGCGAGCGTGGTCAGGAACTCCATCTCCTGCGCGTCCGGCGCCCGCAAACCGCTGAACGACAAACCGATGACGCCGAGGATGCCGTCGCTGGCCTGTAGTGGCAGGCAGATCATCGAGCGTTCGCCCGGAGCAGCCGTCTCGAGGGCGGGGTACGCCCGGGTGATCGCATCGCGGCCGGTCAGCACGAGCGGCCGGCCGGTCCGTGCTGCCTCGGCGATCGGAACCTGCTCGGTCAGGGGGAACGACGCCCACCGCTGGGCAGTGCCGACGGGAGCACCCCGGAGCCCGACCAGTGTCAGCGTCCCAGGGTCCGAGAGCACGGTCATGGAGGAGAGGTCAGCGCCAAGCGCATCGGCGGCATGCGAGACGACGATCTCCACGACCGCGTCCATGTCCCGCGCCGCGGTCAGCTCCGCGATCACCCGCGACAGCTGCGTCAGGCGCCGCGCGG
>JAVEDB010000077.1 GCA_030841185.1 Actinomycetota bacterium
GCTCGGCGAAGATCTCCGCGCGGCGCCGGGGCTGGCAGCGGTCCTCGTCGCCGTGCAGGACGAGCACCGGGCACGAGACGCTGCGCAGCAGGCCTTCGAAGCCTTCCGCGGAGTCGAAGCGCATCGGGGCATCCGACTCGGCCACCTGTGTCGGACCGTCTGTGTCCAGCGCGAAGCCGACCGCGTCCTCCCACTGCTTGGTCGAGTGCGGCTCGGGCAGCAGCTGGTCGAAGAAGAACTCCACGAAGCCGCGCCAGTCCTGCAGCCAGTAGTGCTTGTTCATCTTGTTCCAGCCTTCGTAGGCCGGTAGGACCTCGGCGAAGTTCTCCGGTGAGTCGCCTCGGATCGGGTGCGGGGGAGTGACGAATGCGAGCCACGGCCCGATCGCGAACAAGCCGAGGACTCGCTCCGGGTGGTCGGCCGCCAGCGTGGCGGCGTACCAGGCGCTGGTGCAGATGCCGACCAGAACCGCGCGGTCGACGCCGACCTCGTCCATCACCGCGATCGTGTCCGCGACGTACTCCTCACCGCGGTAGGCCATCGGGTCGGTGGGCCGGTCGGAGCGGCCGTTACCTCGTGGGTCGATCACCACGACCCGGTAGAACCGGGCCAGGTAGGGGATCTGGGCCTTCCAGGCGCGGGAATGGACGATCATGTCGATCGGGAAGAAGACGACCGTCGTGTCGCCGGCCCCGTAGACCTCGTATCCGACCTTGACGCCGTCCCGCTCGACGTACCCCTCGATCTCCGGATATCTCGCTCGCACGGCTCCGCCCTTCCCTGGTGCCGGCCCTGACCTTCCGGGCAGCAGTCTCCTCGGCGCCATTGCAGCGCTGTTGCAACGAGGCTGCAACCACTCCGGGGACGGTGACCCGCAGGTGGCCGGACCGACCGGCTGCAATCCCAGGAGGCTTTCAATGTCACTCGACATGGATGTGATCAACGAATTCATCGGGAAGTTCGCCGGCGACCTCGGCGCGACGGTCGCGGCCGGCGGTGTGGTCACCGGGCACCGGCTCGGGCTCTACAAGTCCCTGGCCGAGGGTCCGGCGACCCCGGAGGAGTTCGCCGCCCGCACCGGCACCGACGCCCGGTACGTGACGGAGTGGCTGCGCGGGCAGGCCGCCGGCGGCTACATCGAGCGGGCCAAGGACAGGGACGTGTACTCGATGTCCGAGGAGCAGGCGTTCCTGCTCACCGACCCCGACGGCCCGGCGTACCTGCCGGGGGCCTTCGTCCTCGCGCTGGGCGCTCTCAAGGCCGAGCCGACGATCACCGAGGCGTTCAAGACCGGTGCGGGGTTCGGCTGGCACGAGCACAACGAGGACGTGTTCGAGGGCTGCGAGAAGTTCTTCCGCCCCGGCTACGTCGCCAACCTGGTGCCGAGCTGGATCCCGGCGCTGGAGGGCGTCGAGGACAAGCTGCGTGCCGGAGCGAAGGTTGCCGACGTGGGCTGCGGTCTCGGTGCGTCCAGCGTGCTGGTCGCCAAGGAGTACGAGCGCACCCAGGTCGTCGGGTCTGACTACCACGAGGGCTCGATCGAGTTGGCCCGCAAGCGGGCGGCGGACGCGGGCGTCTCGGACCGGACGACCTTCGAGGTCGCGTCGGCGCAGACCTTCAGCGGCACGGGCTACGACCTGGTCGCGACGTTCGACTGCCTGCACGACATGGGCGACCCCCTGTCGGCGGCTCGGCACATCCGCGAGTCCCTCGACCGGGACGGCACCTGGCTCATCGTCGAGCCGTTCGCCAACGACGACGTGGCCGACAACATGAACCCCGTCGGGCGGGTCTACTACAACTTCTCGATGTTCCTGTGCGTGCCGAGTGCGCTGTCGCAGCGCGGTGGGTACGCGCTGGGTGCGCAGGCGGGCGAGGCCGCGATCCGTCAGGTGGTGCTCGATGCGGGCTTCACCCGCTTCCGCCGGGCCGCGGAGACGCCGTTCAACCTGGTGTTCGAGGCACGTCCCTAGCTTTACGCCGGAGGGGGAGGAGTCCCGGACTCGTCATGAGTCCGGGGCTCCTGGGCGACGCAGGGTGGCCGACCCGCGAGAGCGGGGCACGCAGTCGCCGTGCCGGTAATCCCCCGTATCGCGGCGGTTGACACGGCCGAGACGACGGGACGAGCATCACATCGACGCGTTGGGAGGCTGTTATGTCGTGGAACCTGCGGGGCAGCTACGCGGAGACCTGTTCGTGCGAGCTCATGTGCCCCTGCAACCTGTCGTTCGATCACGGAGCCACGTACGACTACTGCCGGGTAACGCTCGGGTTCAACATCCGAGAGGGGGCGGTGGACGGCACCGACGTCGCCGGTCGCAAAGTCGTGATCATCGCTGACACCCCCAAGGTCATGACGGAGGGCAACTGGCGGGTTGGTGTCTATGTCGACGACGGGGCAAGCGAGGAGCAGTTCGACAAGCTCGTCGAGGTCTTCAGCGGTCAGCTCGGCGGTCCCATGGCGGGCCTCGCACCGCTCATCGGCGAGATGCTTGGCGCGGAACGAGCCTCGATCCAGTTCGACGACGACGGCCTGCGTCACTCGGTCCGCGTCGGTGACACGATCGAGTTCGAGATCGAGGACATCGTCCCATTCGGAGTGGAGACAGGCCAGCCGGTCAAGTTCTCCGGGATGTTCCATCCGGTCGCGTCCGACCTGACGATGGCCGAGGCTAAGAGTTCGCGCATCAACGCGTTCGGCATCCAGTACGAGGGCAAGACCGGAGTGTCGCACGCCGACTTCTCCTGGGCTGCCTGACCGTATGACCGCCCTCCGGCAGGCTGGGCCGACGGCGACCGCGGCGGATGGCCTTCACCCTGCTTTCGCCGCCGTTCGCTCGCGACTCGGGCTGGTGCTCGCCCTCTTCGCGCTGGCCGGCGGCGGCTGGTGGTGGACCGTCCAGCGCATGCAAGGGATGGACGACGGTCCGTGGTCCACGCTCGGTGGCTTCGGCTGGTTCCTCGGCGTCTGGGTCGTGATGATGGCCGCGATGATGTTTCCGTCGATGGCGCCGACGGTCGCTCTCTACGCGCGGATGACGAAGGCGCGGTCGCCGCTGTCGCCGATCGCGTTCACGGCCGGCTACCTCGTTACCTGGGCCTCCGCCGGCGTCGGCGCCTTCGTGATCGCGATCGGTGCGACCGGTCTGGCAGGCGACTCCCTCGCATGGGGCAACGCCGGGCGCCCTCTCGCCGGAGGAACGCTCATCGTCGCGGCGGTGTACGAGCTGACCCCGCTCAAGAATGTCTGCCTCGGCAAGTGCCGCAGCCCGCTCGGTTTCCTTCTCGGATCCTGGCGTGACGGGTGGCTGGGCGGGCTGCGGATGGGAGCGAAGAACGGCGCCTGGTGCCTCGGTTGCTGCTGGGCACTCATGGCGTCGCTTTTCGCGCTCGGTGTCATGAGCGTGACCTGGATGGCGTTGGTCGCCGGGCTCATCGCCGTCGAGAAGACCCTGCCCTTGCGTCGGTGGACGACCTTCGGCACCGCTGCGACCCTGCTCGTCCTCGGGGTGCTGCTGCTCGCCTCACCGGATGCCGTGCCTGGCCTCAAGCTGCCCGGCGGCGACTCGGTGCCGATGATGATGCCGAGCGGCTCCTAAAACGCGCCGTGCGCGACGCTGGTCGCGTGGGTCGTCGATGGTGTCGACTTCCACGGGGTGGGCGGGGTGTTCCTCCTCGGCTCGGGACGCTCGTGGTCGGGCTAGTCGTGATGGTTGCCTACGCCGCGGTTCGGCCCGGCTTCTTCCGGGGCCAGCACGGGCCGGGCCTGATCACAGCCGCTGACCCCGGTGCGACTGCGGTGCCGGCACCGAGGACGATTGGCTGATGCGCACACTCGCGATCGCGGCAGTCCAGACGAGCCCGCTGACCGGTGACGTGGCCGGCACCTGGAAGAAGTTCGTCGGCCAGGTGCACGCGGTCCGCTCGCGTTTCGCCGACGTGCAGATGGTCGTGTTCCCGGAGCTGTACCTGGCGGCGGTCGGCGAGCTGTTGGAGGAGACCGAGGGGCACCAGGAGCAGGTCGCCGTGTCGGTGCCGGGGGAGCTGACGGACCGACTCGGCGACCTGGCCCGCGAGACGGGACTGTGGCTGGTGCCCGGGACGGTCTACGAGCGCGGTGAGGAAGGGCTGGTCTACAACACGGCACTCGTCGTTGACCCGGCGGGGGAGCTGGTCACGACGTACCGGAAGTGCTTCCCGTGGCAGCCGTTCGAGAGCACGGCCTCAGGCCGCGAGATGGTCGTGTTCGACGTGCCGGATGTCGGGCGGATCGGGCTCGCGATCTGTTACGACACGGCCTTCCCGGAGATCTACCGGCAGCTGGCGTGGTTCGGGGCCGAGGTGATCCTGCAGCCGACTCTGACGTCGACGCGCGACCGCGACCTCGAGCTGGTGCTGGCCCGGGCGCACGCGATCGTCAACCAGGTGTACGTCGTGAGCGTGAACGCGTCCGGGCCGCATGGGCTGGGCCAGTCGCTGGTGGTGGACCCCGAGGGGCTGGTCCGGCAGCAGGCCGGCGGGAACGACGAGATCATCGTCGACGTGCTGGACCTCGACGCCGTGACGCGGGTGCATCGCTACGGCACGCTGGGGCTGAACCGGATGTGGGCGCAGATGGACGAGCACGGCCCGCGGCTGTCGTTGCCGATGTACGGCGGGCCGTACCGTCCTCGACCGAACAGCGGGTCGCCAAAGACGAACTGACAACAGGTCAAGGACGCCGAGAGTTCTATCTCGCAGGCAGGCGGTCGACCCCGTAACGCGCGCTGATTCCAGCATCAGTCTGCGCCTTCAGCTGTTGAAGATCGTTGATCATCTCCAGCGCGTCGGTGCCGTCACGAGTAAGCAACTTTGACACACCGAGTAACCAGCGACCATTGGGCTCCTTGCCTTCAAACCGAATGACTGTCTTCCCAATCTTGATTCGGTAGTCCGGCAACTGTGGGTGCCGGAAGATTCGAAGCCGCGTATCTGCTTCTACAAAGCCTCGCTTCACCAGTGCGTCGGTTATCTCGGCAATGACGGTCTTGCGAACCTCGTCTGCGCCTCCGCCAGCCGAGTCGTATTCGCCCGTGTCGTAGCCGCTGTAGGTCTCCGGCTGCGCCACGGACTCGGTGAGTTGAAGAACTGCTCGCAAGTCCTCCGATGCCGGATGTGACCGGAAGAGAGCTTCCGCGTACCTCGCCAGGTCCGGGTTCTCGGAGCCGGTGATTCCTTCCAGTGGCGCCGGATCGCCCGCATACACCGCATCGGCCAGGTCCTGAAATTCTGCTGGCCACCGGAGCTGAAGTCCCACCAGACCCGCGATCAACCTCGGATCAGGTTGCGCCGACCGGCGTTCGGCTATACGGAGCAGGACGAGTAGAGAGTTGATGAAGCGCTTCACCTGGCGTGGGTTCGCTGCAAGGCCGAGAGTAGTGACGTCGTAGGCAATATCGGTGAACCCAGTCGGCAAGCCGTTCGCATGGTCGGACCAGTTGGGGATCAGCT
>JAVEDB010000089.1 GCA_030841185.1 Actinomycetota bacterium
CGCCGATCTCCTGCTGGCTGAGCTTGCGGTGCTTGCCCACCTTGAGGTTCCCGAGCGACACCGGGCCGACATCGGTGCGCACGAGCCGGCTCACCGGATGGCCGACCTCCTCGAGCATGCGCCGGACAACGTGCTTGTGACCCTCGTGCAACGACAATTCGACCATGAACCGGCCACCGGAGGTGTCGACGACCCGGAAGCGATCGGCGTAAACGATGCCGTCCTCCAGCTGGATCCCGGCCTTCAACCTCTTCCCGACATCCCGCGCCACCGGGCCCTGGACCTCCGCGAGGTAGACCTTGACGACCTCGTACGACGGGTGCGACAGCCGATGGGCCAGCTCGCCGTCATTGGTCAGCAGCAGCAGTCCCTCAGTGTCGGCGTCGAGTCGCCCCACGTGGAACAGGCGCGCGGTGCGCTCGCCGATGTAGTCCCGCAGCGAGGGCCGGCCCTGCGGGTCGCTCATCGTGCTGACGACGCCCCGTGGCTTGTTCAACGCCAGGTAGACGTGGTCGGGGGCGGAAGCGATGCGCATCCCGTCGACCCGGATCACCGCGCGCTCGGGGTCGACGCGGACGCCCTGGGTCCGCACGATCGCGCCGTCGACCTCGACCCGGCCCTCGTCGATCAGCTGCTCGCAGGCGCGTCGGCTGCCGAGCCCGGCAGCGGCGAGCACCCGTTGCAGGCGCATCCCCTCCGCTGGCTGGTCCGTCATGCCCGGTCGGGCGCGTCGGTGGTCTCGTCGTCGAGTCCCTCGTCGAGCCCCTGCAGGTCCGGCAGGTCGGGCAGGAACGGCGCGAGGTCGGGCAGCTCGTCGAGATCGCGCAGCCCGAGCCGCTCGAGGAAGTAGGGCGTCGTGCGGTACAGGATCGAGCCGCTCTCCCCGTCGTGACCCGCCTCGGCAACCAGGCCGCGGGCCACGAGCGTCCGGATCACTCCGTCGACGTTGACGCCGCGGACCCCGGACACCCGGGCCCGGCTCACCGGCTGTCGGTAGGCGACCACGGCAAGGGTCTCCAGCGCGGCCTGGGTGAGGCGCGCCTGCTGGCCGTCGAGCACGAACCTCTCGACGTACGCCGAGCAGGACGCCCGGGTGTAGAACCGCCAGCCGCCGGCCACCTCGCGCAGCTCGAAGCCGCGACCCGCCTCGTCGTACTCCGCAGCGAGCGCCCGCAGGGCCGCCGCGACCTGCTCGGTCGGGGTCTCGACCACCTGGGCGAGGAGGACCTCGCTGACCGGCTCGTCGACCACCATGAGGATGGCCTCCAGGGCCGTCCGCAGGTCAGGGTGGTCATCGTTGGTCGTCATCGGCGGCCTCCGTCTGCTGGGTGTCGAACTCGTCGGTGACACCGATGTCCCCGTCGTCGGTGCCGGTCCACCGGATGTGCAGCTCGCCGAGCGGCGAGACCTGGTCGAACATGACCGCGCCTTCGCGGAAGAGCTCGAGCAGCGCAAGGAACCGGGCCACCACGTAGACCGCCCCGTCGCAGTCGGCAGTGAGGGCCCGGAAGGTGCTCGACCGCGACCGGCGCAGTGCTGCCACCAGGATCGCCGCCTGCTCCCGGACGCTGACCCGCGTCGCGTGCAAGTGGTCCATGGACACCGTCGGCACCGGTCGCGGCGTCAGCGCCTGCGACGCGAGGACCGCCAGCTGCTCGGGCCCGATCCCGAGCAGCACCTCGGGCAGCAGCCCGGCGAAGTGCGGCTCGAGGGTGACGGCGCGCGCGTGGCGGCCGCGCTCCTCGCCCATCCGCCGCGCGAAGACCGCGGCGGCCTCCTTGTAGGCGCGGTACTGGAGCAGCCGGGCGAACAGCAGGTCACGGGCCTCGAGCAGTGCGAGGTCTTCCTCGTCCTCCACCTCGCCGCTGGGCAGCAGCCGGGCAGCCTTGAGGTCGAGCAGGGTCGCCGCGACTACGAGGAACTCGGTGGCCTGCCCCAGGTCCCACTCGCTCCCCCGGGCGCGGATGTGACCGATGAAGTCGTCGGTGACCTTGGCGAGCGCGACCTCGGTCACGTCCAGCCGGTGCTTGGCGATCAGCCCCAGGAGCAGGTCGAACGGTCCGTCGAACACCTCGCCGAGGTGCACCTGGAAAGCGCCGTCGTCCGCCTCGTGACGTAGCGGAGCAGCGGTTTCCTCGGTCACGGAGGCACGGTAGTCGAGCACGAGGCCCAGGTGCCTCTCCGGGCGGGCGGTCAGCGGTGCAGCCGGCGCACGAGGATGCTCTCGTCGCCGTGTGCCTCGAGGTCCACGAGCAGCTCCGCCACCGCCTCCCGGACCATCCGGCCCCGGTCGACGGCGATGCCGTGTTCGGCCCGCAGGACCAGCCGCGCCCGCTCGAGAGCGAACAGCTCCTCCGACGAGACGTAGACGGTGATCTTCTCCTCGTGCCGCTCCCGGCCGCTGGTCCCGCGGCTGTCGGCATGGCTGCTCGGGCGCAGCCGATGGACGGGGGCCGGCGCGCGCTCGTCCTCCCCTGCGGCGTCGCTCACTGGGCCGGGCACCGAGCAAGCACCTCCTTGGCGAGCTGACGGTAGGAGTAGGCCCCGCCGGAGCTTGTCGCGAAGGTCGTGATCGGCTCGCCTGCCACCGTCGTCTCGGGGAAACGCACCGTCCGGCTGATCGCCGTGTGGAAGACCTTGTCCTCGAAGGCCTCCACGAGCCGCGCCAGGACCTCGCGACAGTGCACGGTGCGCGAGTCGTACATCGTGGCCAGCAGGCCGTCGATCTCCAGGACCGGGTTGAGCCGCTCCTGGACCTTCTGGATCGTCTCCACCAGCATCGCGACGCCGCGGAGGGCGAAGAACTCGCACTCCATCGGGACGATGACGCCGTGTGCGGCGGTGAGGGCGTTGACGGTCAGCAGGCCGAGGGACGGCTGGCAGTCGATGATGATGAAGTCGTAGTCGGCCATGGCCGGCGCCAGCACCCGTGCCAGTACCTGCTCGCGGGCCACCTCCGTCACCAGCTGTACCTCGGCGGCGGACAGGTCGATGTTGCTCGGCAGGACGTCGAGCCCCGGGATGTTGGACTTGAGGACCACGTCCTCGACCTTGCAGTCCCGGTCCATCAGCAGGTTGTAGACGCTGCGGTCGATCTCGTTCGGGTTGATCCCCAGCCCGACGGACAACGACCCCTGCGGGTCGAAGTCGACGAGCAGCACCCGACGGCCGTACTCGGTGAGGCATGCGCCGAGGTTGATCGTGGTGGTCGTCTTGCCGACGCCACCCTTCTGGTTGCACATCGCGACGATGCGCGCCGGACCGTGCTTCTCCAACGTTGCGGGCTCCGGGAAGACCGGCATCGGCCGTCCCGTCGGGCCGATCGGCCGGCCCGAGGTCGGTGCCGTCGCCGCCGCCGCCGAAGTGTCCACGGACACCTCCAGCGGGGCGTCCTCGACCGACGTCCCCGCGGCCACACTCAACGTCTCGAACGGTTGGGTGCTCACAAGCCGTTCTCCGTCCCTTTGTCGACTCGTCGGTCTATCGCCGTACCGACCTTGGGTCGACAGTAGGCAGCGAGAACCCGACGGCCCCGGCGCCACGCCGAGCGTGTCCGCGGTTTCCGCGCCTTATTGCCGGGCGCGCGGGTGAGCGACGGCGTAGACCTCGCGGAGCCGTTCCACTGTCACCAGCGTGTAGACCTGCGTCGTGGTCACCGAGGCGTGACCGAGCAGCTCCTGGACGACGCGGACGTCGGCCCCACCGTCAAGCAGATGGGTGGCGAAGGAGTGGCGCAACGTGTGGGGGGAGATCTCCCGGCGTACGTCGTCGCGCAGCCCCGCGCGTCCCGCGGCCGCACGCAGGACCGTCCACGCGCTCTGCCGGGACAGCCTCCCGCCGCGGGCGTTGAGGAAGACGGCGGGCGAGGCCACTCGCCCGGTGCCACCGGCCGACAGCACCGGACGCGCCCGTATCAGGTAGCTGTCCACCGCGCTGCGCGCATACGAGCCGAGCGGCACGATCCGCTCCTTGCGGCCCTTTCCGCGCAGCTTGACCGTCCCCGACTCGAGGTCGAGCTCGTCGACGTCGAGACCGACGGCCTCGGAGATCCTCGCGCCGCACCCGTAGAGCAGTTCCAGCAGCGCGCGGTCGCGCAGCGCCCTCGGCGTCTGGTCGGCGCCGGCGGCCTCCAGCAGCGCCTCGACCTCCTCGACCGTGATGGCCTTGGGCAGCCGCTTGGGCGGCGAGGGGGGCCGCACCCCGGTCGCCGGGTCGGTCGAGGTCAGTCCCTCGCGGAGCAGGAAGCGGTGGAAGCCGCGGACGGCGACGACAGCTCGCGCGGCGGACGTGGCCGCGAGCGGTGGGTGGTCCTGCTCGCCCTCGCGGAGCGCGAGCAGGAAGGCGCTGACGTCCGGCTCGCCCACCCGCCCGGGTTCGGTGACGTCGCGGGCCGCGAGATGCCCGAGGTAACGCCGCAGGTCGCGCCGGTACGACGAGAGGGTGTTGCTCGCCAGGCCGCGCTCCACCGTCAGGTGGTCGAGGTACGCCCGCAGCGCCGTCTGCATCGGCGTCGCGGGGGCCACGGGGGCGGCAACGCTCAGCGCAGCACCTCGTCGAGGTCGAGCACCTCGGCGCCGTGGGCCTCGGCCACCGGGCCGTAGGTGATGTGCCCGTCGTAGGTGTTGAGCCCCAGGGCCAGGGCGGGGTCCCGCCGCAGGGCCTCGCGCCAGCCCCGGTCGGCGAGCTCCACCGCGTAGGGCAGCGTCACGTTGGTCAGCGCGTACGTCGAGGTGTGCGGGACCGCACCTGGCATGTTGGCCACGCAGTAGAAGACGGACTCGTGCACCCGGTAAGTCGGATCGTCGTGCGTCGTCGGATGCGAGTCCTCGAAGCACCCACCCTGGTCGATGGAGATGTCGACGAGCACCGATCCGGCCCGCATCCGGCTGACCAGCTCGTTGCTCACCAATGTGGGCGCCTTCGCGCCAGGGACGAGCACCGCGCCGATGACGAGGTCGGCGTCGAGCACGGCACGCTCGATCTCGTAGGTATTGGAGGCGACGGTCTGCATGTGGCCCTGGTAAATCCGGTCGACCTCCCGGAGTCGCTGGATGTTCCTGTCGAGCAGCAGCACCTCGGCCTGCATACCGAGGGCGATCGCAGCCGCGTTCATGCCCGAGACGCCGGCACCGATCACCACGACCTTGGCGGCGTAGACGCCGGAGACCCCGCCCATGAGGATGCCGCGGCCACCCTCCGCCCGCATCAGAGTGTGCGCGCCGACCTGGGGCGCCAGCCGACCCGCGACCTCGGACATCGGAGCGAGCAGCGGAAGTGACCTGTCCGGCAGCTCGACCGTCTCGTAGGCAATGCCGGTGACTCCCTGCTCCACAAGCGCATCGGTGCACTCCTTCGACGCCGCCAGGTGCAGGTAGGTGAAGAGCGTCTGGCCCTTGCGCATCCGGTGGTGCTCTTCGGCGATCGGCTCCTTCACTTTCAGGATGAGCTCGCCGGTCTCCCACACGTCGTCGGCGGTCTTCAGGATCGTGGCGCCCGCGGCCTCGAAGTCCGCGTTCGGGATGGAGGAGCCCAGGCCCGCATCCACCTCGACGTACACCTCGTGCCCGTGGCGGACCAGCTCGTGCGCGCCGGAGGGGGTGATGGCGACGCGGTACTCGTGGTTCTTGACCTCGCGCGGGATGCCGACCTTCACGGCTATCAACGTCCTTCGACGCTCTGGGCCCGACGCCATTGTCGGACGCTGGTGCCGCGGCTCAGCGCGGCCTGGCGGAGTCTAGTGCGGCCCCCGATCCGAGGGCGGGAGGATGGGCAGGGTCTGGTCCAGGAAAAGGGAGGACCATAGCGGCATGGTCACGAGGGCTACGCCCGCGCGAGCCCGGTCAACGGCCGACCCGAGCGGGACCGACGGCCCACCCGGCCGGCACGCCTGGGCGCCGACCTGGGCCTCCCGTGCGGTCGCACTGGTCGGGCTGGTCAGCATCATCAGCGCGCTCCGTCCGGGGCTCACCCGACGGCTCTCCCTGTTGACCGAGCTGATTCCGGCGTACGGCCCGGAGGCGGCGCAGGCGGCCACCGTCGCGGCCGGCGTCATGCTGCTCATGCTCGCCGGCGGGCTGCGCCGGCGAAAGCGTCGGGCATGGGCGCTGGCCATCGCGCTGGCCGCGGCGACCGTGGTGCTGCACCTGCTCAAGGGACTCGACGTCGAAGAAGCGGTCCTCACCGGCGCGCTGCTGGCGCTGCTCGTGTGGACGCGGGACGCGTTCACCGGCCGACCCGACCCGCGGTCCCGGCAGCACACGGTCGCCGTGTTCTTCGGGTCGTGGGCGGTGGCGACTGCCGTCGGTCTGGCCGTGGTCCTTGCCGACCCTGACGCGGAGATCGGGTCACCCGGCGTCCGAAAGCTTCTGGAGCACGTCGTGCTCGGCCTGGTGGGGGTTGAGGGCCCGGTTCGTTTCCACAGCTCGGAGCGCGCCGGCGAGGTGTCGGTCGCCCTCGCCCTGCTCGGCGGTGTGGTCCTTGCGCTGACTCTGGCCTCACTGCTGCGGCCCGCCGGCGGACCGCGGCCGCTCGATGCGGACGACGAGACCGCAGTGCGCGACCTGCTGGCCAGGCCCGGCCACCAGGACTCCCTCGGCTACTTCTCGCTCCGCCGCGACAAGTCGGTGGTCTTCTCACCGTCGGGCAAGGCAGCGGTCACCTACCGGGTCATCGGCGGCGTCAGCCTGGCGGCGGGTGACCCGTTGGGGGACCCCGAGGCCTGGCCGGGTGCGATCGACGCCTGGCTGGGCGAAGCCCGGCGCTATGCCTGGGTGCCCGCGGTGCTCGGAGCGAGCGAGCAGGCCGCCGACGCCTACCACCGGTCCGGCCTGGACGCCCTGGAGCTGGGCGACGAGGCCATCGTGCATGCCGAGGACTTCACCCTGGAGGGGCGTGCCATGCGAACCGTCCGCCAGGCGGTGAACCGGGCCTGCCGCCAGGGCATCACCGTCGAGGTCTCGATGGCGGGTGAGCTCCGTGCGGACGAGCTGTCCGAGATCGTTCACGCGGCCGACGACTGGCGCGGGACCGCCACCGAACGCGGTTTCGCCATGGCCCTGGGCCGCCTCGGGGACCCGACCGACCACGACTGCCGGGTGGTGCGGGCGCGGGACGCCGACGGCACGCTCGTGGGGCTGCTGCACCTCGTGCCCTGGGGTCGGGACGGCCTCTCGCTGGATCTCATGCGCCGCGACCCCGCCGCGGACAACGGCGTCGTCGAGCTGCTCATCGCCGAACTGGTCGCTGACTGCAAGCGCCACGGGATCACGCGGATCTCCCTGAACTTCGCGGTCTTCCGGGCAGTCTTCGAACGCGGCGGCCGGCTCGGAGCCGGGCCCGTCCTGCGCCTGTGGCGGCGCTGCCTGCTCGGGGCCTCGCACTTCTGGCAGATCGAGTCGCTGTACCGGGCCAATGCGAAGTACCGGCCGACCTGGGAACCGCGCTTCCTCTGCTTCCCCACCGCCCGGGACCTGGCCCGCATCACCGTTGCGGCCCTGGAGGCTGAGGCCTTCATCGTGCTCCCACGGGTGCTGCGACGGAGGCCCGAGTGGGACTGAACGGCCGGTCCGGTAGGCATCATCCGGGCATCAGTCGGGCAGGTCCCCACCATGAAGCTCTACGCCGATCGCCCTGCCCACGCCACCAACCAAGCGCTGGGCGACGTGCTCGTCCTCGCGTGGATCGCGCTGTGGGCGTGGCTCGGCCACGCCCTGCACGACCTGGTTCTCGGACTCGCCGTCCCCGGCCAGAAAGCTGAGGAGGCCGGTCGATCCCTGCAGCACGGGCTGCAGGACGCGGGCAGCAGCCTCGGCGACGTGCCGTTCGCGGGCGACAAGCTGCGTGAGCCCTTCGACCGGGCCGCCGCGTCAGGCGGGGACCTGGCCGACGCGGCCCAGTCCTACCAGGACGCCGTCGGTCGACTCGCGGTGCTCGCCGGGATCCTCCTCGCCGTGGCGCCCATCATCGTGGTCCTCGGCCTGTGGCTCCCCCGCCGGGTCGCGTGGGTCCTCGCCGCCTCTGCCGCGTCCCGCTTGATGAAGACCGAGACTGGCGCAGACGACCTGTTCGCGCTCCGCGCCCTCGCCGCGCGCCCGCTACCGGAGCTGGCCCGGACCTCCCGCCGGGTCGGCGGGCTGGTCGAGGGCTGGCGGGCCCGCGACCCGGAGGTCGTGCAGACCCTCGCCCAGCTCGAGCTCGACGACCTCGGCCTGCGCCGCAAGGTCCCGGCTCAGTGACGGCTGCGGCGCCGGCCTGGTGAGCGCTCCGGCCAGGGAGCGTCCGCCGGCCGCAACGGAGCCCAGCCGAGCTCGCGTGCGGCGTGGGCGGCGAGGATGCCGCACACGGCGGTGGGGTTGTGCAACCGGCCGGCGAGGACGAGCTCGCGCGCCTCGTCCAGCGGCACCCAGGCGACGGGCATGTCGCGTTCCTCGCCGTGGCCGACGTGCCGGTCGGCCTCGGCGACGGGGTGCAGCCCCCGCGCCAGGTAGCAGCGGAGCGCCTCCGTGCTGCCCCCCGGGGAGTTGACGTAGTCGACGAGCACGTGCCAGTCGTCCGCCCGCAGGTGCGCTTCCTCGGCGAGCTCGCGCTTGGCCGCCTCGAACGGGTCCTCACCGGCCACGTCGAGCAGACCGGCGGGCGGCTCCCACAGGTAGCGGCGGACGGGATGGCGGTACTGGCGCACCAACAGCACCCGGTCCTGCTCGTCCAGCGCCAGGATGCCGACGGCCCCGGTGTGCTCGAGGAGCTCGCGGGTGACCGTCTGGCCGTCGCCGAGCTCGACCGTGTCACGCCGGACGTCCCACACCATGCCGTCGAAGACCGTGTCCGACGCGACCACCTTCAGGTCCGCCGGCTCGTCACGAACCTCGTCCGCAGGGACCGAGCCGGCCATCAAGCGGGAGCGCTGGAGACCGCGGTCAGGTCGACCCGATGGGCCCCCTCCTTGCAGGCCAGGGCGGCCGCTACCAGGCCGGCGAACAGCGGATGTGCCCGCGCCGGGCGGGACCGGAACTCGGGGTGCGCCTGGGTGCCAATGAAGTAGGGATGCACGTCCCGGGGCAGTTCGGCGTACTCCACCAGCCGCCCGTCCGGCGACGTCCCGGAGAACACCAGCCCGGCGTCCTCGAGCAGGCCGCGGTGCGCGTTGCTCACCTCGTACCGATGCCGGTGCCGCTCCTCGACGTACGGCGCGCCGTAGACCTCCCGCGCGATCGAGCCTTCCGCGAGCTTGGCCGGGTAGAGCCCGAGCCGCATGGTGCCGCCCATGTCCCGCTCCCCCGCGACGACGTCGCGCTGGTCGGCCATGGTCGCGATGACCGGGTGCGGGGTCGCGTCATCGAACTCGGTGGAGTTCGCCCCTTCGAGTCCCGCCACGGTCCGCGCGTACTCGATCACCATGCACTGCAGTCCCAGGCACAGCCCGAGCAAGGGGATCCGGTTCTCACGGGCGTAGCGGACGGCGCCGAGCTTGCCCTCGATGCCGCGTACGCCGAAACCTCCCGGGATGCACACCGCGTCCACTCCGGCCAGCTGGCGAGCGGCTCCCTCGGGGGTCTGGCAGTCGTCCGAGGCGATCCACTTCAGGACCGTCTTGCAGTCGTTGGCGAAGCCGCCCGCGCGGAGTGCCTCGGTCACCGAGAGGTAGGCGTCGGGCAGGTCGACGTACTTCCCCACCAGTCCGACGGTCACCTCGTTGGCGGGATGGTGCACCCGGCGCAGCAGCTCGTCCCAGGCCGTCCACTCGACGTCGCGGAACGGCAATCCCAACCGGCGTATGACGTAGGCGTCGAGCCCCTCACTGTGCAGCACTTTCGGGATGTCGTAGATGGAGGGAGCGTCGACCGCGGCGACGACGGCCTCCTCGTCGACGTCACACATCAGCGAGATCTTGCGCTTGACGCTGGCGGGGATCTCGCGGTCGGACCGGCAGACGATGGCATCGGGCTGGATGCCGATCGACCGGAGCGCGGCGACGGAGTGCTGCGTGGGCTTTGTCTTCAGCTCGCCGGACGGGCCGATGTAGGGCACCAGGGAGATGTGCAGGAAGAAGACGTTGTCGCGGCCGACGTCGTGTCGCACCTGGCGGACGGCTTCGAGGAACGGCAGCGACTCGATGTCACCGACCGTGCCGCCGATCTCGGTGATCACGATGTCGACGTCGTCGCCGGCCATCGCCCGGATGCGTGCCTTGATCTCGTTGGTGATGTGCGGGATCACCTGGACGGTGTCGCCGAGGTACTCGCCCCGGCGCTCCTTGGCGATCACCGTCGAGTAGATCTGCCCGGTCGTCACGTTGGCCGACCCGTGCAGGTCCCGGTCGAGGAACCGCTCGTAGTGGCCGACGTCGAGGTCGGTCTCGGCGCCGTCGTCGGTGACGAAGACCTCGCCGTGCTGGAAGGGGTTCATCGTGCCGGGGTCGACGTTGAGATAGGGGTCGAGCTTCTGCATCGTGACGCGCAGACCAC
>JAVEDB010000104.1 GCA_030841185.1 Actinomycetota bacterium
CTCGAGGTGATGCGGGAGCGCGCCGAGCGCATCGGTGCCCGCCTCTCGGTGCGCAACCGGGCCGGTGGTGGCACGACGGTCGAAGTGTCGCTGGGTCCGGTACCGGCCCGGGGCTAGGGTGGCGGGGTGCCGACAACCGTTGTTCTCGTCGACGACCACGAGCTGATCAGGCAGGGTCTGCGCCGGGCCTTCGAGCGCACCGATGACTTCGCCGTCGTCGGAGAGGCCGGGTCGGTCGCCGAGGCGCTGAGCGTGATCGCCGAGCACTCCCCTGACGTGACGGTCTTCGACGTGCGGCTGCCGGACGGGAGCGGCCTGGACGCCGCCCGCAAGGTCCGCGATGCCCACCCGTCGATGGGCATCGTGATCCTCACGATGTACGCCGGGGACGACCAGCTCTTCGGGGCCCTCGAGGCCGGCGCGTCGGCATTCGTCCCCAAGGACGCGCCCGCCGAGGACGTCATCGCGGCCGCCCGGCACGCGGCCGTCTCTCCCCATGCGTTCACCGCGGGCGACCTGGCCGGGGCCATGCAGCGGCGGCTGACCCCCACCGGTCCGCAGCTGAGCCCGCGCGAGAAGGAGGTCCTCGGCCTGCTCGCCGATGGCCTCGGGGTGTCCGCCATCTCCAAGCAGCTGTTCATCAGCGAGTCCACGACGAAGACCCACATCTCGAAGGTCTACGAGAAGCTCGGTGCCGGCAACCGGGCGCAGGCGTTGATGACCGCGATGCGGCTCGGCCTGATCACCAACCCGGCTGACGATGCACGCTGAGGCATCATCCGTTCGGCTGAGTCAAAACTGACCACCCGAGCGATGGTGGGACGAGCCGGACACCGAGATCCTGACGGGGCAGAGCTGGGCTCGAGGGGGGCCCAGCACCCGATATGTCATATTTTCCCCACCTCGGAGGCCCCGCCCATGCTCACCAAGATCCGCAAGGACGTCCGTCGCGGAGACGACGGCGCCTCAGCCGTGGAGTACGGCCTCCTCGTCGCCGCGATCGCGGCGCTGATCGTGGTCGTGGTCTTCGCCCTGGGGACGCTCGTGAACAAAACGTTCAACGACACCTGCAACAACATCAAGAGCAAGGGCACCTCCACCGCGGGGACCTGCTGATCGTTTGTGCACGACCGTGCGCCCATCGCACGAGAATCATCGCGCAGGGGGGACCGGGCCGTTCCGGTCGACAGCCGCCTGTGATCTCGGAAGGATCAGCCGTGGCCGGCTCGCAGGTGGAGACGACCGACGTCGTGCGTGCGCGCAGCGACGCCGGCGCGAGCGCCGTTGAGTACGGCTTGATCCTGGTGGCCGTGGCCGCGGTGATCGTGGCTGCCGTCTACGCGTTGGGCGGGCAGGTCAAGGGGATGTTCGAGGACAGCACCACATGCATCGACCAGCACACCAGCAGTGCCTGCTGACACCGGCGCGTGAGGCAACAGCACCGCCTGCTGCTCGCCAGCGGGCTGATGCTGTTCCTCGAGCTGGCGTTGATCCGCTGGCTCGGGTCCAACGTCGTCCACCTGTCCTACTTCACCAACTTCGTGCTGCTCGGGTCGTTTCTCGGCATCGGGCTGGGCTTCCTGCTCGCCCGGACTGAGCACACCGCGCTGCAGTGGTCGCCGGTCGTCCTGGCCGGGCTGGTGGCGCTCGTCACGTTCGCGCCG
This sequence comes from Actinomycetota bacterium, assembly GCA_030841185.1. GTDB lineage: Bacteria > Actinomycetota > Actinomycetes > JACCUZ01 > JACCUZ01 > JAVEDB01. The sequence continues at coordinate 1,665 of JAVEDB010000104.1, forward strand.
GTGCGGATCAACCGCTCCAGCGACCAGATCATCTACTTCACGAGCACCGATCCGAGCGGCCCGCCCGCGTGGCTGACGCTGCCGTTGATCTTCCTGGCCGTCGCGGCGGTCCTGCTGGGGCCGGCGGAGGCGGTGGGGCGCTGCTTCCAGGGAATGCCCCCGCTGGACGCCTACCGCCTCGACCTGATGGGCAGCCTCGCCGGCATCGCGGCGTTCACGGCGTTGTCCTTCCTCCGCGCGCCGTCGCTGGTGTGGGGGCTGATCGTGGCCGCGGCGTTCGTGGTCCTGCTCTGGCACCGGCTCAGCGTCCTCGTCGGGGTCGCGGTGACCGTGCTCGTCGTCCTGCTGTTCTTCGAGAGCACCACCGTCGGGGTGACCTGGTCGCCGTACTACAAGGTGACGACCGACCAGGTGCCCGGACCCAACGGCGCGGATCAGTTGCGCATCTCCGTCAACGGCGTGCCCCATCAGGTGATGCGCAGCGCCGCCCTGCGTCTGCAGGAGGAGCCGCAGTACGGCATCCCCTATGAGCGCTTCGCGGGCCACCGGCTGAACCGGGTGCTCATCGTGGGCGCCGGATCAGGCAGCGATGTCGCGATCGCGTTGGCGAAGGGGGCCCGGCACGTCGATGCCGTGGAGATCGATCCGCGCATCCTGCAGATCGGCCAGCAGCGCCATCCCGACCACCCCTACCAGGACCCGCGGGTGCGTGCCTACGTCAACGACGGACGGGCTTTCCTCGAACAGTCGCACTCGACGTACGACTTGATCCTCTTCGCGCTGCCGGACTCCCTTGTGCTCGTCAGCGGTGCCAGTGCGATCCGCCTGGAGTCCTACCTGTTCACCAAGGAAGCGGTCGTGGCCGCCCGGGACCACCTCGCGCCCGGTGGCGGTTTCGCGATGTACAACTACTACCGCGAGGACCGGCTGATCGACCGGCTGGCCGGCACCGTGGCCGACGTCTTCGGCCACGACCCGTGCGTGGACCGGGTCGGGTCCGGTGGAGGTCAGGCCGTGATCGCCGCCGGTCTGACCGCGGGTGACCAGAGCTGTGCGCAGGACCAGCCGCCGCTCGCGGCTGAGCGCACTGCGCCCGCGACCGACGACCGGCCGTTCGTGTACTTCTTCGGATCCTCGCTGCCGGCGCTCTACCTGCTGTCGCTCGGAGGCATCCTGCTGCTCAGCCTGCTGTGCGTCCGCGTGCTGTCCGGCCCGTTCCGAGGGATGCGTGCCTATAGCGACCTGTTCTTCATGGGTGCGGCATTCTTGTTGCTCGAGACGAAGAACATCACGTCGTTCGCGCTGTTGTTCGGTACGACGTGGGTGGTCAACGCGATCGTCTTCGCGGGGGTCCTCCTCGCCGTACTGCTCGCGGTCGAGACCACGAGGCGCCGGCGCACGCCACCCCTCCGCACCGTGTACGTCGCGATCGCCGCATCGTTGCTCGTCGCATACCTCGTGCCCAACTCGCTGCTACTCGACCTGCCGCTGATCCCTCGGGTGCCGGCGGCGGTGATCCTGGCGTTCACACCGATCTACTTCGCCAACGTGGCGTTCGCGAAGCGGTTCGCGACGACGGAAGATTCCCGGGCGGCGTTCGCGGTGAACATCCTCGGGGCGATGGTCGGGGGCTGTCTCGAGTACCTCGCGCTACTCACCGGCTACCGCAACCTGTTGGTACTGACCGCTCTGCTCTACCTCGCGGCCTTCCTGCTGACGCCACGACGGGTTCCCGTCACGCGCTGAGCGTCGTCTCACGTCAGCCGGTGAGCAGCCCTTGCAGTCGCGCCGCCAGGTCGTCCCAGCGCCACTCGGCCTCGACCCAGGCGCGACCGGCGGCGCCCATGCGTGCGGCGGTCTCCTTGTCGAGCAGCAGGTCCCCCACGCGAGCGGCGATCTGCTCGGCCGAGCGGCCGTCGACGACGTACCCCGTCTTGCCGGCGATCACCGCGTCGGGCGCTCCGCCGGAGTTGCCGGCGACGACCGGTAGCCCGGTCGCCGACGCTTCCAGGTAGACGATGCCGAGACCTTCGACCTCGAAGCCCGCCTTCCGGGTGCGGGTCGGCATGCAGAAGACGTCACCGGCGGCGTAGTAGGCGGCCAGCTCCGACCACGGCTTCGCGCCGGCGAAGACCACCGACTGCTGCAACCCGAGCTCCTCGGCGAGCCGGTGCAGCCGAGACGACTCGGGCCCGTCCCCCACGATCAGCGCGGCGACGTCGGGCACGCGCTGCCGGATGGCGGGCAGGGCGCGGATCAGCATGTCCTGACCCTTGCGGGCCACCAGCCGGGAGATGCAGACCACCACGGGTCGTTGGCCGAGGGCGAAGCGGGTGCGCACCGGCGCGCCGTCGACACCCGGGTGGAAGGTGGCGTCGTCGACGCCCGGAGGAAGGTGCACCATGCGGGCGGCGGCTCCCGGGGACAGGGCTGCACCGATGCGCCGCCGGGTGAAATCGCCGAGGTAGGTCAGCACATCGTTGGTGTCACCGATGCGCCGCAAGGCTTGTCGGGTGCCCGGTGTGGACGCCCACCAGACCTCGTGGCCGTGAGTCGTCGCGACGGTACGCCGCACACCTCCTTCGCCCCTGAGCTGACTCGCCATGAGTCCTAGTGGTGCCGCCGCACCGAACCAGACCGAGTCGCAGTCCATGTCCCGGGCGATCGCCACCGAGCGACGGGTGATGCCGGGTGTCGGGAGCATCCGGCGGGCGGGGTCACGGATCACGGGAAAGGGCAGGGTGGCGTCGAACGCCGCGTCTCCGGGCTGCCGCGCCGTATGGACGACGACCCGCTCGGGGGGCATCCGGGTCGCCATTGCGAGAACGAACGACTCGATCCCGCCGACGCGGGGAGGGAAGTCGTTGGTGACGATGAGGGTGCGACCGGGCACGCTGCCGGAGCCTACGCGTCACAGCCGCGGCTGCCCCCACCACAAGATCGCTAGTTCGGGGCAGAAAGCGGAGCCCGCTCGAGATTTTGCCCGGAACTAGTGATCTTCGAGGATCCCCGGCGGCTGCTATCCGCCGACGAGCTCGGACCGGGCTTCGCGCACGGGGACGGTGATCGGACCGGCCGTCTTCGACAGCTCCGGTCCTGGGACCGGGAACGGTCCGTCGCCGTTGACGGTGTAGTCCGCCTGCCAGAAGGTCGTGACCGTCACTTGTCGGTCGCCCGGCCCCCGGTAGGTGTAGCTCACCGACATGTCCGGGTAGCGGCCGCCGGGTGTCGTGAACTCGCGTACGACGCCGTCGTCGAAGGTCCAGGTCCAGTGAGCTCGCCCGGTCACCACGACGGAGAAGCCGAGTACATCGAAGGCTGGTGTGGTGAACGTCCTCGACTCGCCCGCGCTGAAGACGGTGGCCAGGTTGACGATCCCGCCGGCCCGCGGTTGGAACGACGGGTGGGCGGCTGGCAGGTAGTTGACGACGCGCGCCCGCACGGCTGCGCCGACGTCCGCGACTGTCGGAGGCCGGTCCTTCGACGCGAGGCACACGGAGCCCTGGATCTGCCATGGGCCGCCGGAATGGCGCAGGTAGACGCGGTAGCGGAGTTCGCCTGGGGTCGTGCAGCTGACTGCCGCGTTCGCGCAGGTGAGGTCGGCAGCGTTCGGGCTTGTCTGCTGGCACGCGGGGACGATGCTCCACTCGCAGTCCTGGCAGGTGGAACTTTGTTGGGTCGCCTTGAAGAGGTCGCTGCCCTGGCCGAGGCCGGGGAAGCCCACACCAGTGGTGACGATCGACCCGTCATGCTGATTGCCCTGGGAGCTGATGCAGTTTCTGTCCCGGATGTTGCAATCGTCAGCGTGAGCGACGCCGGTCAGCACCAGGGTTTGTAGAACACTCACGAGCAGCAACGGGAAGATCCGGCGCATGATTCATCCGTTCAAATCGAAGGCGTTTGTGATAACCCAGCCGTGGCCGGTCTTTACCAACGAGAGATCCAGATGTGAGGTCTGAGGATCGATGTGGGCGAGCACTTTGCCCGATGAGCTCAATACGTCGTAGCCGGTCACCCGGTAATGCACCTCAGCAGCTGCCGTTGTGTCAATTACGTCGTGCACACGCACCGTGTCGACGTTCCATTTGGCATCCGGTGCCCGTTCGCCCCTCGCTGCACCCGCGTCGATCACCTGAACCGCGCGGTAGCACGGACAGGCCGTAACAGTCAGGGTCTTGAGCACGCGGGTGTCGTTGGTGACCGATGCACGCGTCAGGTGCGCGTAGTAGGTGCGTACGGCCGCTTCTACTTGCTGTGCCGGGGTCGACGGCGTGAGGCTAGGGCTGGCGGTACTGCTGACGGGAACCGGACTCGTCTTCGGCAGGGTGCCCGGCGGATCCGGATCAGAGCACCCGGTTGCGAGACCCACCGCGACAGCCGCGACCGCGGCCCACCGCGGCCAGTCG
>JAVEDB010000173.1 GCA_030841185.1 Actinomycetota bacterium
TTCTGCTCGACCGGCTTCCCGCGACCCGGCTGGCCCTGGCGACCGGGCGCATCGACGTGAGCAAGGCCCGGGCCATCGTCGATGCGACCACACCACTCTCGGACGCCGACGCCCAACTCGTGGAGACACGCGTGCTGCCGCGTGCTCCGCACCAGACCTGCCCTCGCCTTCGCCAGTCATTGCGCCGGGCCGTCCAGCGCACGGACCCGGCGGCCGCGCAGATCCGCTACGAGCGTGCGGTCCGTGAGCGGGGAGTCGCGCTGGTCGCGCTCGACGACGGCATGGCGCAGGTGATCGCGACGATGCCCGCCACTGACGCGATGGGTTTCTTCACGTGGGTGACCGCGCAGGCCGACAAGGCCACGTCGCCCGGTGACCAGCGAACGCTCAACCAGCGGCGCTGTGACGTTCTTACCGATGTGGCCTTCCGGAGGCTGGCCGCAGCGGACCTCCCGACCCGCAAGGGACGCCGCCCGCATCTGCAGGTGACGGTCTCCGCGAGCACGCTGCTCGGGCTCGACGAGGGGCCCGGTGAGCTCGCGGGCTACGGACCGATCACCGCCGACGTCGTCCGCCGCGTGTCGAAGGACGCGACCTGGCGGCGGCTGCTGACTGATCCGGAGTCCGGAGCGCCGCTGGACTATGGACGCACCACCCACGACCCGCCGCAGGTGCTGGCCGACCACGTCATCGCGCGTGACCAGACCTGCACGGGCATCGGCTGCCGTCAGCCCGCGCGCCGCTGCGACCTCGATCACACCGTGCGCTACCCCGAGGGGCCCACTGCCGCTCACAACGTGACCTGCCGCTGCAAGCACTGCCACCGGCTCAAGCACGAGACGGAGTGGACGGTCGAGCAGGAGCCGGACGGGAGCCAGATCTGGACCTCACCGACCGGTCACCGCTACACCAGGCCCGCCATCCCTGTTCTCGAGCCGGGCTAACCCAGCCGGGAGGCCGCGAGGCGGCGGTCTCCCGGGACGCTCTTGCGAAGGCTGGCAACTGTGGTCAGCCGCCGACGGTCATCGTTCGACGAACGTCGCGTAACCGAGTCGCAGGACCAGGGCGGCAACGACAACGAGGAAGACAACCCGCACGAAACCCGCGCCCCGACGGATAGCGGTGTGCGCACCAAGCCATGCACCGCCAACGTTGCAGGCGCCCATGGCCAGGCCGAGCCGCCACATCGGCGCGCCCTGCGGGACGAAGACCAGCAAGGCCCCGAGGTTGGTGCCGAGGTTGACGATGCGCGCCTTCGCGGAGGCCTGCAGGAACGAGTAGCCGAGCAGCCCCACCAGCAGGATGACGAGAAAGCTGCCGGTGCCAGGTCCGAAGATGCCGTCGTAGAAACCGAGTGCGAAGCCGCCGAGACCAGCGGCCAGGTGGTGCCGTCGACCTCCCCAGCGCAGCTCCTGAACCGCGCCCATCGTCGGGCGGGCCACCGTGTACGCAGCGACGGCGACCAGCAGCACCAGCACCAGCGGCCGGAAGACGCGGCCCGGCAGCACCGACGCGCACAGCGCACCGAGCACCGCGCCGACCAGGGCGATCGCGGCCATCGGCAGGGCGGTCCGCAGGTCCGGCCGCACCCGCCGGTAGTAGGTCGCGGCCGACGCCGACGTACCGCAGATGCTGGCGAGCTTGTTGGTCGCCAGCACCGCGACGGGGGCTGCGCCCGGGAACGCGAGCAGGAGTGCGGGCAGCTGGATGAGCCCGCCGCCACCAGAGACGGCGTCCACCCAGCCGGCGAACCCGGCGGCCAGGCACAGCAGCAGGACCGTCGACAGGTCGGGCACCGTCAGCCGTCCGCGGCCCAGCCGTCGAGCACCCCGACGAGGTCGGCGAGCCGGTGGACGACCGCGTCCGGCTCTCCCTCGACCGAGCCCCGCTGCTCGGCAGGGATGTCGCTGTGCGGCACCAGCACGGCCCGCATCCCGACGGCCTTGGCGCCGTGGACGTCGTCGTACGGCCGGTCGCCGACGAACACGACACGGGAGGGGTCCGCGACGCCTACCGCTGCCATCGCCGCGCGGAAGGCCTCGGGATGCGGCTTCGTGTAGGGGATCTCCGACGAGTACACCGCGCCGTCGACGAGATGCAGGATCCCGTCGCGGCGGAATACCTCCTCGTGGTACTCCCGCGACCACAACGTGTTCGAGAGGACACCCACCTTGATCCCGCGACCGCGGAGCTCCTGGAGCAGCCGAGGGACGTCCGGGTCGATCAGTGTGTGGGGAATCCAGAACTCCTGGTAGGCAGCGAGCGCGGCCGCATGCTGCGAGCCCGCCGGCTCGATGCCGACCCCTCGCAGCAGCTCGTCCATCGTCCCGGACCGCTGGTGCTCGCGCGCTGCCTGCCAGGCTTCGGTTTCCGCGGTGAGCAGCAGGCCGGCCAGCTCGTCCGCGCGGTCGCGGTCATAGACCCGGGTGTACGCCGACCACTGGTCCCGCAGGTCGACGGTGTGCCACGGGGTGAGCGTCCCGCCCCAGTCGAAGATGACCGCGTCGACGGGGCTCACCGCAGGCGCAGCGCCGTCACGGACGGCACGCGGCCGTGATGCGATCGACTGCGGCATCGACCGCGACGTCCTCGCGGTCTCCCGACCGGCGGTCCCTGAGCTCGACCACGCCGTCCACCAGTCCCTTGCCGACCACCACGATTGTCGGCATGCCGAGCAGCTCGGCGTCCTTGAACTTGACCCCCGGCGAGACGCCACGCCGGTCGTCGTACAGCACGTCCAGCCCGCGGGCAACCAGCTCGTCGGCGAGGGTCGCCGCCGCAGCGAACACCGAGTCGTCCTTTCCCGTGGCCATCAGGTGCACGTCAGCGGGCGCGACCTCGCGGGGCCAGCACAGCCCGAGGTCGTCGTGCGTGGACTCGGCGATCGCCGCGACGGCCCGCGAGACGCCGATGCCGTAGGAGCCCATGGTGACAACGACCTGCTTGCCGTTCTCATCGAGCACCCGCAGGTCGAGGGCCTCGGCGAACTTGCGGCCGAGCTGGAAGATGTGGCCCATCTCGATGCCGCGAGCCATCACGAGCGTCCCGCTGTCGCAATTGGGACAGGGATCGCCCTCCCGGACCTCAGCCGCCTCGATCGTCCCGTCGCCCACGAAGTCGCGCCCGGCCACGAGGTCGAAGACGTGCCGACCGGCCTCGTTGGCCCCGGTGATCCACCGGGTGCCTTCCACCACGCGGGGGTCGAGCAGGTAGCGCACGCCCGCCGGCTTGCGCTCCCCCAGCGCAGCCGGCCCGATGTAGCCCCGCACCAGCCCCGGGTTGTCGGCGAAGTCGGTCTCGGTGAACTGCTCGACGAGCGAGGGATGCACCTGCGCGGCCAGCCGCTTGACGTCGACCTCCCGGTCACCCGGAACACCGATCGCGACGACCTCCGTCTTGCCGCCGGGATGCGCCACCTTGATGACTACGTTCTTCAACGTGTCGGCCGCCGTCCAGTCACGGTCGTTGCGGCGCAGGTCGGCCCGCGAGTTGGCGAGCGCGACCAGCGTCTCGATGGTCGGCGTGTCCGGCGTGTCCTCGACATGCGCGGCCGGCACCTCGTCGTACGCCAACGACGCAGGGGCCGGGACCCGCACCGCCTCCGTGTTCGCGGCGTAGTCGCAGTTCGTGCACCGCACGTAGGTGTCCTCGCCGGACTCCGCGGGGGTGAGGAACTCCTCGCTGCGCGAGCCACCCATGGCACCCGACATCGCGGCCACGATCACATAGTCGAGGCCGAGCCGGTCGAACGTCTTGATGTACGCCGCACGGTGTGCGCTGTACGACGCGTCGAGGCCGGCGTCGTCGACGTCGAAGGAGTACGAGTCCTTCATGACGAACTCGCGCCCCCGCAACAGTCCTGCGCGCGGCCGGGTCTCGTCCCGGAACTTCGTCTGGATCTGGTAGAGCCACAGCGGCAGGTCCTTGTACGAGGAGTACAGGTCCTTCACCAGCAGCGTGAACATCTCCTCGTGCGTCGGGCCGAGGAGGTAGTCAACGCCCTTGCGGTCCTTGAGGGTGAAGATGTCGTCGCCGTACTCGGTCCACCGGTTCGTCCGCTCGTACGGCTCGCGCGGCAGGAGCGCTGGGAAGTGCACCTCTTGCGCCCCCATCGCGTCCATCTCCTCGCGGATGACCCGCTCGATGTTGCGGTAGACGCGCCAGCCCAGCGGCAGGTAGGTGTAGCCACCTGGCGCGGCCCGCCTGATGTAGCCACCCCGAACGAGCAACCGGTGGCTCGGCACCTCGGCGTCCGCCGGGTCCTCGCGCAGGGTGCGCAGGAACAGGCTCGACATCCGCAACAGCACAGGTGCTCCTCAGAACGGCTGACAGGGTCCCGCGAGGATATCGGCGTACCCGGCGACCGTCGCGCGCGTTAGCGCGGGGACCAGGCGTCCGGCGCACGCGCGAGGGTCTGGACGTGTTCGGGCAACTCGCCGCTGACGATGTCGGCGAGCGACGTCTCGTCGAGAACGGCCCGCAGGCTCGCCCGGACGGCGACCCAGACCGTCTGCAGCGGCTCGGCCACGCCCGCGTAGACGGAGTGCTCCGGCCGCTGGCCGCGCACCTCAGCGAGCGGGCCCTCGACGGCCCGCATCACGTCCGCCACCGAGATCTCCGTCGCCGGCCGGGCCAGCCGGTGGCCACCCTCGGGTCCGCGCTGGCTGGTGACCAGGCCGCCACGGCGCAGGTCGGCGAGGATGGCCTCGAGGAACTTCCGCGGCAGCGCCTGCTCGGCCGCCAGCGCCTCCGCCGTGACGGTCCCTCCGGCGGCGGCGAGCGCGAGGAGCGCGCGGACGGCATAGTCGGCACGCGCGGAGATCTGCATGCGGGTCATTGTGCCGTCGCGGGGCCGGCCAGGTGGGGAGGCCGCAACTACGCCCCGTCGACGACTCCCCAGAGTCGGCGGATCCGCTCGTTGACAGTCGTGAAGGCGACATCGACCAGGATGCCGATGACGAGGATCACGACCATCGTGGCGACGACACCTACCGCGTCGATCTGCTGGCGGAACTGATCCAGCCGTACGCCGAGGGCGGGCCGCTCGGCGATGATCACCAGCAGCTCCCCCGCCATCAGGCTGCGCCAGGCGAACGCCCAGCCCTGCTTGAGTCCGCCCACGATGCTCGGCAACGACGCCGGGAGGATGACGTGCCGGTACAACGTGATGCCGCGGGCGCCCAGGTTGTGCCCGGCGCGCTTTAGCACCGGTGGCACGTAGTCGACACCGGAGATGACGCCGTTCGCGATCGACGGGGCAGCGCCGAGCACCACCACGAACAGGATCGCCGTCTCGCTGATCTGGAACAGCAGGATGGCCAGCGGGAACCACGCGATCGACGGCATCGTCTGCAGACCGGTGATCATCGAGCCGATCGCTGCCCGCAGCACGGCGAAGCGCGCCACGGCGATCCCGATCAGGAGGCCGACCACGGTGGCCACCGCGAACCCGATCAGGCCGCGTCGCATCGTGGTCGCGACGGCGTGCCAGAAGGTGCTCGTCGTCACCTCGCTGCCGAGCTCTTTCGCCACGGCCCAGGGCCCCGGCAGCACGTAGCTCGGCTTCCAGCCGGACAGGACGGTGAGCTCCCAGATCAGCAAGGTCAGGGCAACCGCCGCGAGCTTGGGCCAGGTCGCTGCCCAGAGCCCGGCGAGCCGCGGCCGTGGGGCCGCACCGGGCAGGTCCAGGGCGTCCAGTCCCGAGAGCGCGGACCCGTCCCGCCCGGCCGGCGACGGCAGGCTGTCAACGGCCATGACGACGCACCTCCTCACGCAGGCGGTCGGTGATCCGCGCGGCGAGATTCGCCACCTCCGGTGAGTCGATCCGCCGAGGATGCGCGATGTCGACCGGGAACTCCGCGACCACCCGGCCCGGCCGGCTGGAGAGCAGCACGACCCGGTCGGCGAGCCGGACGGCTTCCCGCACGTTGTGGGTCACGAAGACGACGGTCAGCGTGCGCTCGCGACAGATCCGCTCGAGCTCGTCGTGCAGGGCGTCGCGGGTCATCGCGTCCAACGCGCCGAACGGCTCGTCCATCAGCAGCACGTCGCTGTCCTGCGCCAAGGTCCGGGCCAGCGCCACCCGCTGCCGCATCCCGCCGGAGAGCTCGTGCGGCCGCTTCGCGGCGAACTCGCCGAGGTGCACGACGTCGAGCAGCTCCGCGGCCCGGCGACGACGCTCGGTGCGACCGACGCCGCGCAGCCGCAACGCGAGCTCGACGTTGGCCGCCACGGTGAGCCACGGGAACAGCGCCGACTCCTGGAACATCAGCGCGGGATGCCGCCCGAACGTGTCGAGGCTGCCGCCCGTCGCGGAGTCCAGCCCGGACACGATCGACAGCAGCGTGCTCTTGCCGCAGCCGGAAGCCCCGACCAGGCAGACGAACTCGCCCCGGCGCACGGTCAGATCCAGCCGGTCCAGTGCCACGACCGCTCGGTCGCCGCGCCCGTAGACCTTGGTCACACCCTCGAGCACGACCGCCGGCTCCGCCGTGGCGGCCGCCCTCGAGACCCCTGGCACAGCCTGGACGGTACCGGCTGTCACGGTTCCACCACCGGGCTCTCACCCGCGGC
>JAVEDB010000175.1 GCA_030841185.1 Actinomycetota bacterium
AGGCCCTGTCGCAGCTCGCGCAGCAACTCCACCCGGCGCAGCGTGTCGACCTCGGAGTGCAGGTAGCGGACCCGGACGCCGAGCTCGAGCAGGTAGTCGGTGAGGTCCTCGGACATCTTCTTGGTCAGGGTGGTCACCAGGACGCGCTCGTTACGGTCGGCTCGCAGCTTGATCTCGTGGACCAGGTCGTCGATCTGGCCCTTCGTCGGCTTGACGACGACCTCGGGGTCGACCAGACCCGTCGGGCGGATGATCTGCTCGACGACGCCGTTGCCGCGGGACAGCTCATAGGGACCCGGCGTCGCCGACAGGTAGACCGTCTGGCCGATCCGGCCGAGGAACTCCTCCCACTTCAGCGGCCTGTTGTCCATCGCTGAGGGCAGCCGGAAGCCGTGGTCGACCAGGGTCCTCTTGCGGCTCATGTCGCCTTCGTACATCCCGCCGATCTGCGGCACGGTGACGTGTGACTCGTCGATGACGAGCAGGAAGTCCTCCGGGAAGTAGTCGAGCAGGCAGTGCGGTGCCGTGCCGGGAGCACGGCCGTCGATGTGCCGGGAGTAGTTCTCGATGCCGGAGCAGAAGCCGACCTGGCGCATCATCTCGATGTCGTAGGCCGTGCGCATCCGCAGCCGCTGGGCCTCGAGCAGCTTGCCCTGGCGCTCCATCTCGGCCAGCCGGTCGGCGAGCTCGAGTTCGATGCCGGTGATCGCCTTCTCCATCCGCTCGGGACCGGCGACGTAGTGCGAGGCAGGGAAGACGTAGAGGTGCTCGTCCTCGGTGATCACCTCACCCGTGATCGGGTGCAGCGTCATCAGCCGCTCGATCTCGTCACCGAACATCTCGATGCGGACGGCGAGCTCCTCGTAGACCGGGAAGATCTCGATCGTGTCGCCTCGCACCCGGAACGTGCCACGGGTGAACGCGAGGTCGTTGCGGGTGTATTGCACCTCGACGAACTTGCGGAGCAGCGTGTCGCGGTCGATCGTGTCGCCGACCCGGAGCCGGACCATACGGTCGACGTACTCCTGCGGCGTGCCCAGGCCGTAGATGCAGGAGACGGAGGCCACCACGATGACGTCGCGGCGGGTCAGCAGCGAGTTGGTCGCTGAGTGGCGCAGCCGCTCGACCTCGTCGTTGATCGACGAGTCCTTCTCGATGTAGGTGTCCGTCTGCGGGATGTACGCCTCGGGCTGGTAGTAGTCGTAGTAGGAGACGAAGTACTCGACCGCGTTGTTGGGCAGCAGCTCGCGGAACTCGTTGGCGAGCTGGGCCGCCAGCGTCTTGTTGGGGGCCATCACCAGCGTCGGTCGCTGGAGGCGCTCCACCAGCCACGCCGTCGTGGCCGACTTGCCAGTGCCAGTGGCGCCGAGCAGGACGACGTCCTGCTCGCCCGCCCGGATGCGGCGCTCCAGGTCGTCGATGGCCGTCGGCTGGTCACCCGAGGGCTGGAAGTCGCTCTCCACCCGGAAGGGGGCCACCCGACGCTCGAGATCGGTGGTGGGTCTCACGCGGACAACCGTACGTCGGGCCACCGACAAGCCCGAAAGGCCGCGAGGGAGCGGCTAGTGTCGCAGCCGGTCCCAGAGCTCCCGGACCTGCTCCTCCAGCTCCGCCCGGGTGCCGTCGTTGTCGATCACGACGTCGGCGGCGGCCCGCCGCTCCTCCCGGCCCGCCTGGGCCGCGATGCGTGCCCGGGCGTCCTCCGGCGTCATCCCCCGCAGGCCGACGAGGCGCTGCTCCTGGACCTCGTCCGAGGCGTCGACGACCACCACCACGTCGTACCCGCCCTGCAGGTCGTTCTCGACGAGGAGCGGGACGACCTGCACGACCACCGCACCCTCCGGGGCCGCCGCGGTGAGCTCCTCACTCCGCCGGCGCACGTAGGGGTGCACGATCGCGTTCAGGGCCGCCCGCCGGTCCGGGTCGGCGAAGACCAGCCCGGCGAGCCGGGCCCGGTCGAGCGAGCCGTCCCCCGCGAGCACGTCCGGGCCGAACTCCTCGACCACGCGGGCCAGGCCGGGGCTCCCCGGCGCCACCGCCTCCCGCGCGAGGACGTCCGCATCGACGATCACGGCGCCGTACGACGAGAGCAGCTCGGCGACGGCGGACTTGCCCGAGCCGATGCCGCCCGTCAACCCGACGCTGGTCACGTCGGCAGTCTGGCGCACCGACCGTCCTGTCACGCGTCGGGGAGGCTCGCAGCGACCAGGTCGAGGAACCGCCGGGCGGCGGGCTCGTCGAGGTCCGCGCGGCGGACTCGGAGCGAGAGGGTCGTGCTCCTCCCGGCGACGCTCACGAGCCCGACGGCGACACCGGGACGGCCCGCGGCCGGTGGCCAGAAGGTGAGCCGGTCCAGCCCGGTGCCGCTGACCGCCCCGAGGTTGGACAGGAGGAGCGTGGATCCCAGCCGGCCGGCGAGGAGTCGCGTGAGCATCCGGGCCGGCCCCGGTGCCCGGACTGCGGGAAAGGTCGGCTCCGGGGCCGCTGCCGCGACGGCGGCGCGCACCTCGTCGTCGGCCCCCCCGCGCGGCACCCGGACGCGCAAATAGGCAGTGTCCCGGTCGGCCTCCAGCGCCGTGCCCGGACGCCGGGAGGCACCGATGGCCAGGACCAGGCGACCCGCCCGGCGACCGTGTTCGCGGTTCCACCGGGTGACGGCTGCCGCGCCGGCTGCTGCGGCTGTGCCCGTGCTGACGCGCAGCTCCGGGAGCGGCAGGGACACCGCATGGTCCCCGGACTCTCGAGCCTCCCCCGGACCAGCGTCGACAGCCAGCCTGGTCGGAGGAGCGAACAGCGCCTCACCGAGGCGGCGGGCGGCGGACCCGAGAAAGCCGTGCGCCGCCTCCCGGTCGCCGATGCCCAGGAAGCCACTCGTGAGTGGGACATCGAGAACCGTCGCCATGAGGGCGAGGAGTCCGGCCCCGTCCACTGCACCGTGGTGCCCGGCCACCATCACCCATGCCTGGGACGGGCAGACGACAACCCGGACGAGTGGGTCCGTGTCGGCGTACGCGTCGTCGAGGAGTGCCGATCGCGATCCCGCTAGGTCGGTGTCCGCCACGGACCCGAAGTCCGGCGATGCCCCGAGCCACGGGCGGGCGGCGACGAACGAGTCCAGTCGACGCCGGGCTGCCTCGACGTCCGGCACGTCGTCGACCTGCGCCTCCAGGCCGATGCTCCAGGACACCTCAGGGTCCCCGTAGAGGCCCACCACTCCGCGGGCGGCCGCCACGGCGGCGTCCGCGCGACCGTGCTCGCGGCTCACTCGGGTGCCGGCCAGGGAACGCCGACAGTCACATCGGTGATGCACACCGCCTGTCCATCCTTGAGACCCGAAACCAGGACCCGATCCATCGCGGCATCCGTCAGGACGGAGAGGTGATGGAGCCCCGGGACGAACCGCACCGGAACGCGGTCCCCGCCGACCGACACGACGGCCGGAACCTCCTGCTTGGTGTAGAACCCGATGCTCACCACCCACGGGAACGGTATCGGCGCAGACCGGACCGCGTCGTTCAGAGGAATGCTCACGGCCGACGTGAGGGGCCACCCGCATCCCGCCGCCGGGCCGGCCCCCGCAGCGGCCGTGGCCTTGATCTCGACGCTACGCGGAAGACCGAAGCCATCGAGCTCTCTCAGATCGACGCTCGAGAGCGGGAAGCGTGCGACGCCGGGCAGTTGGTCGACGATGCGTGAGGCCCGCGCATCCGTGCCGAACAGGGGACTGAGAACGCTGGCGGGCACCGGCCCGTCGTACAGGTCCAGGCCACGGTCGGATCCGATGGCCGATCGGGCGTTCGCCACGAAGGTCCTTGAATCAGTGTGCCGGAGCACGTCAGCGGTCTGCCGCGTCGTCACCCAGCAACTGTTCAGGTAGACGACCAACAGCGCTGCCACCACCACCCACTCCAGCCTGGGTGTCAGCGGCCGGAGCGGCCGGCCAGCCGACGATCGCGTCTCCTGACCGAGGACGGGGAAGAAGGCGAGCCCCACGGCCAGCGCGGCGACGACCGCCGCGTCAGCTGTGTAGCGGGGGTCACGACCGATGAGAGCGCCGATGAAATCGAGGCGCCCTGACAGCACGACCAGGGCGAGATCGAGCGCGAGGTAGCCCGCCAGCAGAGCCCAGGCCTGAACCGCCCGACCGCGCCGCGCGACGACGCTCGCGATGATGACGGCAGCGGCCAGCTGCCACGTGATCAGCTGAACTGTCTGAGAGGGGACGGGCAGCAACGTCGCGCCCGCGAAGTCCGACCGCCACGGGCCGCCCACCAGGGTGGGTACGAACGTCGAGGCCACCGCGTTGCGGGTGAAGTCGAGAATCCGGCCCACGTCGAGGCCCCGCGCGGTGGGGCTCGACACGTGGGTCACGTACAGCGCCAGGTAGGCGGCGACGAGGGCTGCGTGTGCAGCCCAGACCCACCGGCTGGGTTCAACGGTCCGCCGCAACCGGTTCACGAGCGACCCGTCGTGCCAGACGACGACGGTGAATCCGAGCAGGAAGACCGGGACCAGCAATGACTTCTCGTAGAAGGCGAGTCCGAGGGCCGTCGCGGCCACCCCGAGCAGGCCGTCGGCCGTACGGCGGGAGCGCAGGTGCCGCAGATGCGCGCGCAGTGCCAGCACGAGAGCTGCCTGGAGCGGAAGCGACTCCCACGCCGCGGCCCACCAGATGAAGGAAAGCAGCGTCGCGGGCGAGAAGCAGTAGACGGCCAGCGGCAGGAGGATTCGCGGTCGGGGCCCGAAGAGGTCGCGGAGCAGCAGGTAGAGCTGCCAGCTGATGACCGCCTGCGCAGCCAGGCTGACGATGACGACGACGGGCCAGTTCATCGGAGTCAGCTGGAGCCAGACCCAGACCAGCAGGAAGCGGGCCGGCTCCAGGTGGCCGTGGTAGTCCTGCAGCAGCATGCCCGGGGTCAGGCCCCGCCGCCACGCGCTGTGCGTGATGACGAAGTCGTCCTGCCACAGGTAGCTGCGCCCGGCCGCCCACCCACGCCAGGCGATCTGGAGCAGCACGAGACCCGCGGCCACGGTCCCCACCTGTCCAGGACGGCGGGCGCTCCACCAGGTGTGAAGGCGAGGTCGCTCCGCGCTCTCGGCTGGAACCGTCAGCGGCTCCGTCACCCAGACATCGCCTCCATGGCGTCAAGAATGGACGGGGCCCCGCCCTCCGCGTGGGAGAACGGGGCCGTGTCCGGCGTACGACGGGGGTCAGCTCTCGCTGGACCCTCCGGTCAGCTTCTCGCGCAGGGCGGCGAGCGCCTCGTCGGACGCCAGCGTGCCGGCGTCCTCCTCGGGGGCGTCGGAGGAGTAGGTGGACGCCGCCGGAGCGGCGGCACCGGCCTCGACCTCGGCCTTCTGGGCCTCCTCGACCTGCTTCATGTGCGCCTCGTAACGCTGGCGCGCCACGGCGTACTGGCGCTCCCACTCGGCCTGCGACTCCTCGTGACCGGGCAGCCAGTCGTTGGTCTCGGGGTCGAAGCCCTCGGGGTAGAGGTAGTTGCCCTCGGTGTCGTAGGACGCCGCCATGCCGTAGAGCGTCGGGTCGAACGAGGCGTCGCCCGTGCCGCCTTCGCCGGCCGTCGCGGTGCCGCCCTCGTTGGCCTGCTTGAGGGAGAGGGAGATGCGGCGCCGCTCCAAGTCGATGTCGATGACCTTGACGAAGATGTCGTCGCCGACCTGCACGACCTGCTCCGGGATCTCGACGTGGCGCTCGGCCAGCTCCGAGATGTGGACCAGGCCCTCGATGCCCTCGTCGACGCGGACGAACGAGCCGAACGGGACCAGCTTGGTGACCTTGCCGGGCACGACCTGCCCGATCTGGTGGGTCCGGGCGAACTGCTGCCAGGGGTCTTCCTGGGTGGCCTTGAGCGACAGCGAGACGCGCTCGCGGTCCATGTCGACGTCGAGCACCTCGACGGTCACCTCCTGGCCCACCTCGACGACCTCGGACGGGTGGTCGATGTGCTTCCAGGACAGCTCGGACACGTGCACGAGGCCGTCGACGCCGCCGAGGTCGACGAACGCACCGAAGTTGACGATGCTCGAGACCACGCCGGAGCGGACCTGGCCCTTCTGCAGGGTCTGCAGGAAGGTCGAGCGCACCTCGGACTGGGTCTGCTCGAGCCACGCGCGGCGGGACAGGACGACGTTGTTGCGGTTCTTGTCCAGCTCGATGATCTTGGCCTCGAGCTCCTTGCCGACGTACGGCTGCAGGTCGCGGACCCGGCGCATCTCCACGAGGGAGGCAGGCAGGAAGCCGCGCAGGCCGATGTCCAGGATCAGGCCACCCTTGACGACCTCGATGACGGTGCCGGTGACGATGCCGTCCTCGTCCTTGATCTTCTCGATCGTGCCCCAGGCGCGCTCGTACTGCGCGCGCTTCTTGGACAGGATGAGCCGGCCTTCCTTGTCCTCCTTCTGGAGAACGAGGGCCTCGATCTGGTCACCGACCTTGACGACCTCGTTGGGGTCGATGTCGTGCTTGATCGACAGCTCCCGAGAGGGGATGACACCCTCGGTCTTGTAGCCGATGTCGAGCAGGACCTCGTCACGGTCGACCTTGACGATGATGCCCTCGACGATGTCACCGTCGTTGAAGTACTTGATGGTGTCGTCGATCGCGGCGAGAAAGGCTTCCTCGTCACCGATGTCGTTGACCGCGACCTGCGGTGTCGACACGGCTGGTGCTTCGATGCTTGCCGTCATGTGGTGGATGGCTCCGATGCGGACAGGAAATTGAGGATGTGGCGCGCGGAGGGCCCTTTTCGACGTGCCGGCACACCAGGCCCGTCAGGAGATTGGGGGCTAGACGAACGACATCCGAGCGCGAGCCTGCTCCGTCCGAGGACGCGCGGGCCCACAGCGCAGGGTCCATGCTACGCGTGAGCGTGAGGAGGGGTCAACGTGGACATCTCGGACCCGGCCGACGGGTCAGGCGAGGCCGCCCTCCCGCCGGCGGCGCGCCGTCCGAGCGGGCCGGCCGAGAGCTCCCGGGCGAGTCGCGCCTGGTGGGACGCCGACGCCGGGCGCTATCTCGACGAGCACGGGTCGTTCCTGGGCGATGCCCGCTTTGTCTGGTCCCCTGAGGGTCTCTCCGAGGCCGAGGCCGGCCTGCTGGGTGAGGTCTCCGGCCGGCGCGTCCTCGAGGTCGGCTGCGGCGCGGCCCAGTGCGCGCGCTGGCTGGCTGCCCGGGGGGCAGAGCCCGTCGGGATCGACCTGTCGGGGGCGATGCTGGCGGCGGGCCGCCGGATCGGGCGGGCGACAGACCTCGAGGTGCCGCTTGTCCAGGCGGACGCCCAGCGGCTGCCGTTCGCGGCCGGCAGCTTCGACCTGGCCTGCTCGGCGTACGGCGCGCTGCCGTTCGTCGCGGACTCCGCGGGGGTCATGACCGAGGTGGCCCGGGTGCTGCGGCGGGGCGGCCGGTGGGTGTTCTCGGTGACCCACCCGATCCGGTGGGTCTTCCCGGACGACGCGGGCGAGGCCGGGCTGGTGGCGCGGGACTCCTACTTCGACCGGACGCCCTACGTGGAGCAGGAGCCGGACGGCACCGCGACGTACGTCGAGCACCACCGCACCCTCGGAGACCGGGTCCGCGAGCTCGGCTCGGCCGGCTTCCGCCTCGTCGACCTCGTCGAGCCGGAGTGGCCGGAGGAGCACACCCGGGCGTGGGGCCAGTGGAGTCCGCTGCGCGGCCGGATCATCCCCGGAACGGCGATCTTCGTCTGTGAGCTCGACGGCTAGCCGACACAACGAGAAAATCGTCAGTAGGGGCGAGCGGCGGCGGCGCGAGCGGGGCTCAGCCGTGCCTGCTCGGCCTTCGGAAAAGCAATGGTCGCCGGGTCGCCGTCGGAGGTGTACCGCAGGGACGGAGTGGCGGCGAGGCGGTCCAGCGTGAGGGAGGACGCGAACCGCGCATCCTGACCCGTCCGGCCCTGCGACCGGAGCCGGGGCACACCGGTCGGGTCGAACAGCCGTGAGTACGGCGAGGGTGCCGGCCCGGCGCCCACCAGGAAGGCGGCAACATTCCGGTACGCCGTGCCGCCGGCCTCCCCCGCCATCATCAGCCGGTGGTCCTTCGGACGCATCCCCAACGGGAGCGCCATCGTGTCGACCGTCACGCCGGGGACCGCCCGGGTGATCATCGCGGCATCGGCCGCCAGCTGATTGCGCACCTGCGCCGCCGGCAGGTTCCGCAGCGGGACGTGGTCGATCGTGTGGTTCCCGATCTCGTACCCGTGGTCGTGCAGCCAGCCCAGCGAGCGGCGGCCGCCGGGCTCCGCGAACGGGTCACGGTTCACGTAGAAGGTGGCCGTGGCGGTGAAGCCGGGGTGGGCGACCGCCACCTCCTGGAGGATGGCCACGGCGGTGCCGGCCACCGGCTGGTCGGCAGAGTCCAGCGTGAGCTGGGACCGGGTGGAGTCGTCGAAGGTGAGTACGACGGGGTGCTTGCCCGCCGGGATGTCCATCCGGCCCGTTGCGTAGGCGGCAGCCGTGACCGGCACGTAGCCCTCGGTCGCCAGCCGGTTCAGCTCGGCCCGGAACTGCGCCGGCGTGATGTCGTAGACATCTCGGGGGTGTGGCTTGAGCTGGTGGTACATGAGCACCGGGACCACGCCGAGCTCGTTGGCCCCGACGGCCGCGGGGTCGGGGATCGCCGACGCGGAGGATGACGGCGAGACCGACGACTGGGCTGAACCGATCGGAGCGCTGGGGGTTACCGGAGCCGCGGCGGGCTGCTGGCCCGCGCAGCCGGCGAGGAACACGGCGCCCAGCAGGACGAGGGCGAGGGGTGGGCGTCGAGGCATCACCAGCGACGCTACTGCCGGCGACACGACCCTTTGGTCGCGAAACGCCGGTGCCGAGACACCTAGCATGCAAACCGTGCGTAGTCTCCGCGTCACGATTCTCGTATCCCTCCTTCTGGTGGCCGCCGTCCTGATCGTCGGCATCCAGTCGCTGCGGCCCAAGCCGACCGAGGCGCACATCGAGGGTCCAGCGGAACGCACGCTGCTCAACGCGGCCCAGGCGCGTGATCTGCAGTTCCGGGTCACCCCGGGGGCCGGGGTCGACCTCGCGCGGGTGTCTGTCGCCGTCGACGGACGCCCGGTCGCGATGCGACAGGAGTCGCGTCACCTCGTGGTTCGCCCCGGAGCGCTGCGCGACGGCGGGCACGTCCTCGTGGTCACGGTTGCCAAGAGCGGTCCGTTCGGGAAGGCGGCCAGCACTCGGCGTACCTTCTCTGTCGACTCCGCTCCCCCCGCGATGACCCTTCCGGACTTGATGCAGGCGGCCTCGCTGCGCGGCTCGTTCCCGGTGACCGGCACCGTCACCGGTGCCACGTCCGTGACGGTGAACGGCACCGCGGCGACGGTCACCGGCGACTCCTTCACGGCCACCCTGGCGAACCCGCCGGTCTTCGTGCGGGTCGAGGCCCGCGACAAGGCCGGCAACGTCCAGCGCCGGGACGTGCCGGTTTCCGTGCGTCACCCGGGCATGCGGGCCGTGCACCTCACCGCGCTCGGCTGGACCTCGCACAAGCTGCGCGACCCGATCCTCGCGTTGGCCAAGCAGGGACGAATCGACACGATCGAGCTCGACATCAAGGATGAGGACGGCCTCATCGGCTACGCCTCGGCGCTCCCGCAGGCGCGGACCATCCACTCAGCGACCGGCTACTACGACGCGCGCAAGGTGCTCGACGAGCTGCACGGCCTGCACATCCGGGTGGTGGGGCGCATCGTCGCGTTCCGCGACCCGAAGCTGGGCCAGTGGGCGTGGAAAAACGGCCACCGCGACTGGGTCATCCAGACCAGTGACGGCAAGGCGTACGGCGGGAAGTACGGCGCGATGTCGTTCACCAACCCGTTCAACGCGGACGTCCGTCGCTACAACGTGGAGCTGGCGACCGAGGCGGCGAAGCTCGGCTTCGACGACATCCTCTACGACTACGTGCGCCGGCCGGACGGGAAGCTGAGCGGCTTCCACTTCGCCGGGGCCACGGGCACGCCGGAACAGGCCATCGTCGGCTTCGTCAAGGAGAGCCGGGAGTCGGTCCGGGCGGCTGGTGCGTTCCTCGGTGCGTCCGTCTACGGGATCGCCGCGACCCGGCCGACGGAGATCGCGCAGGACATTCCGCAAATCGCCCAGTACGCCGACTTCATCGCGCCGATGGTGTACCCGTCGCACTGGGGCCCGGGCGAGTACAACGTGCCGAACCCGAACAAGAACCCGTACGCGATCGTGAAGCGGTCACTGGCGGACTTCGGCCGGATCACCAAGGGCACCGACAGCCAGATCATGCCGTGGCTGCAGGACTTCTCACTCGGCGTGACCTACGGCCCGGCGCAGGTGGCGGCCCAGATCCGCGCGGCGCACGAGAACGGGATGGACTCGTTCCTGTTGTGGAACGCGCAAGCGCGCTATCACGGGGCGGCGCTCGCACCAAAGAAGAAGTAGCGCGGTGAAAGCCGTGTCGGGCTAGGCGGCGTCGCGGCGGCGGAGAACGGCGGCACCGAGCCCGGTGAGGATCAGACCGACGATCAGCGCGGCGAGGGGACCATAGAGCGAGGCATTGCGGATGTCGCGGATGCCCTTCTTGGCGAGATTGGCCTGCCTGGTCTGGGTGAGGTCGTTGAACGTCAACGTCACGCCGACCAGGGTGGTCTTGTCGGCACCGGACGCGTCGCGGAGCACCTGGTGCTGCTGCTCCTGACCCTTGATGATGACCCCGGTCCTGGGCTCGACCCAGACCGTGCGCGTGTTGTCGTAGAAGCGGGGTGAAACCACTGAAGCCTCTGTCGAGCCGACGAGGTTGCCGGGCACCTCGAGCACGCCGATCTGAACCGGTTCGACCCGCTGCTGGAATCGGTAGACCGTGAGCCCCTTGATGCGCTCCTGCGACTTGTAGACCATCGCCGATGCGGCCTTGGCCGTCGTGTCGAAGAACTGGTAGG
This sequence comes from Actinomycetota bacterium, assembly GCA_030841185.1. Taxonomy (GTDB): domain Bacteria; phylum Actinomycetota; class Actinomycetes; order JACCUZ01; family JACCUZ01; genus JAVEDB01. The sequence goes on from JAVEDB010000175.1 coordinate 10,956, forward strand.
TCGTCTTCTTCGTGTTGAAGGGGAACTTGTAGCTGAGACCCTTGTGCTTCGTCGGAACCCCGTCGACTGCCTCACCGCAGCAGTTGACCGCCTCGGCTGTCTTGCGGTCCCACGCGACGCGGTCAACGGTCGTGTTGACCATCTTGCCGCTTCCGTCGCTGAGCACGACCGACTCGTCCCAGACGCCGACGTTGTCGCTGCTCGCAACGACGTCGCCGCGGAGTCGCCGGTGCGCAACCAGCGCGACATCGTGGCGCTCGGTCAGCGTGACCGGGTCGAAGACGGTGCCCGTGCCCGGCGCGATGCTCTCGGCGTACTGGTTGATCGGGGTCTTGGCGAGGTTCGGGTAGACGTAGAAGCGCAGCATGGGCGCGGCCACGATCAGTGCAACGCCCAGCGCGAGCAGGACCAGGCTGGCAATGCGACGCATAGGGGCTCCGAGGTTCGAGCGCGGACCGGGGAACCGGACGGGCGCGAGGCTATCAGCGAGTGAGGCGTCGGGGCCGTGATTGCCGACCGACCCGGCCGACGGAGTTTGCGCCCAGCACGGCGCCAAGGGCCACGAGAGCGGCGACATCGGCCACCGGGACGGTGCCGGAAGCGGACCAACCCCGCCATTCGGCGAGCGCGAGGACGATTGCGGCAATCCCGGCTCCACTGGCGACGACAACTGCGGCCGCACGCTGACGCCACCCCGCGACGGCCGCGGCAAGAACGACCACAAGCGCGCCCAACAAGCCCCCCAGTGCGAGGCCGACGAGGACGACGAGAACGACGCCCACCCGTGGCGACCAGCGACGTGCGCGCCCCGCCACCGGGCCCGGTCGATCGGGGGCGAGCGCCAGTCCGAGCAGCACGAGCACGCCCAGTGCCCCGAACAACAGCGCGCCCCGCAACCACCGCCCGGGCGCGTAGTCCAGCGTGACGTCCCCCGCGCGTCCAGCAGGAACCACCCAGCCCTGCGCCCAGCCGTCGACGGTGACAGCCCGCAGCGACTGCCCCGCGAGTGTCGCCCGCCAGCCCGGGTTGGCGTTCTCCCGTACGACGAGCATCGTGGCCGGCCCTGCCGTCATCCGGATGACGCGATGCTCGGCCGACCAGCGAACGACGCGCTCGGCCCGGGCCGATCCTTCCTGCGCCGCTGCGCCGGCGGACAGCAGAACGCGCTGCGCCGACATGCTCGGTGAGTCCTTCAGCTGGATGCGGTGCTCCCCCGCAACCAGCGTGAGGCCGCCCTGCTGGCAGGAGACCAGTCGCAGCGGCCGCCCCGACAGCGCATCGCCCACGGTCCCCTGGACGGCGGTGGGCACCGGGCGTCCGTCCACCCACAGCTCCGGCCCGAAACCGCACACCGCGCCGGTCGGCGACGCCGAGTCGACAGGACGCAGCAGATAGGTCAGCGCCGGGATCTGCAGCTCCGACACGGCGACGGGCACCGTGCTGTACTCCCCGGTGCTCGGATCGCGGACGAGGGCGGGATCGCGAGTCGGGAACCGCAGCGTGATCCGGTCCGTCCGGATCGCGGCGAAGTGGGCCTCACCGCCGGCGCCGAGACTCGCGGTCCGCACTCCTTGCCGGCTGCTCACCTGAACACTCGTCGGTCGCGATGCCACCAGGCCGGCGGCGAAGAGGACCGTGAGACGGTCGATCACGACCGGCCGGCCCCATTTCAGCTCGAGCCGTGGATCCGCGTCGCCCACTCCCGCGATCCAGGCGGTCCCCACGTCGCCGTCGACGGCTGCCCTAGGACGCGCCACTGCGTCGGGGACGTACGTCGAGGTCGCGCTGACGTCGACCGAGTCCAAGGGTTCGAGCAGCGCGTCCAGCGACGGGCCTGACCTGGCCAGCACGGTTCCCGACACCTGTAGCCGCTGAGTCTGGGGCACCGTGATCGTCCGGTCTATCCCGGCGGACTCCTCACCCTGCCTCCAGCGTCCGGGGTCGCAGACCGCCCGGCCCACCGACAGGCTGCACGCATCACGCGCCCCCGCGACCCGGGTCAGCAGGTAGTCCGGGCGCGCGCTCGGAGCGGGCGGCGTCACGAGCGTCCGCTCCGGCCGGACCCCGGGAACGACAAGGTCGATGATGCCCGCGAGGCCACGCGCCTTCGCGCCGTCTGCGGTGGCGGTCACCGTCAGGCGAAGGACCCTTGTCCGGCCGGGCGCCGCGTCCAGCACCTGGTTGCCCTCACCCGCACGCACGGCGGTCGACCGTTCCCCCTTGTCGGTGCGAACCGTCACTCGCGTCACCCGACTGCCGATCAGGAAGTTGTCCGCCAGGGCGACGGTCAGGCCGGCAGGATCGACCTGATCGTCGAAGCGAAGCTCGATCCACTCGTTGACCGGCCCGTGCGAGCCGGCCGACAGCCACTCGGTCGCCGGATCGCCGTCCACCGCGGCGAACGGCTGGTGCGACGGCGACTGGTAGACCAGCGCGTTGACGTCCGAGGCCGACGACGACGCCTGCACGTCGGCGATGCCGACATACCGAGCCACCGTCAATCCGTGCTCAGTGCCGTCAGGCAGCCGGTCGTGCGCGCGCCGCGCGACCCGAAACGGGTCGGTTGCAGTCAGCGTCTGCGACCCGCCGTCGACGGCCCGACCCAGATCGCGCTCGCGTCGGCGCAGACCGTCTGTGACGAGGCCGCGTCGTTGCGCGGGGTCCAGCACCTGGGCCTCACCGGAGAGCAGCGTGGGTTGCTCGGGACCGACGGCCCCGGCGCCCAGCGCGTCAAGAACCGACTCCGGGCCGCCGGCCAGGGTCACGGTGTCCGCGAGCGGCGTGGCCGCGACGAGCGATGGCTGGCCCGAGGTGACCGCGTAGACCTCGACCGAGCGGAGCCCTGACTCCAAGCCGTGCCCGACGACGGCGGTGCCACCACCGGTCCCGGCCCGGACGGTCGGTCCGAATGCCACGACGCGGCGCAGTCCCGGCGAGGCCGTCAACGTGGCGCGGGCCGCCCCGGGCGACGTCGCGCCGGTGCGAACCCAATCCAGATCGCTGCGCAGGACGACGTGGGTGACCCCCATGCGCGCGAGGTACGCCGCCAACCCGGGGGCGGGCCTGGCGTCGGCGAGGACCTGCTCCACAGCGTCCAGCGCCCGTACCGTCCCCGCCCCGGTCAGCGGCACCAGGTTGCGGACGGCCCAGGGGGTACGAGCCAACGGCTGCATCGGCTCGTCGATCGTGCGCCCCCAGGTGTACTCGGCGAAGCCGCTGCCCGGGACGAGCAACGCTCGGCCGCCGTCACCCTGCTGGTCGAGGTACGCGGCCGTCTGCCGCCACCATGCGGGGATCCCCTGCGCGCTGCCCGCGGCATAAAGATGTCCGGACAGGACGGGGACCGCCGAAACCGCAGTAGCCGTCGCCAGCAGCAGCACGAGGCCCTGGCGCAGGGACGAGCCGCGCACCCGTCCGAGCAGGTGAGCAGCGCCGAGCAGCAGCGGCAGTCGCAGCAGCGGGTCGAACTTCTGCAGGTTCCGCAGCGGAGCCAGCGAACCGTCAAGCAGATCGCGCGCGAGACCGTCCCACGGCGCCGAGACAACACCTGCATGGCCGAACGTGACGAGGGCCAGCCCGATCACGAGGCCGGCCAGCCACACCTGACGGTACGGAATGGACCGACGGCCGGCGCCCACCAGGCCGACCAGCCCGAGGACGACGGGGACGCCGGCCGCCAGCACCAGCCACGGTGAGGTCGCCACCTCGTAGCCGGCGCGCCACCACGGACGGCCGGCGATCAGCAGGCGGGGCACCCAGTCCTCGGCACCACGAAGCGTGTCCGCGGTCCCCGTGGTGCTGGTCGTACCGGCAGCCGTCTCGATCCAGTCCAGGAACGGCGGGCTGAACCGCCCGAGCAGCAGCAATGGCACGACCCACCACAGCGTCGCGAGCGCGACGGCGGCGAACCACCACTGGACGAGCCGTCTGGGTGCGCGCCCCAGCCACAGCAGCAGGATGGGGAGCGGCAGCAGCACCAGGGACAGCGCCGCATTGACACCGCCCATGAGCAGCAGCGCCACCGCGGACCGTGCTGCGCAGCGGCGCGGTGGGCCACCGCGCAGCCCGTCGACGAGTGGCACCAGCACCCACGGGAGCAGCGCCCCTGCCTGCACGATCGGCGAGATCGGCCCGAGCTCGGCGACGACCCGCGGCCCGATGGCATAGGCCAGTGCGGCGACCACCCGCGATGGCGTGGTCCCGATGCCGAGCCGACCGGCAAGCACGATGAACCCGGCGTACGCCGTGACGAGCAGCGTCGCGATCCACAACCGTTCCACGACCCACCCGGGCAGGCCGAGCAGCTCGCCGCCGGCGAAGAACGGACCCATCGGGAAGAGGTAGCCGTAGGCCTGGTTCTGCAACTGGCCGAAGGCACCGAGGGGATCCCACAGCGCGGTCGCCCGGCTGAGGAACTGGCCGGGTGCGACCTGCAGATCCAGCTTCGTGTCGAACACCAGGCGGCCGGGCTCCTGCGCGAACGCAAGCACGACCAGCAGGGCCGACATCACCAGATGCACCGGTGGAGGGGTCTGTCGCCCAAGGCGGAGGACCGGGAACGAGGTCCGAGGCAGGGTGGCGCGCTCGGTCACCGGCGTCTCAGCACCAGAGCCAGGTTCCAGGTGGCGACCTCCCGCAGCCCCGGTACCCGCACCACGGGAGCGGCCCAGCCGGGCAGGTACCTCGGCCGCGCGTCGATCAGCGTTGCGTGCGGCGTCGTCCTCGCCCAGCGCAACGCATCGGCGACGCGCACGGCGAACAGCGACCGGCCGAAATCGTTCTTCGGCGGCCGGCCGTGTCGGCGCCGGTACCGGCGCGCCGCGCGCTCGCCGCCCAGGTAGTGCCAGGGGGCGGTCTCGTGCCCACCCCACGGGGACCACCAGCTGGTGAACGAGAGAAAGGCGATGCCCCCGGGGCGTGTCACCCGGACCATCTCCTCGGCCATCCGCCACGGCTCGGGCACGTGCTCGAGGACGTTGGACGAGTAGGTCAGGTCCACCGTCCCGGACGCGACCGGCAACGCCATACCGCTGCCGAGCACGGTTCCCGGCTGGGGCTCGCCACGCGAGCTGAGCTCACCGAGATCGGAGTCGACGGCGTAGTAGCGCGCGCCGGCACCGTGGAACGCGTCACGGAAGTAACCCGGCCCCCCACCGACGTCGAGCACGACGGCGCCGGACAGGTCCCGGTAGCGAGAGACCTGGCGCACCGAGTCGGCCGCGAGCAGGCCGTAGAAGAGGTGCGGGTCGCTCTGCTCCTGGCGGAAGGCGCGGAAGAGCCGGACCGAACGGGCCAGCCCGTCGTCGCGACCGGGCGCCCAGTTCATCGTTGCGATGCTAGTGGGCGGGTAGCGGTCCGTTACGCTCACTCGGCCCCAGACCGCCCGTCCCTGCGAGAGTCGAGCAACGTGCCCAACGTGCCCTCCGCCCCCGACCCTGCATCGGGAGCTGCCGCACTCGAGGAGCTCTGGCGGCTGGTCGAACCATTCGGGGGCTGGCTCACCCGTGATCAGGCCGGCCGTCTCTGGGAAGCCGCGGCCGCAGTGCCGAACGGCGGGCGGATCGTCGAGATCGGGAGCCACCAGGCCAAGAGCACGGCGATCCTCGCGGCAGCGATGTCCTCGGGAGTCGGGCTCACGGCCATCGACCCGTTCGACCCGGCCTTCGAGGCGGGCCACGACCAGGCAAGAACCGCGTTCGAGAACAACCTCCGCACGGTCCGGCTGCGGGACCGGGTCGACCTCGTCATGGCGCTGAGTCAGGACGTGCTGCACGGATGGGACCAGCCGATCGACCTGCTCTACATCGACGGTGCACACGACCCGACGTCGGTACGACGTGACCTGGGCTGGCTCGATCATGTCCGGCCCGGCGGGCAGGTCCTGGTGCACGACTCGTTCTCCTCGGTCGGCGTCACCGTCGTGCTCTACGGACGCGTTCTCCCGGACCGCAGGCTCCGGTACACGGGACGCAGCGGCTCGTTGGCGGCCTTCCGCTGCGCCAGTCCCACGGCGGCGAGCCGGCTGGCAATGCTCGCGCAGCTCCCCTGGTTCATCCGCAACGTGGTGGTCAAGGTGGCTCGACGGCTGCACCTGATGCCGGTGGCCCGGCTGCTCGGCCACACCGACCCTCGCTACGACCCCTTCTGAGCCGGCCGCAGATGACCACCGAGCCGCCCCCGTTGCAGGTCCTGTTGCTCAACTGGCGCGACATACGCAACCCCGAGGGGGGCGGGTCCGAACGCTACGTCGAGCGCGTCGCCGCGGGCCTTGCGGCGGCGGGGCACACGGTCACCATCTTCTGCGCGGCCCACCAGGATGCCCCTCGGGACGAGCACCGCGACGGCATCCGGTACGTCCGCCGGGGAAACCGGCTCACCGTCTATCCGCGGGCTCTCATCGCGCTGGCGACGCGGCGGCTGGGCCGTCCCGACGTGGTGGTCGACACCCAGAACGGCTTCCCGTTCTTCGCCCGGGTGGCCACCCGCCGACCCGTCGTGGTGCTGGTGCACCACGTGCACCGCGAGCAGTGGCCGGTCGTCTTCGGCCCCCGGCTCGCCCGGTTCGGGTGGTGGGTGGAGTCGTGGCTCGCGCCTCGAGTGTTCCGGGGCTGTCAGTACGTCGCCGTCTCCGAGTCCACCCGCCGCGAGCTCGCCGGCCTGGGCGTGGACCGCCGCACCATCGCGGTGGTCCACAACGGGACCGAGCCGGTGGCGCACCTGGCACTGCCTCGCGGGGCGAGTCCCGAGGTGGTCGTGCTGGGACGGCTGGTGCCGCACAAGCGCGTCGACCACGCACTGGAAGTCGTCGCGAAGCTGCGCGCCGAGATCCCCGCGATGCGCCTCACAGTCGTGGGGGACGGCTGGTGGGCGGGACAACTGCATGCCGACGCCGAGCGGCTCGGCCTGACCGAGGTCGTGGAGTTCACCGGGCACGTGGACGAGGCGGTGAAGCACCGCCATCTCGCCCGCGCCTGGGCTATGGCACTTCCCTCGCTCAAGGAAGGCTGGGGCCTGGCCGTCCTGGAGGCGGCCGCCCACGGCGTACCCACCGTTGCCTACCGGTCCGCGGGAGGCGTCACCGAGTCGGTGGTCGACGGGGTCAGCGGGATGCTGGTCGACGACTCCGTCGACGCGATGGCCGCCGCCCTCCGCACCCTGCTGACCGACGCAGCCGTTCGCACGGCCATGTCCCAAGGCGCCCGTGAGCACGCGGTCGGCTTCACCTGGGCCCAGACCACGGCCTCGTTCGAGCGGGTGCTCAGGGACGTGCTAGCGGGGCAACGCCACGGGGACTCGGACCCGGCCGTCGACTCGTCAGACGGTCAGTTGCTGCCGTAGACGATGATCGGCTTGGTGACCGGGTCGGGCTTCTGGGCGGCGACCTGCACGACAGCCACGCTGGACCCCACGGCGATCGCGATGCCGACGACGGCGGCGACCAGCACTCCGATGAGAGGGGTCATGCGGGATCGTGTCCTTCCGGTACGGGGGATTCGAGGGTAACAGGCACCGACCGCCGACGGCGGCGTCCCCACGCCAAGACAAGCCATCCGGCCGAACCGGCCACGATGGCCGCCGGGACGGCGTTGGCCGCGGCGACGGCCACCAGGTGGCGCGGCGGGCGGGCCGCCACGACGCCCGGAATGCGCAGCAGCCGGAGGTCTGGCCCGGAGTAGGCCAGTTGCGCTCCCGGCACGTCCGGAACCGGTCCCGGCTGGTCCCGCTCTACCAGCAACCAGCCGACCCCGAGCGCCCGCAGCGCTCCGGCGCGGCCGGTCGCGTCAGCCTGGCCGAGCACGGCGCCGACCTCGGCAGAGATCCGGCTCTCCCCCGGGACTGTTCGCCGGCCCACGTGCAGGTCGTCGGACGTGACGGTGTCGCGCGGCAGGTAGCGGGGCGCCGGGTCGAGCACCGTCCGGCGACCGGTGAAGCGGAACGCCCGGAACGTCTCGTAGGGGACGACGGCCACCGATCCGGGGTGCCCGTCATGGTCGAGCACTCGGCGTACCGCCTGCCAGTCCTTCGGGTACGACGCGGCGCGGACCTGCCCACCGACGCCGTAGGCGAGGTCGGGGACGAGGGCAATCGTCAGCACGACCAGAGCACCCACCGAAAAGCGCGCCAGATCTCGCTCCCGGATCCGCGCCGAGATGCGCGCGGCCCCCAGGCCTGCGGCGAGGGCCACCAGCAACGCCCAGGGGGCGACCCAACGCTGCCCGTCGCGCAGCAGCCCGGCGGGGGGCACGTGCTCGACCAGTGCGACCAGACCGGTGCGCAACCCCGGCGTCGCACCGGCGAAAGCCACAACGATGCCGATGACCGCGGCAGCGCACAGGCCGCCCGACAGGCCTCGCCCCAGCACGCGGCGCACCGCACCGGCGCCCAGCACCGCCACGACGAGCACCAGCCCCGTCCACATCAGTCCCATCCATCCGCCCCCGAGCTCACGGGAGCCAGGGACGACGTCGGCGTTCCAGATCCCGCCGAACCCGGCCAGGGTGCCCGGCAGGCCGAGCGGACCCTCCGAGCGCGAAGCGAACAGATCAACCGAGAGCGCGGCGGCGCCGGGCCGGGCGAGCCACGGACCGGACAGCGCGCCGGCAACGAGCCACGGCAGCGCCAGCCCGGTCCACACCGCCGCCGCCGCGGCGAGACGTCGCGCCCGGCCGACAGCGCCGGGCCACGCCAGCACGGCTCCGACCACGACCCCGCCCAGCACGGCGCCAGTGGGCGTGAGTCCGGCGACCAGCCCGAGCAGCACGAGGACGGCTCCGGTGCGCAGATCGGGACGCCGCCGCAGCCGGCCGGCGAAGCAGGCCAGCCACGGGAGGGCGGCGTACGCCGCGAGCAGCGACCAGTGCCCGATCGCAAGGCGCTCGCCAACGTAGGGGTTCCACAGGTAGACCGTCCCTGCCATCGCCTGTGCGGCCCGACCTGCCGGTGCCACCAGCCGGGCCGCCCCCCACCCCGCCATCAGCAGGATTGCGACGAGCGCCAGCTTGTGCAGCACCACACCGGGCACGACGTTGTCCAGGACGGCGATCACGCCGTCCACCGGAACCGCCCTCGGCGGCGAGTCGGACGCCCCGAGGCTCGCTGCACTCAGCGTCTGGTCGGGGACGAAGACCATGTCGTAGGACAGCGCGAAACCGGGCCCGAGAGCGGGGCCGAGCATGAGCAGGGCGAGGGCACCCAGCCAGCCGACGACCAGCGGGCTCACCCGCGCCTCAGGCGGGTGAGCCACGCCTGAACTGCCCCTGACGGCACGCTGCACCGGGCTATCGTGGCCGATAGCCAGCGGTACCCGGCCCTCGAAGCGCCGACCGCCCCCGTGCCTGCCGAGGATCCCTTTGGACCAGCCTGCCCGCCTGACGCCACCGTTGTCGTCGGCGATCCCGGGCGTGCCCGCGGCGGCTGCGGTACCGCGCAGCGGGCTGCTGACCGGTGCGGGGTGGGTGACCGCCGCCATGACCGCGGCCAACCTGCTCGGTTATGCGCTCAACCTGCTCGCCTCACGACGCCTCGGCCCGTCCGACTTCGGCGTCGTCGCGGCGCTGCTCGGTGTCGTCGTCGTCGCCAACGTCGCCGCGCTCGCGGTGCAGGCCGTGGTTGCCCGGCGGGTCAGCAGCGGGGAGTCCAGTCACCGGGTGCTCGGCCTCGCGGTGCGGACGGCGGTGGTCGTCGGAGTGGTCTCGCTGGCCGCCATCCCGGCCATGGTGCTGCTGTTGCACCTGCGCACCCCCGCCGCCGCCGTGTGGACAGTGCTGGTGATCGCGCCACTGATCCTCATCGGGGCCCAGCTCGGAGTGCTGCAGGGCCGGGAGCAGTTCGGCCGGCTGTCGGTCGGCTACGTGGTCGCCGCGGCCGGGAAGGTCGGTGGCGGGCTGGTCGGTCTCGCCCTGGTCCCCTCCCCGAGCGGTGTCATGGCCGGTACGGCGATCGGCGCGATCGTGGCGTGGCTCGGCCTCATCCCTCTCGTGACCCGGCCCGAGACGTCGGTGCCGCATGACGCGACAGGGCTCTCGGCCGGCGCGGAGGTGCTGCGGGCCGGCCAGGCGTTGTTCGCCTTCTTTCTCATGACCAACCTCGACCTGCTCGTCGCCCGGCACTACCTGCGCGCGCACGAGGCCGGCCTGTACGCCGTCGGCGCGGTGGTCTCGAAGGGTGCGTTCTGGCTGCCCTCCGCCGTCCCGGTCCTGCTGCTCCCGAAGCTGGTGGATCGGCATCGCAGGGCGGCCGGGTTGCGGACCGGACTGCTCGCGGTGGCCGCGGCGGGCACGATCGCGACAGGGGTCTGCGCAGCGGCGGGACGGCTTGTCATCGCGCTGGTCGGAGGCTCGGCGTACGACGCGCTGGCCGGCACGGTGTGGCTCTTCGCTCTGTGTGGGTCGCTCTTCGCGGTGGCCCAGCTCCTGCTGTACAGCCGGCTCGCCCGTGCCGACCACGCCGCCAGCCTCGTGCTGTGGACCGTCCTCGGGGCCTACCTGCTCGCCGTCGTCGTGACCCGGCCGGACTCGCCGCTGGAGCTGGTGCTGGTCGCCATGAGTGCCGCGGGTGCCCTGGTTGCGGCGGGGTTTGCGGTCGAGGCAACGCGCGGCGCGCGGGACGGGGAGTCGGCGTGACGGAGACGGGCCGGGTGACATCGTCGGTTGCCGCGCCGCGAGCCCTCGTGACGGCACTGCGACCCCGACAGTGGGTCAAGAACGTCCTGGTCGCTGCCGCACCGCTCGCCGCAGGCCGACTCGGCGAGCGGAGCGTGGCCCTGGACACGGTCCTCGCCTTCCTGCTGTTCTGCCTGGCCGCCAGCTCCGTCTACCTCGCCAATGACGTGGTCGATGCCCCCGCAGACCGGGCACACCCCACCAAGCACACCCGACCGGTCGCGGCCGGCACCCTGTCGGTGCCTGTTGCGGTGACGGCATCCGCAGTTCTCGCGGTCCTCGCGGTCGTCTCGCCGCTGTTCCTCGACCGGCCTCGGCTGGCACTCACGGTGGCCGTGTACCTGGCGCTCGGGCACGCCTACAACGCCGGGCTCAAGCACCAGCGAGTCCTGGACATGTCCATCGTCTCGGGCCTGTTCGTGCTTCGAGCCATTGGTGGCGGCGTGGCTGCCGACCTGCCGCTGTCCCGGTGGTTCCTCATCGTGGCTTCGTTCGGATCGCTGTTCATGGTTGCGGGAAAGCGCTACTCCGAGCTCTCCGTCATGGGCGACGGGGCAGCGATGACACGGCGCTCGCTTGCGGGTTACTCCCCGAGCTACCTGCGCTTCGTCTGGAGCATCGCCGCGGCGGTGACCATCACGGCGTACTGCCTGTGGGCCTTCGAGGTGGGTGACCGGGCCGGAGCGGTGCCCTGGGGGCCCTTGTCGGTCGCGCCGTTCGTGGTCGCTCTGCTGCGTTTCGCCCTCGACATCGACGGCGGTGCCGCGGGGGCCCCGGAGGAGATCGCCTTGCGCGACCGAGTCCTGCTGTCCCTGGGTGCGATCTGGCTGCTCGTGTTCTCGCTCGGGGCGTTCCATGTCTGACCCCGCCCGAACGGTGCTCACCGGCTGGGGCCGGACGGCGCCGACGAGTGCCACGGTGCTGCGGCCCCGCGACGGCGACCAGGTCGCCGACATGGTGCGCCGCGCCGGCCCGCGAGGCGTCCTCGCCCGCGGGTTGGGTCGGAGCTACGGCGATGCAGCGCAGGATGCGGGTGGCACCGTGCTCGACCTGACCGCACTCGACACCGTGGGCGTGGACGCGGAGACCGGACTGGCTGCGTGCGGAGGGGGCGCCTCCCTCGGGCAGGTCATGCAGGCCGCGATCCCGCTCGGTTGGTTTCCCCCTGTGCTGCCCGGGACCCGGCATGTGACCGTCGGCGGCGCGCTCGCGACAGACGTGCATGGCAAGAACCACCACCGGTCGGGCAGCTTCGCCAGTCACGTCCGGTCGATGACGTTGGTCGGCGCCGATGGGGAGGCACGTCGGCTGGAGTCCGCCGACCCGCTCTCACAGGCAACCGCCGGCGGGATGGGCCTGACCGGGATCGTCACCGACCTGGTGATGTCGTTGCGTCCGGTGGAGTCGTCCTTCATGCAGGTCGACACGACGCGCGCGCCGGACCTCGACGCGCTCATGGCGCAGCTCGAGGCCGCCGACGCGGCTCATCCGTACACCGTCGCCTGGGTCGACTGCCTCACCGGCGGCAGGAGGCTGGGACGAGGCATCGTGTACGCCGGTGACCACGCCGCCCCTGCCGACCTCCCGGAACCGGAGCGCGCCGCCGCACTCCGTTTCGAGCCGCCAACGGGTCTCCCCGCGCCGACGTGGACGCCGGCTGGTCTCCTCAATCCCCACACCGCCGCTGCCTTCAACGAGGCGTGGTTCCGGAAAGCACCGCGAGATCGACGCCAGCAGCTGCAGACCATCAGCACCTTCTTCCATCCGCTGGATGGCGTGCGCGGATGGAACCGGCTCTACGGTCACGCCGGATTCGTGCAGTACCAGCTCGTCGTGCCCTTCGCCGAGGGCGGTGTGGTGCGCAAGGTGATCGAGCGTCTGAGCAGCGCGCGAGCCGCCACCGTCCTGGCGGTGCTCAAACGACTGGGGGCTTCGTCACCGGGGCCGCTTTCCTTCCCGATGCCAGGCTGGACCTTGACTGTCGACATGCCCGCGCGCGGACGCGACCTCGCCCGGTTGCTCGACGGCCTCGATCAGCTGGTCGCCGACGCGGGCGGCCGCGTCTATCTGGCGAAGGACGCCCGGCTGCGACCTGAGCTGGTTGCCGAGATGTACCCGCGGGTCGGTGAGTGGCTCGAGCTGCGTTCGCGCGTCGATCCCCACGGGTGCTTCGTCTCTGACCTCGCACGGCGACTCGGACTGTGACCTCGTGAAACATCGACGTACCGGAGACACCTCGTGATCGACGCCCTCGGCAACCCGCAGTCGCTCCTTGTCCTCGGAGGCAGCTCCGACATCGCGACGGCAACCGCTCGCCGGCTCGTGCAGGCCAGAACTCGGCGGGTCGTGCTCGCGGGCCGGCCGTCGACGCGGCTGGATGCCGCTGCGCAGCTGCTGCGAGGCGCGGGCGCGGATCTCGTCGAGGTCGTGCCCTTCGACGCCGAGGTCACCGATACGCACGGTGCGGTGGTGGACCAGGCCTTTGCCGGAGGTGACATCGATGTCGTGCTGCTTGCCTTCGGCGTCCTGGGCGAGCAGGCGGCGCAAGAACGTGACCCCTCGCTCGCGGTGCGCACAGCGATGGTCAACTACGTGGGTGCCGTGTCCGTTGGACTCCACGTGGGTGCGCGGCTTCGGAGCCAGGGACACGGCGTGCTGGTGGTCCTCTCCTCGGTGGCAGGCGAACGCGCCAGGCGTACGAACTTCGTCTACGGCTCCACCAAGGCGGGCCTCGACGCCTTCTCCCAGGGGCTTGGCGACGCGCTGCAGGGCAGCGGCGCCCGCGTCCTCGTCGTACGCCCCGGGTTCGTCCGGACCAAGATGACAGCCGGTCGCAAGGAGGCGCCGATGACCACCACGGCCGAAGCCGTGGCGGTTGCCATCACCGAGGGCATCAGGTCGGGACGGCACACCGTGTGGGTGCCGGCCCGCCTCCAGCAGGTGATGGCACTGATGCGCCACCTTCCCCGTGGACTCTTCCGGCGCCTGGCGCGCTGAGGGGACCCCAGTCGAGCGGCGACCGCGAATCAGTTGGCCGGCACCGGGGCCGGCCACGGCCCGGGGCTGTAGACCTGCGACACCGAGGGATCCCCGCCGAACGCCTTGGTGATGCCTTCGCCGGCGGGAATCGCTCCCCTGCGCACCCAGTTGTCCAGCAGCGTCAGGACCCCGAGCCGCTGGGGGGTGGTGAAGTTGCAGTGCCCGGCACCGTAAGGCGCCCCGGTCTGCGGTGAGTAGGTCGCCGGCGGCAACGTGTAGAGCTGGACCAGATCCGCCTTGCGCGTCGTGGTGGCGGCGTCGACGCGGTCGCGGAACACGACCTCGTTCTGCACGAGCACCAGGGGATCGCTCTTGGTGTGCATCGTGATCGTCGGATCGTCGATGCGCCCCGTCGGGTTGCCGAGCTTGTCGGCTGCGGCGCGGGCCGCGGAATCCGCGGTCACGCGCTGCCCGGAGTCGAGTTGGGTGAGCAGCCGGTCGGTCGCACCGGGACTCACGAGGTCGATGAGCGATCGCTCCTCGTTGCTGACACGTCCGGCGTAGTCGGCCTTGTCGTTGCCCGACGGGTTGCCGCCCACGCGCTGCTCGATGTCGTAGCGCCCGTACGTGCCATAGCCCAGTGCCGTGAGGATCGACTCGGCTCGGGCGCGGACCTGCGACTCGATCGTCGAGCCGTCATAGGTCTTGGTCTGTGCCGGCGAATCCACCAAGGCGGCGACCAACAGGATCTTCGGCACCCCGTTGGCGACGTCACCGCCCGCTTTCGTGATGGCGGCGTAGGCACCCTGCCAGTTCTGCACCGCCTCGTCGTTGCTGGCGAAACCGGTGAGCTTGAGGTCGGGGTAGATGAGGGTCTTCACGGCGTAGGCGACGTCCAGCGCGAGGTCGAGGTTGAGGTTCGTGCCACCGAGGACGCCGCAGAACGGCGCGGACCCCGAGACCCACTCGGGATGCTTCTGGGCCAGTGTCTCGGTGATCAGGCCGCCGAGCGAGTCACCCGTGACGTAGACGCGGTCGGGATTGCCGACGTTCTTGAGGAAGAACGCGTGCAGCTGCTCCCCCGCGGCGACGCCGTCGAGAACGTCCCACCCGTTGGTCTTGAACGCCGACCCGGCGAGGGCATAGCCCTGCGACACGAGCTGGTCGGCCAGCTCGTTTCCGGCGGCCGGGAGAGCGGTGCGATCCACGGGAGCGAAGGCCGGCGGGACCGGCTCGGTGAACCGGTAGCCGTGCGAGTAGATGATCAGCGTGCCGTTCCACTTGGTCGGCAGCTTGATCTCGTACGGTGCTCCGCCCAGCTCGCCGGTGCACTTGACCTTGTCGCACCCCTTGAACGGGACGTTGGTGTCCGTGGAACGCTCCCGCTCGACGGTCTTGAGCGCCTGCGACTGGGAGCCGCAGCCGGCCAGGGCCGCCACCGCCACCAGGCCGACACACGACAGAAGGGCAAGGCCGGGGCGTCCGAGTTTCGTCACAGTGCGGGAGTCTGCCAGGTCCGGACCCACCGGGCGTGGATGTCGCGATCACCGCAGCGCAGCGAGCCACTCGCGCGCGTCCCTCGGGTGGCGCAGGCGGATGACGGTCAGCTGCCCGTACGCCGGGTCACGCGAGCGGGCCGTGATGTCCGCCCGGCGCTTGTCGTACTGGCTCCAGGCCCACCGCACCGGGTGTTCCGGAGCGGCCCAGTCCCGGAAGCTCTCCCGGTTGCCGTTCCACAGCTCCCGGTCATAGGTCGCCCGGGCGAAGGACCGGCGCAGCACCCGCCCCATCACGATCCGACGCGGGTAGTCCAGCCAGACGACGGTGTCTGCACGGCGCCACACCAGGTCGCGGACCTGCGGGTAGCCGTGGGAGTCGAAGACCCACGCGTCACCGGCCGTGATCCGCTCCACCTCCGCCTCGAAGGTCGGCAACGATTGCCAGCCGGGGCCGTGAAACAGCGCATCCATCTCGTGGAAGGGCAGCCCGAGCCGGGCGGCGACCTGCCGCGCGAGCGTCGACTTTCCGGTGCCGGTGCTGCCACCGACCAGCACCTTACGCATGGGTCGACAGGCTAGGGGCCTTCGACGGCCCGGGGGCTCGGCGTTGTCGAGGTCGAGGAAACCGTCGGCGTCGGTGCCGTGGTGCACGACTCGGCCGAGTCCGTTCCGGTCGGCGTCGGTGAGGCGCTGGGGTCCGCGGTGGACGTGACCGTCGGCGTGGGGATGGGCGTCGGCGTCGAACCCTCGCTGGCCGTGGGCGTCGGCGTCGCCGTGTCGGTGGGGCAACCGGTGAGCAGCGTGGTCGGCGTCGAGGTTTCCGACGGGGTGGGGCTCGAGCTGGGTGTGGGCGAGGTCGACAGCACGGACGTCGCCGTCGGCATCGGTGCCACCGAGGTCGACGTGCTCGACGACGGAGCTGGGCTGGGGGGAACGGACGCAGGAGGCCGGGAGCTGGGCGCAGGCCGGCGCTCGGCGCTGGACGAGCCGCGTCCAGAGGCCAGGACGACCGCACCGCCGCCGCCACCGCCGCCACCGCCACCCGAGGGAACGGCCACGAAGCCGCCCCCGGCGTACGCCCCCGCCCAGGCCAGCACGGTGGCCACGTAGTCCCAGGAGTTGTTGTAGCCGAACACCGCGCGGCGCAGCTGCGCGGTGTCGCGCAGGTCGCGGTCGCCTGCACACAGGTAGGCGGCCGACGCGAGTGCGGCGTCGTCGACATTGTGCGGGTCAGCCCGGCCGTCGCCGTTCCCGTCCCGCCCGTAGCGCGCCCAGGACGAGGGGATGAACTGCATCGGCCCCACGGCGCGGTCCCAGACCGGGTCGCCGTCGAAGCGCCCGTTGTCGGTGTCCCGGATGGCTGCGAACCCCGAGCCGCCGGACAGGACCGGTCCGAGGATCGGCGTCAGCGTCCTCCCCGACGCGTCGACTGCCCCTCCTCGAGCGTGCCCGGACTCGATCCGGCCGATCCCGGCCAGCAGCGGCCAGGTCAGGTGACAGGTCGGGTCGACGCGGGACGTCGCGACCGCCGCGGCCCGGTAGGCCGCCAGCACCCGCGCCGGGATGTCCACGGGTCCCCCGCCGAAATTGACCTGAACGGTGCCTGGGAGCAGGCCCGGCCCGGTTGCGAACCCCGGCACGCTGGTGACCGGCACCCTGGACACCGCGCCCGCCACGGGTCCGAGCGGCTGACCAGCCGCGGCCGGCCGGACGGCCGTCCCCCGCGAGTCAGGACCCCATGGGGCGGCGAGCCCCCGGCCGCCGCCGTCGATGGCCGTCTCGCCGGCGACCGGGACACCGAGGGCGGCCGCACCGGTTCCGGCCAGGTTGGAACCGAGAGCAGCGAGCAGCCCCCCGAGAGCGATCAGGGTCGGGGTCGTGCGCAACGGCGATGGTCTGCCGTTTCGAGCCATCCGGCGAATCCCCTCGTGACGTCGGTGGTGACTCGACCGTATGTCCGATCTGAGCCGACCGACACCCCTCGAGACGGCTGTTCTCGGACTGTAAGAGAGCCCGTCACGATGAGTGGCCGGCTGCTCGTCGGACCGTCGTCAGCCGAGCGCGCCTAGTGACCGGCCTCGTGCCAGGTGCGGCCCAGCCCGACCGACACGTCGAGCGGCACGGAGAGGGCGTAGGCGGAGCCCATCTCCCGGCGTACGAGCTCTTCCAGCGCCGCCCGCTCCCCTGGCGCCACCTCGAGCACCAGCTCGTCGTGCACCTGGAGCAGCACCCGCGACCGCAGCCCTTCGGCCCGCAGCGCACCGTCGACGCCGAGCATCGCAAGCTTGATGATGTCCGCGGCCGAGCCCTGGATGGGCGCGTTGAGGGCCATCCGCTCGGCCATCTCCCGGCGTTGCCGGTTGTCGCTGGTGAGGTCGGGGAGATAGCGGCGACGACCGAGGATCGTCTCGGTGAACCCGCTACGGCGCGCCTCGTCGACGATGTCGTGCAGGTAGTCGCGCACCCCGCCGAACCGCAGGAAGTACTCGTCCATCAGGGCCTTCGCCTCGTCGGTCGGCACGTTCAGCTGTCGCGAGAGGCCGAACGCCGACAAGCCGTAGGCGAGCCCGTAGCTCATCGCCTTTATCTTGGCCCGCATCTCGCCGGTCACGCCGTCGGGCTCGACCTGGAAGACCCGCGAGGCGACGGTGGTGTGCAGGTCCTCGCCCACCATGAACGCCTCGATGAGGCCGGCGTCCTCGGAGAGATGGGCCATGATGCGCATCTCGATCTGGCTGTAGTCAGCTGTCATCAGGGCTTCGAAGCCCGCACCGACGACGAACGCCTCCCGGATGCGCCTGCCTTCCTCGGTGCGGATCGGGATGTTCTGCAGGTTGGGGTCCGTGGAGGACAGCCGTCCGGTCGCCGCGATCATCTGGTTGTACGTCGTGTGGATGCGCCCGTCGTCGGCAATCGACTTGAGCAGCCCGTCGACGGTGATCTTGAGCCGGGTTGCGTCGCGGTGCCGCAGCAGCGCCGCGAGGAACGGGTGCTCGGTCTGGACGTAGAGGGCCTGCAGGGCGTCGGCGTCGGTCGTGTAGCCGGTCTTGGTGCGCTTGGTCTTGGGCATGCCGAGCTCGTCGAACAGCACCACCTGCAGCTGCTTGGGCGAGCCGAGATTGATCTCCTTGCCGATGACCTCGTAGGCATCGTCGGCCGCGGCCTTGACCGCACCGCCGAAGGTGGCCTCGAGCTCCCCGAGGTGGTCAGTGTCCATGGCCACGCCGGTGCGCTCCATGCGGGACAGCACATCGACCAGCGGCAGCTCGAGATCGCGCAGGAGGGCGGCGGCCTCCTTGGTCTCGAGCTCGGCGTCCAGGGCGTCGGCCAGCTGAAAGACCGCCCGGGCGCGGACGACGTCGGCCTCTGCCTCGGCTGACTCGTCCTCCCCGTCGAACGAGAGCTGCCCCGACCGCCCGCCCTCCGCGCGCAGCTCACGGCGCAGGTAGCGAAGCGCCAGGTCGGCCAGGTCGTAGCTGCGCTGGTCGGGCATCGCGAGGTAGGCGGCCAGGGCCGTGTCGCTCGTCACTCCCGCGAGCGTCCAGCCCCGGGCCGCGAAGGCCAGGCCCGGCCCCTTGGCGTCGTGCAGCGCCTTGGGCAGCGACGGGTCGGCCAGCCAGGACGCGAAGGCCTGCTCGTCGGCCTGGTCGAGGTGAGCCGGGTCGAACCACGCCCCCTCCCCGTCGGCCGCGGCCAGGGCCACCCCGCTCACGTCGCCGCTGCCTGCTGCCCAGAAACCCGAGATGTGCACACCGGTGCGCCGACCGCTGCGGGCGTGGTCAGCGAGCCACGCCGCGAGCTGGCCCGTCTCCAGCATGCTGCAGGAGACCTCGAAGCCTTCGTCGGCCTCCGGCTCCGCGGCCTCGACCGTGGCGTAGAGCCGGTCGCGCAGGACGCGGAACTCCAGCGCGTCGAACACCTGGTGGACCTCGTCGCGCTCCCAGTTCTGCCGGGCCAGGTCGCCGGGCATCACGTCGATCGGCACGTCGCGCACCAGCTCTGTCAGCTGGCGGTTCTGGATGACCTGGGCGAGGTGCGCCCGCAACGCGTCACCCGTCTTGCCCTTCACCTCGTCGACCCGTTCGACCAGCGAGTCCAAGGAGCCGAACTCGACCACCCACCTGGTCGCCGTCTTCTCCCCCACGCCAGGGATGTTGGGCAGGTTGTCGCTGGGGTCGCCGCGCAGCGCCGCGAAGTCGGGGTACTGCTCGGGCGACAGGCCGTACTTGTCCAGGACCGCCTGCGGCGTCATGCGGGCGAGGTCGGAGACCCCCTTGCGGGGATAGAGGACCGTGACCCGGTCCGACACCAGCTGCAGCGCGTCGCGATCGCCGGTGCAGATCAGGACGTCGAAGCCCTCCTGCTCGGCGCGGCTGGTCACGGTCGCGATGACGTCGTCGGCCTCGAAGCCGGGCGCCTCCAGCGACGGGACGCGAAGGGCCGTGAGGACCTCTTTCACCAGCTCGACCTGGCCCTTGAAGTCCACCGGGCTCGCGGTCCGGTTGGCCTTGTAGTCGGCGAACAGCTCGTTGCGGAACGTCTGCCGGGTCACATCGAAGGCGACCGCGACGTGCGTCGGCTGCTCGTCGCGGAGGACGTTGATGAGCATCGAGGTGAAGCCGTAGACGGCGTTCGTCGGCTGCCCTGTCGTGGTCGAGAAATTCTCGACCGGCAATGCGTAGAAAGCCCGATAGGCCAACGAATGGCCGTCGAGCAGCAACAGTCGGTTGCGGCCGGCAGGCTCGACGTCAGGTGCCACGACGCGAGCCTAGTGCGGCCGTCGGACACCTCTACGCTGGTCCGATGACCGAGCCATTCGACGACCTGCTCGCCCTGATCCCGCCCGCCGCCCTGCACGAGCGGATGGGCATCGAGCTGGTTGAGGCCAGCCCGAGCCGGGTCGTCGCGACGATGCCGGTGGAGGGCAACACCCAGCCCTACGGCCTGCTGCACGGAGGTGCGTCCGTCGTGCTCGCCGAGAGCCTCGGCTCGATCGGCTCGGCGCTGCACGCCGGCCGCGACAAGATCGCGGTGGGCGTCGACATCAACGCGACTCACCACCGGGCGGTGCGATCAGGAACTGTCACCGGCACGGCCACGCCGGTCCATCTCGGGTCCACGACGACGACGTACGAGATCGTGGTGACTGACGACCAGGATCGGCGGGTGTGCACCGCCCGCCTCACCTGCCTGCTCCGGCCGGCCCCGGCCGCGAACGAGGGACAGCCCTAACGGGCTAGTCGCCCACCCGGGCAACGGCCGCGCGGAGCCGGCGCAGCGTCCGTCGGCGTACGAGCAGGTTGTCCGCTGCCCCCGCCACACCCTCTGCGGCGAGTCGGCGGCGCAGCACGGCGACGGGAACGGAGCGCCGGATCACGACGGGGCTGAAGCCGAGCCGGGCGTAGAACCGGTTGGTCTCGCGCAGCTGCGGAAGGACGCTGGTCATCACGTGGTCGACGCCGATCTCCTCGGCGAAGGCCGCGGCAGCCGCGAGCAGCGCCTTGCCTACCCCGCGCCGGCGGAAGGGACTGCGGACGTGCAGGTAGTGCACGTGCACCGCATCCTGGTCGAACAACGGCGCGTACTTGGTGCGGTTGATGACCGCCATCCCGGCCACCCGGCCGTCGACCATCGCGACGAGGGCCCTCGAGTCGGGGTCCTCCGTGAGCGCGAGCAGTCGGTCCATCGCCCCGTCCTTGCTGACCGGCGGCGTCGCGCGCTCAAGCCGTCCCCCGATGACACGCAGCTCCTGCCACATCTCGAGGACAGCAGGGAGATCGTCGGGGCATGCCGTGCGGACGAGAACGCTCGCTCGCGTCACAGATCCTCCTGTCCGTCGAGCCGGCGGGGAGATCACCGGCACCTGGCGCAATGGAGGCTGCCCCGCTCAGCCGGGTCGGAGCCTACGGCCAAAGCCCCTGCCCGCGCGAGGGTGCCTCCGAGCAACCGCCAGCTCCCCTCACCGTATGTCCCGGGACGGTCACTCTGCTGGCTCGGCAGGTTCTCCCGCCAGCAGCCCCGTTTGACACTATGCTCCGGCGATCGGTTCGTGATCACGACCACCGGAGGTGCCCGGGTGCGCAGGACAGTGGCCCTCTCGCTGGCCGCGATGTTCGGAGCGGTCGCCTTGCTGCTGGGTCTCGGCACGGGCACTGCCCAGGCAGACGGTGAGACGGTCTTCGGCTTCCTGCGCAACGGGTTGACCCCCGTCGCCGGCATCAAGATCACCGTCGCGGGTCCCGGGGGCTTCACGGCCTCGGACACCACGGACGCCAAGGGCCGCTGGGACATCAAGCTGCCCAAGGACGGCACCTACACCGTCGCGATCGACTCGAAGGCGCTCCCCAAGGGCGTCTCGCTGCGGGACAAGTCCTCCCAGTCCCGTAAGGTCGTCGTGGCCTTCGGCCAGAACAAGCCGGTGCTCATCCCGCTCGGCAAGGACACCCGCAAGGTCGAGGGCTTCTGGACCCAGGCGGCGCAGCTGGCGGCCGAGGGGTTCCGCTTCGGCCTGATCATCGCGCTGGCCGCCGTGGGGCTGTCCCTCATCTTCGGCACCACGGGGCTGACGAACTTCGCGCACGGCGAGCTCGTCACCGTGGGAGGACTGCTCACCTACTGGCTGAACACCGGAAACCTGCCGCACTTCCTGCCGAACGGCCCCAAACTGCCGTTCACCGTGGCTGCGGCACTCACGCTGGTCGTGTGCGCCTTGCTGGGCTGGGCCAACGACGCCGGCCTGTGGGCTCCCTTGCGCCGGCGCGGCACCGGTCTGATCGCCGCGATGATCGTCTCGATCGGCCTGTCCATCCTGGTCCGCTACATCTTCCTGTACCTGTTCGGCGGCTCGAACCAGTCCTACAACGCCTACCGCGGCCAGACGGGACTGCACATCGGGCCCCTGGACCTCGCGGCCAAGGACTACCTCAGCATGCTGGTGGCCATCGTCGTGCTGATGGCCACGGCGTACGCCCTCCTCCGCACCCGCATCGGCAAGGCCACCCGGGCGGTGGCCGACAATCCGGCCCTGGCGGCGGCCTCGGGCATCGACGTGGACCGCGTGATCAAGGTCGTCTGGATCTCCGGCGCGGTGCTCGCGGGGCTCTCCGGCATCCTGCTGGGACTGGCTCAGGGCGTGAACTTCCAAATGGGCTTCCAGATCCTGCTGCTGATCTTCGCGGCCGTCACCCTGGGTGGGCTGGGCACGGCGTTCGGCGCCCTGCTCGGCAGCCTCGTCGTCGGCCTGTTCATCTCGCTGTCGACGCTGTGGATACCCATCGAGCTCAAGAACGTGGGGGCGCTCGGGATCCTCATCGTCATCCTCTTGGTCCGGCCGCAGGGCATCCTCGGCAGCGCCCAGCGAGTCGGCTGAGGGAGGAAGGAGAACCGGATGAACTGGCAGGGCATCTTCGTCAACGCCCTCGAGGCCTCGGTCGGCCTGCAGGCCGTCGTCTACGCGCTCGCCGCGATCGGCCTCAACGTCCACTTCGGCTACACCGGCCTGCTCAACTTCGGCCAGTCCGCCTTCCT
>JAVEDB010000190.1 GCA_030841185.1 Actinomycetota bacterium
GACGACGGCCGCGTGGTAGTCGGATGCAACGTCGAGAACGCGTCGTTCGGCGTGGGCTTGAGCGCCGTGTTCTGCATTGTGTCGGCCCTGGCCGCGTCCGGCGGTGGCCGGCTCGTGGCCGTGACGTGCGTCGACGGCCACGGCAACATCCAGATGGCCTGCGGGCGGTGCCGGCAGCTGCTGTGGGAACACGGGGGAGCCGGTCTGCTCGTCGACACCGTGTCGGGTGTCCGCCCGATGAGCGAGGTACTGCCGGACGCGTTCGGCCCCAAGGACCTGGAGAGCAGAGCGTGATCGGCCGATGAGCCCTGAGTTCGACGCGGTCGACGTGATCCTCACCAAGCGGGACCGGCGCGCGCTGTCTGACGAGCAGATCGACTGGGTCATCTCCGCGTACACCCGGGGGGACGTCGCCGACGAGCAGATGTCGGCGCTCGCGATGGCCATCCTGCTCAACGGGATGGACCGGCGCGAGGTCTCCCGGTGGACCGAGGCGATGATCGCCTCGGGCGAGCGGATGAGCTTCGCTGACGCGCTGGACGGCCGGCCGACCACCGACAAGCACTCCACGGGTGGGGTGGGGGACAAGATCACCCTGCCGCTCGCTCCCCTCGTTGCGGCGTGCGGTGCGGCGGTGCCGCAGCTGTCCGGCCGCGGGCTCGGCCACACCGGCGGCACCCTCGACAAGCTGGAGTCGATCCCTGGCTGGCGCGCGTCGCTGTCCGGCGACGAGTTCCTGGCCCAGCTCCGGTCCGTCGGTGCGGTCATCTGCGCCGCCAACGACAACCTGGCGCCTGCGGACAAGAAGCTCTACGGGCTGCGGGACGTCACCGGCACCGTCGAGTCGATCCCCCTGATCGCCTCCTCGATCATGAGCAAGAAGATCGCGGAGGGCACCGGAGCACTCGTGCTCGACGTCAAGGTCGGGTCCGGGGCCTTCATGAAGGAGGTCGACGCCGCACGGGAGCTCGCCGAGACGATGGTCGCGCTCGGTAGCGACCACGGCGTCCGCACAGTGGCGCTGCTCACCAACATGCAGACCCCGCTGGGCCTCACCGCGGGCAACGCCCTGGAGGTGCGCGAGTCGGTCGAGGTGCTGGCGGGCGGCGGCCCCGAGGACGTCGTCGAGCTCACGCTGGTGCTGGCCCGCGAGATGCTGGCCGCGGCCGGCATCGATGACGTGGACCCGGCGACCCGGCTCAAGGACGGGTCCGCGATGGATGTGTGGCGGCGGATGATCGCCGCCCAGGGCGGGGACCCCGAGGGCGAGCTGCCGACAGCGAGGGAGACCCACGTCGTACCCGTCCCGGCCGATGGCGTGCTCACCCGACTCGACGCGTACGCGGTCGGGGTCGCGGCCTGGCGGCTGGGTGCCGGACGGGCGCGCAAGGAGGACCCGGTGCAGGCCGGGGCCGGGGTGCAGCTGCACGCGAAGCCCGGGGCACTCGTGCGCGGGGGAGAGCCGCTCTTCACCCTGCACACCGACACCCCGGAGCGCTTCGACCGCGCCATGGAGGCGCTTGCCGATGCGATCACGATCGCACCGGAGGACTCCCGGCCGGACCTGCTGCCGCTGGTCATCGAGCGCGTGGGAGCCTGACCGCCGTGCCCCAGCTCATCGAGTCGCCGATCCGGATCCCGGTGCCCGGGGGAAAGGTCATCGACGAGTACGTCGGTCGGGCCAGCTCGTCGACGTCAGCCGTGTCGGTGGCGCACATGAAGGCACCGCCGGGCTGGGAGGAGCCGGCCCAGAAGCCGGAGTTCGACGAGGTCACCCTGGTGCTCGCCGGCCTGGTGAGGGTGGAGCACGACGCTGGAGTCCTCGAGGTGGCTGCTGGCCAGGCGGTGCTCACCTCGGCCGGCGAACGTGTTCGTTACAGCGTCGGTGAGAACGGGGCGGAGTACGTCGCCGTCTGCCTGCCCGCCTTCGACCCGGGGCTGGCCAACCGCGACGACTAGAGGGTGCGCCGTTCGCGGAAGGGGTCGGCCTCCGGAGGAGTCCCCAGCTCGGCGCGGGGACAGGTCGCTATGGTGAGGCCGGCCCAGATCAGGGCGTCGTCGCAAAGGCTCTCCACTGTCCAGCCCTGCTCGATGCCGAAGACGCTCACGTTGACCTTGTAGACGGTGATCTCGTGGCGGTGCGGGCTGTCGTACATGACCGCGATCGAGCCGAGCAGCTGGGCGTCGCCGCGGGTGCCGCCGACACCGTCCCAGGGGGCGTCGTAGCGCTGCCACAGCGACGACGTGGCGTTCCAGACTCCACCCGCGGAGACGTCGAGGCGGCGCAGCTGCTGCAGCACCTGGGAGGCAGCGCGCTCGTCCAGGATTGCCGCGGGCCGGATGATCCGGACCTCCTCGCGTGCTTCCACGGCCATGCCCTTCTCATCGTGATCACAGACGCTGGGGTTGAGCGCTTTGCGAACGGTACCGTGCCCCCGTGACCAACTCTTTGACCATGGACGTTTTGCGCCGCGCGCCCAAAGTCCTGCTCCACGACCACCTCGACGGGGGCCTGCGGCCGGCCACCGTCGTGGACCTGGCCCGGGAGACAGGGTACGCGGGGCTGCCGACCACCGACGTCGAGGAGCTGGCCCACTGGTTCTACGAGGCCGCCAACTCCGGCTCCCTGGAGCGCTACCTCGAGACGTTCGCCCACACCGTCGGGGTGATGCAGACCGCCGACGCGCTGGCCCGGGTCGCCGCGGAGTGCGCCGAGGACCTTGCCGCAGACGGTGTCATCTACGCCGAGGTGCGCTATGCCCCGGAGCTGCACCTCGAGCGCGAGCTCTCGCTGAACGACGTCGTCGAGGCCGTCAACGCCGGCTTCCGGGAGGGTGAGCGCCGCGCCGCCGCAGCCGGGCACCCGATCCGGATGGGCGCCCTGCTGACCGCGATGAGGCACGCGGCCCGGTCGATGGAGATCGCCGAGCTGGCCGTGCAGTACCGCGACGACGGCGTCGTCGGCTTCGACATCGCCGGGGCGGAGGCCGGCTACCCGCCGACGCGACACCTGGACGCGTTCGAGTACCTGCAGCGGGAGAACGCGCACTTCACCATCCACGCCGGCGAGGGTTTCGGGTTGCCGTCGATCTGGCAGGCGATCCAGTGGTGCGGAGCCGACCGGCTCGGCCACGGCGTGCGCATCATCGACGACATCGAGGTCGACGGGGACGACGTCAAGATGGGCCGGCTCGCGGCGTACGTCCGGGACAAGAGGATCCCGCTGGAGATGGCGCCCACCTCCAACGTCATGACGGGGGCGGCCAAGTCGATCGCCGACCACCCGATCGGGCTGCTGCGCAGGCTCTACTTCCGAGTCACCATCAACACGGACAACCGGCTGATGAGTGGAACGTCGATGACCCAGGAGTTCGCGCAGCTGGCCGAGGCGTTCGGCTACCGGCTGCACGACTTCCAGTGGTTCACGCTCAACGCGATGAAGTCCGCGTTCATCCCGTTCGACCAGCGGCTGGCCCTGATCAACGGGGTGATCAAGCCCGGTTACGCGGCGCTCGCGGCGGAGTGAGGTAAACCGGCGACCGGAACCGGGCGTCTCACTGGTGGGACGTCGGTGCGAGTGGTGGTGCCACCGGGACGGCCGTCCGGACAGGAGTCGGCGATGCTCAGGTGGGTCACGCGGGGCACCCTCGTTGGGGCAGCGCTCGCCGTCGTCGCGGTTGCCCTGACTGGCACCGGCCCGACTCGGGCTACCGACCCGGTGTCGACGCCTCCGGCGAGGGCAGCAGCGCTGTCGACGGCGACCACCGCGCTTCCGGCGTACACCGCCTCGATCCGGACGATCGACGCTGCGCTGGCCTATCGGATGCGGTACTCGTGGCGGTCGGGCTGCCCGGTCCCGCTCTCGGACCTGCGCTACCTGCGGATGACCTACCTGGGCTTCGACGGGTTGGCGCACTCGGGCGAGATGGTCGTGCATCGGGTGTACGCGGCGAATGTCGTGGCTGCCTTTCGGCGGGTCTACGCGAGCCGTTTCCCGATCCGGGCGATGCGGCTGGTCGACGTCTACCTGGGCAGTGATGCCGCCTCGATGAACGCTGACAACACCTCCGCGTTCAACTGCCGGCGTACGACGAGTGGCACGGCCTGGTCGCAGCACTCCTACGGGCGCGCGATCGACGTCAACCCGATCGAGAACCCCTATGTGTCGGGCGGAACGGTCGAGCCGGCCGCGGGGAGGTCGTACCTGACGCGCTGGCCGCTGCGGAAGGGGATGCTGACGTGGACGGTGCGGGACGCCTTCCACGACATCGGGTGGTACTGGGGCGGCAGCTGGTCATCGCTCAAGGACTACATGCACTTCTCGTCGAACAACCGGTGACCGCCGCTCCCTCGTGACGGTCCGGCTGGTTGTCCACAGGGCAGTGGACAACCAGCCGGGGGATGTCGTCATAGTCGATAGAATCGAACACATGTTCGACGAGACGACGGTGCAGCCGCTGGAGGCGACGAGGCCGGGCGCGGAGCTCGCCCGGTTGCTCGAGCAGGATCCCGCCGAGCTGTCCGGCTACGACCTGGTGTCCTTCCTGGGTGCGACCGAGCGGCTGGCCGGCTGGGCCCAGTCGCGGCAGCTCGACGCCATTCGAGAGCTGGGCCGTCGCCGACCGGCCATCGGACCGTCGGATGCCGGTGAGCCGGGCGGCGCGCTGCCCGACGGTCAGGTCAGCGAGTTCGCCGCCAACGAGATAGCCGCGGAGCTGCGGCTGAGCCTGCGCGGCGCGCAGAACCGGTTGACTCTCGCGCTCTCGCTGGACCGCCTACCCGGCACTCGGTCGGCGCTCTCCGAGGGACGACTCGACCTGAGCAAGGTCAGGGCCATCGCCGATGCGACTGCGGTGCTCGACGATGCCGCTGCCACGCGGGTCGAGCTCCGTGTCCTGGACCGCGCCGGGGGACAGACCGTGGCGCAGCTGCGCGCGTCGCTTGGGCGGGCCGTGCTGGTGGCCGACCCGCGGGCCGCAGAGAAGCGGCACCAGAGGGCCGTGATCGAGCGTCGGGTTGAGCTGCAATGGCTTCCGGATGGGATGGCGGCCATCTATGCCCCTCTGCCAGCTGATGCGGCGGTGACCTGCCATCTGTGGCTCACCGGCCTCGCGGAGCGGGCGAAGGGGCCAGACGACGACCGCACGTTGGACCAGCGTCGCGCTGATGCCCTGGCCGACCTTGCCCAGCGAGGACTCGAGCAAGATGATGTCCCTCGCCGACACGGCCGGCGGGTGAGGGTGCAGGTCGCCGTCGCAGCGACGACGCTGCTGGGTCTCGACAACGACCCTGCCGAGCTCTCCGGGTACGGGCCGATTACGGCCGACATCGCGCGCGAGCTCGCCGGCGATGCGACCTGGCAGCGCATCCTCACCGACCCTCGGTCCGGTGCGGTGCTCGACGTCGGCAGGACGACCTACCGGCCACCGCAGGCCATGGCCGATTACGTGATCGCTCGGGACAAGACATGTCGTGGACCTGGTTGCCGCATCCCGTCGGACCGTTGCGAGCTGGACCACACGGTGCCTTACCCGATCGGGCGGACGGCGGTTCACAATCTCGGCTGCGGCTGCAAGCACTGTCACCGGATGAAGCATCAGGCAGGTTGGCAGCTCGAACAGCTGCCGGACGCGACCTTCGTCTGGATCGCCCCCACGGGGCACCGCTACGTCGTCGCACCTGAGCCGTTTCTCGACCCGCCGGCCCCGCCGCGACGCTCAACTGGTCCGCCGGGCGGGAAGCCGCGCGGCCCGGCCATTCGTGCTGGTGCCAGAGAAAAAGAACTAGCTTCCGGTTAGCATGGTCGGCGATGGCGGTGGGGCTCGCCGACAACTGCGGTATCCACCGCCAACAGTCCCTACACCTTGAGCGGCGCCACCTCGCGTCCCGGAGCATCGTGTAGGAGAGCAATGTCCCCTGATCCATTTGGTCGTTCGGATGCGGCGGGTTTTCACCGGGATGATCCGGTCGACCCAGACTTTGACCGCAACGATCCGGCCCAGCGATCCGAGCTGTCGACGCACCGCTGGACGCTGCCAGCGATCAGCGCCGGTGGTGTTATCGGGGCCAGTGGCCGGTACGGACTCGAGCAGCTCTGGCCCCACGGTCCCAACGAAGTGCCCTGGGCGACTCTGGTGACCAACGTCACCGGCTGCCTGCTGCTCGGGATCGTGATGGTCGCTGTCACCGAGACGCGGCCACGACATCCGTTGTGGCGCCCGTTCCTCGGGGTCGGGGTCGTGGGCGGCTACACAACCTTCTCTACCCATACCGTCCAGGTCCAGCAAGCGATCGAGGCTGACGCACCCAGGCTTGCGCTGGTCTACCTGCTCGCCACACTCGGCGCTGCCATGATCGCCGTCACCGCCGGAACACTCGTGTCACGCGCTCTCGTGAGAGCCTTCGGGACGCACCGGCCACCCCGGGACCTGGCCCACCGTCAGCCAACCAGAGAAGGCCGCGACGGCTCGGGGCAGGCAGGCCGATGAGCGGTCTCCTGTTCGTGTGCCTTGGCGCGGTGATCGGAGCACCAGCCCGCTACCTGATGGACCGCGCTGTTCAGGCCCGCCACGACAGCGGGGTTCCGTGGGGCACCCTTCTGGTCAACATGACTGGCTCCCTTGTCCTCGGGGTCCTTGCTGGCGTGACCACCGGCCATACGCTGCCACCCGACCTGATCCTGCTCATGGGGACTGGGTTCTGTGGGACGTTCACCACCTACAGCGCGTTCGCCTATGAAACGCTTCGGCTCGTCGAGACCAACCAGCGGCTGCACGCCTTCGCCAACGTCACCGTGAGCATCACCGGAGGAGTCGGGGCAGCCGTGATCGGCTACCTCATCGGCGCCCTCTGATTCGACCCTCGCCCCCCACCGATGGGCCAGCATCGTCGTGGGCCTAGTCGAGCCAGCGAATTCGGCCGGCGATGCTCGTCATGCACGCGGTCCAGGACTCGGTGAGCAGGTCGACGTCTCGTTCCTCTAGCCGGCTCAAAGCGCCCGGAGATCCGCCGACGATGTCGAGCAGGTCTCGGACGAAGAACCGGCCCAACGGCTGGTCCTCGTCGAAGGTACGGAGCACATCGTCCAGGTCGAGCCAGCCGCCCAGCTCCTGAACGAGCGGCCGGACGTCAAGCAACGCAGCCGCAGCGGCACGGTCTAATGGGGCACCGAGGAGTAGTCCGAGCTGGTCCAAGTCGATGACGTTGTCCTCGTACGGCTCCACGTCGAGGTCGGTGCGGCCTCGCAGGCCGAGCCACGGCGGCTCCGCCAGTGCCGGGTCCTCGCCACGGGACAGGAAGTCGACGAGCCCGGCAGTCGAGCCCGCGGCGGCGAGGGTCCCGGGTGGACCCAAGAACAGCCAGCCAGCCTCGATGTCCCGGTGGAGCAGCGTGTAGGCGCCGGCGTCCGCGACACCCAGCCAGAGCGACTCCACGCCCGGCGCGACCTCTTCGAGCGGCACTGCCGTAACCAGGCTGGAGACCGCGCTGGGTCCGGCGGGCGCGCCGCCAGGGGACTCGATCCGTCCGTCCACCTCCTCGACGGCCCACTGCCATACGCGGAGGGACGGCGTCGGCGTCGCGGCCGGGATCAAGGTGGGTAGGCCCAACTCGCCCGTTCTGGGGTACAGCCCAGCAAGCGGGTCATGGTTCCAGTTCTGCGGGACCTCGACGCGGAGGAACTCGAGCAGCTCCACGAGGATGCGCTGGCCCGCGCTGCTCTGGCTGGTCAGGTCGTACCGGTCGTCCGGGCGTGGGGTGAAGGCCGCACGGGAGCGCCGTCGCACATCCCGCCACAGGGGGCTCAGCCCGAGGTGATGGTCCTGATGGTCGATCGCGTACCCGCAGAGGTCCTCCGGTGTCGCGAAGCCGTAGACCTGGTCGTCACCGCCCAGAAAGGCGAGCGAGTCGTCGTCGGCGTCGTCCCACCCTCGCTGGTAGAGGGTGAACCACGAGCCGGACGGCAGCGCGAGCTCGATCGGCACGATCTCCGGCAACGTCAGACGCCGATCGGATGCCACACGGTCTTTGTCTCGAGGAAGGCCAGCATCCGGTGCAGTCCCGGCTCGGACGCCCAGTCCTCGTCCGTCGGACGCAGCACCCGCTTGAGATTGTCGGCAGCGGCTACCTCGAGGTCGATCGCCTGATCGCTGCCGGCACCGACGAGATCGATCGCATTGACGTCCATGTGCGATGCGAGCCACGGCGCGACCTCGGCCACCCGACCGGTCAGCAGGTTGACGACTCCGCCGGGCAGGTCGGAGGTCGCGAGGACCTCCGACAGGGTGACCGCGGGCAGCGGCGCGCGCTCGCTGGCCAGCACGACGCAGGTATTGCCGGCCACGATGACGGGCGCCACCACCGACACCAGCCCGAGCAGACTGGAGCCCTGCGGCGCTAGCACGGCAACGACGCCGGTGGGCTCGGGGATCGAAAAGTCGAAGTACGGTCCGGCGACCGGGTTGGCCGACCCTTGCACCTGCATGATCTTGTCCGCCCACCCGGCGTACCAGACCCACCGGTCGGTCGCCGCGTCCACCGCGGCCTCTGCCTTGCGGGTCGTGAGGCCCTCGCCGGCGGCGACCTCCGCGACGAATTGCCCGCGGCGTCCCTCGAGCAGCTCAGCGACCCGGTACAGGACCTGACCACGGTTGTACGCCGTGGCCGCTGACCATTCCGGCAACGCCTTGCGAGCAGCCTGCACGGCATCGCGGGCGTCCTTGCGCGAGGCGAGCGCCGCGTTGGCGAGGAACCCACCCTTGGCGTCGGTCACCTCGTAGGAGCGCCCGCTCTCCGAGCGCGGGAACTTCCCGCCGACGTAGAGCTTGTACGTCTTGCGCACCGACAACCGGTCAGACATCACGTCCCCTGTTCCCCGTCGCCAGGTACGCCTCGAGACCATGCCGGCCGCCCTCGCGGCCGAAGCCGGACTCCTTGTAGCCGCCGAACGGTGACGTCGGGTCGAACCGGTTGAACGTGTTCGCCCAGACGACGCCGGCGCGCAGTTGGTTCGCCATCCAGAGGATCAGAGAGCCCTTCTCGGTCCACACGCCGGCCGACAGGCCGTACGGCGTGTTGTTGGCCTTCTCGACGGCCTCCGCGGGTGTGCGGAACGTGAGCACGGACAGCACCGGCCCGAAGATCTCCTCGCGCGCGATGCGGTGGGCCTGCGTGACGCCGGTGAACACCGTCGGCGGGAACCAGAAGCCCCGGTCCGGCAGCTCGCACGGCGGCGACCACCGCTCGGCACCCTCCTCCTCGCCGACATCGGACAGCTCGCGGATCCTGGCTAGCTGCTCGGCCGAGTTGATGGCTCCCACGTCGGTGTTCTTGTCGAGAGGGTCGCCGAGCCGCAACGTCCCGAGCCGCCGCTTGAGGCTGGACACGACGATGTCGGCGACGTTCTCCTGGACGAGCAGCCGGGACCCGGCGCAGCAGACATGGCCCTGGTTGAAGAAGATGCCGTTGACGATGCCCTCGACCGCCTGGTCGATCGGTGCGTCGTCGAACACGATGTTCGCCGCCTTGCCGCCGAGCTCGAGCGTCACCTTCTTCTTCGAGCCGGCCGTCGAGCGGGCGATCATCTTGCCGACCTCCGTCGAACCCGTGAACGCAACCTTGTCGACACCGGAGTGCTCGACAAGCGCTCGCCCGGTCTCACCGGCGCCGGTCACGATGTTGACCACACCCGGGGGAAGGTCGGCCTGCTGACAGATCTCGGCGAACAGCAGCGCCGTCAGCGGTGTCGTCTCCGCCGGCTTGAGCACGACGGTGTTGCCGCACGCCAGGGCGGGCGCGATCTTCCAGGCGAGCATCAGAAGGGGGAAGTTCCACGGGATGACCTGACCGGCTACCCCGAGCGGACGGGGGTCCGGCCCGAATCCGGCGTACGGCAGCTTGTCGGCCCAACCCGCGTAGTAGAAGAAGTACGCCGCGACGAGCGGGATGTCGACGTCGCGCGACTCGCGGATCGGCTTGCCGTTGTCGAGCGACTCGAGCACCGCCAGCTCGCGGGCGCGCTCCTGGACGATGCGCGCGATCCGGTAGAGGTACTTGCCGCGCTCGCGCGGTGCCAGCTTGGACCAGATGCGCTCGTAGGCTCGCCGGGCTGCCTGCACCGCACGGTCGACGTCGGCCTCGCCCGCCTCGGTGACCTCGGCAAGCACCTCCTCGGTGGCCGGGCTGATCGTCTTGAAGGTCCGCCCGTCGATGGAGTCGACGAACTCACCGCCGATGAACAGCCCGTACGACGAGCGCAGGTCGAGGATCGCGCGCGACTCCGGCGCTGGGGCGTAGGTGAACTTCTTTCCGGCCATGGCGATCAGTGCTGCCCCATCAGTCGAGGGTGAAGTAGTCCGGCCCGGAGTAGCGACCGGTGGCGATCTTCGTGCGCTGCATGAGCAGGTCGTTGAGAAGGCTGGATGCGCCCAGACGGAACCAGTCGGGGTCCAGCCAGTCGTCCCCGGCCGTCTCGTTGACCACGACCAGGTGCTTGATCGCGTCCTTGCTGCTGCGGATCCCGCCGGCCGGCTTGACGCCGATCTGCCGGCCGGTGCTGTCCCGGAAGTCGCGCACCGCCTCGAGCATGATCATCGTCACCGGGAGCGTCGCGGCCGGCGAGACCTTCCCGGTCGAGGTCTTGATGAAGTCGCCGCCGGCCAGCATCGCGAGCCAGGATGCGCGCCGCACGTTGTCGTAGGTGCCGAGCTCACCGGTCTCGAGAATGACCTTGAGGTGCGCGTGGCCGCACGCTTCCTTCACCGCGAGGATCTCGTCGTAGACCTCGAGATAGCGGCCGGAGAGAAACGCGCCACGGTCGATGACCATGTCGATCTCGTCGGCGCCGGCGGCCACGGCGTCCCGGGTGTCCTGCAACTTGACCGCCATGCTCGCCCGGCCGCTCGGGAAGGCGGTCGCGACACTTGCCACCTTCACGCCGCTGCCGCGCAGCTCGTGCGCGGCAACGGCCACCAGGTCGGAGTAGACGCAGATCGCAGCCACCCTCGGCACCGAGGGGTCGGACGGGTCGGGCCGCATCGCCTTGGCGCACAGGGCGCGAACCTTGCCCGGGGTGTCCTGCCCCTCGAGCGTGGTGAGATCGATCATCGAGATGGCCAGGTCGATGGCCCACTGCTTGGCGGTCGTCTTGATCGACCGGCTCGACATGGTCGCGACCCTGGCCTCCGCGCCCACCTGGTCGACGCCCGGCAACCCGTGCAGGAACCCACGCAATGACGCATCCGACGCGGTGACCTCGGAGATGCGTTCGACCTGCAGGGGTGCAGTCGTGGTCACCGCCGGAGTCTAGCGCTCGGCAGGTGGCCGGTCCGTGGGGCCGATGTGGCCGTCCGGCAGAATCAGAGGCATGGCTGCAGCGAACGACGTCCACGGCGAGGAGGTCTTCCGGCCGCGCCTGGCGCCGATGCTCGCGATCGCCTGGTACGTCGTGGGTGCGCTGGCCGCCATCGACCTCGTACGCCGGGGGTCGGCCCACACGATCGGTGTGGGCCTCGCCGTGATCGCCCTCGTCACGGTCGTCGTCTACGCGATCGCGGCGCGACCGGCGGTGGTGGCCAACGCCAACGGCGTGCTGCTGCGCAACGTCCTGCGCGATGTGTGGGTGCCGTGGCACCGCGTCGAACGTATCGGCGCGCGGTGGTCGCTGACGGTCGAGGCCGACGGCGTCGAGCACGGCAGCTGGGCAATCGCGGCGAGCAACCCGGCACGGCAGCGGGAACGCGGCCGTCGCATCTTCGGGGTCGGTCCGATCGTCATGGACGACACATCGGCACCGCTCGACGACACCTCAGGTCTCGTCTCCGCCAAGCTCGAGCGGTTACGTGAGAAGGCTGCGGACTCGGCGCCCGACGGCACCGTGGACGTCCGGCCCGCGTGGGGCGTGCTCGCCGCGTTCGGGATCGCACTGGCTGCCCTCGTCATCGCGGTGGCGGTCTGATGGGCCTGGTTCTCCGGGTGGCCAGGGAAGATGAGGCGGAGCTGCTGGAGGGGTGGCGACGCGACCCCGAGAGCGGCGGGACGTTCAACGACTTCGGCCTGGCAGCGGAGCCGACGAGCGACGCACCGGGACCTGCCGGCGGCCACCTGGTGGTCGAGGTGGACGGCGACCCGGCCGGCACGGTCACCTGGCGCGAGACACGCTACGGCCCCAACGAGGAGTCGCGGGCGTTCGAGATCGGCATCGCCTTGCTGCCCGCAGCGCGGGGACACGGCTACGGCGCGGCCGCTCAGCGGATGCTCGCCGACCAGCTCTTCGCCACTACTTCGGTCCACCGGGTGGAGGCGTCCACCGATGTCGAGAACCTCGCCGAACAACGGTCGCTGGAGAAGGCCGGCTTCAGTCGGGAAGGCGTGATCCGCGGGGCGCAGTACCGGCACGGTGCGTGGCACGACCTGGTGGGGTACGCCCGCCTGCGCTCCGACGGCTGAGTCCCGCAGCGGTACCCCTCATGAGAGCTCCGGCACGGAGAGGCCAGCCGCGGCAGCGACGTCGCGCTTGAGATCAGCGAGTCTCGCGGCTGCCGTCTTCCGCGCGCTTTCGACGTCGCCGTCGGCTGCCACGGCCACCACGACCTCGAGGTAGCACTTGATCTTCGGCTCGGTGCCGGACGGGCGCACGACCACCCGGCCGCCGCCGTCGAGCCGGTAGCGCAGCCCGTCGGTCGGGGGCAGGTCGCCGACGCCCTGCGCGAGGTCCTCGGCTGCGGTCACGCGTGCTCCGCCGAGCTCGCTGGGCGGCTGCGCCCGCAACCGCTGCATCGCCGACTCGATGACCGCGACGTCATCCACCCGGACAGCGAGTTGGTCGGTGGCGTGCAGCCCGTGTTCGCGGGCGAGGTCGTCGAGCAGATCGCCGAGCGCGCGACCCTCGCTCTTGAGGGTGGCCGCCAGCTCGGCCACCAGCAGCGCCGCCGACACCCCGTCCTTGTCGCGTACGGCATCAGGGTCGACGCAGTAGCCCAGCGCCTCCTCGTAGCCGTAGCGCACGTCGTCCACCCGGGCGATCCACTTGAACCCCGTCAATGTCTCGGCGTAGCCCAGGCCGTGCGCCGCCGCCATCCGGCCGAGCATCGACGACGACACGATCGAGGTCGCGAAGGTGCCCGTGAGGGCCGGGTCGCGCCGGATGAGGTGGGCGCCCAGCAGCACTCCGACCTCGTCGCCCCGGAGCATCCGCCAGCCCGCCGCTGCCGCCGGGTCGCGGACCGCGACTGCACACCGGTCGGCGTCGGGGTCGTTCGCGAGCACCAGGTCGACGGCCTCGGCGGCCGCGGCCGCCAGCGCCAGGTCGATCGCCCCCGGTTCCTCCGGGTTGGGGAAAGCCACCGTCGTGAAGTCCGGATCCGGCTCGGCCTGCTGGGACACCACGACAGGTGCCGGGAAGCCGGCCCGGTCGAAGGCGGCCAGCACGACGTCGCGCCCGACACCGTGCAGCGGGGTGTACACCGTGCGCAGGTCCCGCGACGACGTCGGGTCGACCAGGCTCGCCACCCTATGCAGGTAGGCGTCGAGGACCTCCTCGCCGAGCGTCTCCCAGTCGTCTCCCCGCGGGACGGTGGCGAGCTGGCCGACCGCTTCGATCGCGGCGGAGATCTCCGCGTCGGCGGGCGGCACGATCTGCGAGCCGTCACCGAGGTACACCTTGTAACCGTTGTCCTCAGGTGGGTTGTGCGAGGCCGTCACCATCACTCCCGCGTCCGCGCCGAGATGGCGGATCGCGAAGGCCAGCACAGGTGTCGGCAGCGGACGGGGGAGCAACAACGCCCGCAACCCGGCCCCGCGGACCACGGCGGCCGTGTCGGTGGCGAAGACGTCGGACTTGTGGCGGGCGTCGTAGCCGATCACCACCGCCTTCGCGCTGCGCGCCCGCAGGTAGGAAGCCAGGCCCGCGGCGGCCCGCATCACCACGACCCGGTTCATCCGGTTGGGCCCGGCACCCAGCGCCCCCCGAAGGCCGGCGGTCCCGAACTCCAGACGGCTCCCGAACCGGTCGGCGATCGCGGCGCTGTCGCCCTTCTCCAGGAGGGCCTCGAGCTCGGCCCGCGTGTCGGGGTCGGGATCCTCGGCCAGCCACGTGCGCGCGACCTCGTAGCCGTCCACGGTGTCATCGCTGTGCCGGTGCTCGTGGTAGGTGCTCACAGCTTGTCCAGCACCTGGCGGAGCAGGGCACCCATCCGTCCCGCAGCCGCTTGCCCGGCTTGCAGGACCTCCTCGTGGTTCAGCGGTTCGCCGGACATCCCGGCGGCCAGGTTGGTGACGAGGGAGATGCCGAGCACCTCGGCGCCGCCTTCCCGCGCCGCGATGGCCTCGAGGACCGTCGACATGCCGACGAGGTCGCCGCCCAGGGTGCGCACCATGGCGATCTCGGCGGGCGTCTCGTAGTGGGGCCCGGGGAACTGGACGTAGACACCCTCCTCGAGGGAAGGATCGACCTCCTTGCACAGCGCGCGCAGCCGCGCGGAGTAGAGGTCGGTGAGGTCGACGAACCGCGCGCCGGCGAGCGGCGACGTGGCGGTGAGGTTGATGTGGTCGCTGATGAGAACCGGCTGTCCCGGGGAGTACCGCAGACCGCCACAGCCGTTGGTCAGCACGACCACGCGGCACCCCGCGGCGACCGCGGTGCGTACGCCGTGCACAACCGTCGCCACACCACGGCCCTCGTAGAGATGCGTGCGTCCGAGGAACACCAGTGCGCGCCCCGCGCCGACCTGTACCGAGCGGATCGTCCCGGCGTGCCCCTCGACGGCAGGTGGTGGGAAGCCGGGCAGGTCCGTGCTCGCCAGCTCGGTCGCTGGCGTGCCGAGCTCCTCCGCAGCCGGTACCCAGCCGGAGCCCATCACCAGGGCGACCTGGTGCGTCGGGACACCGGTCAGCTCGGCGAGCCGTTCGGCCGCGCCGGCGGCGGCGGCGTAGGGGTCGTCACCGGCGGCCGCACCGTCAGCGACGGCGGCGGGAGGAAGGGTCATGACCCGCGACCCTAGCGCCGCTCGCAGCCCGGTCGACTACCTGTCGGGGCGCGCTCAGGCGGCGGTGGCGAGGCTGACCTGGCCGTGCGCGCGGACCAGCTGCGGAGTGACCGTCGTCAGGAAGGCCGTGACGTCCTCCACCGTGCCGGAGACGAACCCGTCGATCCAGCGGATCGTGATGCAGGTGGTCTCGGCCAGCGCGATGCGGCAGTGCGTGGCCACGGCTGTGTTGCGGAGCAGGTCGCCCAGGGCGGGCTGGCTCCGGCGGTTGCTCGCGGCGATCCGCACCGTGACCAGAGCGGACGACGGGGCGCTGCGCAGCGCCCCGAGCACGCTGTCACCGGCCGGCGGCGGGCATCTCCGTACGAGTCGCACACCAGGAACATCGGCAGGCGCACGCTGAGCCTGGAGTCATGGGCCCACCGAGCGGCACGGACGGCGCAGCAGCTCGGCGACGTAGTCGGCCGGGGCGCCCGCCGCGTCCGCGGCCTCGGCGAGGATGCCGAGGTAGCGGGCCGACGGCAGCCCGCCCTCGTAGTCGTCGAGCACGTAGAGCCAGGCCAAGTCATCGCCGCTCATCGTCGACACCCGCACCCGCAGCTTCCGGTACAGCCCGATGTCGGCGCCCTCCCAAGCGTCGAGGTGCCGCTCGTCGGCGGGTGTGAGGTCGTAGAGCATCACGAACACCTGCGAGAGAGGGTCGTCCTCCACCAGCGTCGCGAGGGCGCCCTCCCAGCCCTTGTCCTCCCCGCCGAAAGTCAACCGCCAGCCCATCAGCCACGCCGTGCCGCGCTGCGGGGAGTGCGGTGCCCGGCTGAGCATCTGCCGCGGGTCCATGTTGCTGCCGTACGCGGCATAGAGCGCCATGACGGAAAGCGTATGGGTGGTGAGCAACAATGACCCGCGTGACGCGCATCGTGATCGTCGGTGGCGGACCGGGCGGTTACGAGGCCGCCCTGGTGGCCGCCCAGCTCGGCGCGGAGGTCGTCGTCGTCGACCGTGACGGCCTCGGCGGCTCGGCCGTGCTCACCGACTGCGTGCCCTCGAAAACGCTGATCGCCACCGCCGAGGTGATGACGATCGCGGCCGGTTCCACCGAGCTCGGCGTCGTGCTCGGCGACGGGACCGAGCCGGGCGGCCGGGTCGGGGTGGACCTGGCCCGGGTCAACGGCCGCGTCAAAGCCCTGGCCCGCGCACAGTCCGCCGACATCGAGAACCGGCTGGCGCGCGAGGGCGTTTCCGTACTCCGCGGCACCGGCCGCCTCGACGGCCCGCAGCAGGTGGTGGCCGAGCTGTCCGACGGTGGCAGCGAGACGGTGGCAGCGGACGCGGTGCTCGTGGCGACCGGGGCGCACCCCCGGGTGCTGCCGGGCGCTGAGCCCGACGGCGAGCGGATCCTTACCTGGACCCAGCTCTACGAGCTGCGGTCGCTCCCCGAGCGCCTGGTGGTCGTCGGGTCCGGTGTCACCGGGGCGGAGTTCGCCTCGGCCTACGACGCACTGGGGGC
Organism: Actinomycetota bacterium; assembly: GCA_030841185.1. Lineage (GTDB taxonomy): Bacteria > Actinomycetota > Actinomycetes > JACCUZ01 > JACCUZ01 > JAVEDB01. Next base: position 16,489 of record JAVEDB010000190.1, read on the forward strand.
CGAGGTCGTCCTGGTCTCGTCCCGCGACCGAGTGCTGCCCGGGGAGGATGCCGATGCCGCGGCCGTCCTCGAGGGGGTCTTCACCCGGCGCGGCATGACGGTCCTGGGTCGGTCGCGGGCGACCTCGGTCAAGCGCGTCGGCGACGGCGTCGTCGTGGCTCTCGAGGACGGCCGCACCATCGAGGGCAGCCACGCCCTGATGGCGGTCGGATCGGTCCCCAACACGACCGACATGGGTCTCGAGGAGGCGGGGGTAACCCTCGGCAAGGGCGGCTTTCTCACGGTGGACAAGGTCTCGCGTACGTCTGCCCGCGGCGTCTATGCGGCCGGCGACTGCACCGGCGTGCTCATGCTGGCCTCTGTGGCCGCGATGCAGGGCCGGATCGCGATGTGGCACGCGCTCGGCGACGCCGTCGCGCCGCTGAACCTGGACACGGTGTCGTCGAACGTGTTCACCGAGCCGGAGATCGCCACCGTCGGCTGGTCCCAGTCAGCGGTCGAGGCGGGCAGCATCGACGCCCGGACCATCAACCTGCCGCTCGCCACCAATGCGCGGGCCAAGATGCAGGGGCTGACCGACGGCTTCGTCAAGTTGTTCTGCCGGCCCGGCACGGGCATCGTGGTCGGTGGTGTCGTGGTGGCGCCGCGGGCCAGTGAGCTCATCTACCCGGTGACCCTCGCCGTGGAGCAGTCCTTGACGGTGGACCAGGTGGCGCACACCTTCACGATCTACCCGTCGCTGTCGGGGAGCATCGCCGAGGCGGCCCGCCAGCTGCATCTGCGCGACTAGCAGGTCCGCCTACCAGCCCCCGCCGAAGTCGCCGCCACCACCGAAGTCGCCGCCGCCACCGAAGTCCCCACCCCCGAAGTCGCCGCCCCCGAAGTCGCCGGCCGAGTCGGTACCGCCGTAGTCCCCTCCACCGCTGTCCCCGTAGTCACCGCCGCTGCCGTCGCCGCCGTCGCTTCCGCCGTCCCCGTAGTCGCCGCCGGCACCGCCGTCGCCGCCGGAGCCGTCGCCGTCCCAGCCGCCGAACGACCCGCCGATCATCGCGCCCATCAGCACCCCCGGAAGCAGTCCGGACATCGCGTACGGCGAGAAGTAGCCCATCGCCCAGGGGGCGTACATGGGGCCGGCGTTCCAGTAGTCCCGCCGCTGCGAGCCGACCAGCACCTTGCGGGAGTCGGGCTCCGCCCCGGCCCGGACCCGCTCCGCATCTGCCGCGCACACCGGGACGTCGCGGGGCGCGCCGCCCGGCGGCGCCCACGGCACGTCCTCGGACGACGGGCCGTGCTGGGGGTTGAAGAAGCACGGCGGCCGCCGGGCCGGCAGCGGCCGGCCGTCGAGCCGCGCCCGCACGCACGCGACGGCGTACTGGGCGTCCTCGATGGCGGCGGTGACGCCGCGGACGTCCTCCGGGCTGCGGACGGCGTCGAGGGCCGCCTTGGCTGCGTCGTAGGCGTCGAGGGCCCGGCGGTAGTCCTGCCGGGTGCCCTCGTCCAGCGTGCGGCCCGCGACATCGGTGTCGAGGACCTGCAGGTCCTCGCCGAGCCGCGTCACGTCCTCCTCAGCGACTCCGCGGACGGCCGCGACCGCCTGGTCGTGCTCGAGCTGGCGCTGCCGCTTCTTCTGCTGGGACTGCACGAACAGCGCCGCGGCGATTCCGACCACGACGATGAGCAGGACGTACTCCACAGCGGCCTCCGGTCTGGGATGAAGCTGTCCGGACAACGCCCCCCGGGCTGAAGGGGTGCCCAGCTGACGAGGGCCTAGGCCTCTTTGATCTCGCAGATCACCTCGCCGTTGGTGACCGTCGCGCCCACCTCAGCCCGCAGTCCGCTCACGACGCCCGCCTTGTGAGCGCCGAGGGGCTGCTCCATCTTCATCGCCTCCAGGACCACGATGAGGTCCCCGGCGGCGACCTCCTGCCCCTCCGCCGCAACGACCTTCACGATGGTGCCCTGCATGGGGCTCGTCAGCGCATCCCCGCTCGCCGCCGGGCCGGCCTTGCCGCGTCCCTTGCGGCCGGAGCGGCGGGCCCCCGCCTGCCCGCCGCCGGATCCCATGCCGAGACCGGCAGGCAGCACGACCTCCAGCCGGCGGCCGGCCACCTCGACGACGACGGTCTCGCGTGGCCCGGCCTCCGCCTCGTCGTCGGCCGGCCCCCCGGTGTACGGCTCGATGGTGTTGTCGAACTCGGTCTCGATCCAGCGGGTGTGGACACGGAACGGCTCATCAGTGAAGGCGGCATCGCGGACGACGGCCCGGTGGAACGGGATGACCGTGGGCATCCCCGCCACCTCGAACTCGTCGAGTGCGCGCCGGGACCGTTCGAGCGCCTGGGTGCGGGTCGCACCCGTCACGACCAGCTTGGCGAGCATCGAGTCGAAGGCGCCGCCGATGACGCTGCCGGTCTCGACGCCGGCATCCAGGCGTACGCCGGGACCGCTCGGGGGGCGCCAGACCGTGACGGCGCCCGGGGCCGGGAGGAAGCCCCGACCCGCGTCCTCGCCGTTGATGCGGAACTCGATCGAGTGTCCCCGCACGGGCGGGTCGTCGTACCCGAGCGGCTCCCCGTCGGCGATGCGGAGCTGCTCGCGGACCAGGTCCAGGCCGGTGACCTCCTCGCTGACCGGGTGCTCGACCTGGAGGCGGGTGTTGACCTCGAGGAAGGAGATGGTGCCGTCGGCGGCGACGAGGAACTCGCAGGTGCCCGCCCCGACGTAGCCCGCCTTGCCGAGGATCGCCTTCGAGGCGCGGTAGAGCTCGACGTTCTGCTCGTCGGTGAGGAACGGCGCGGGGGCCTCCTCGACGAGCTTCTGGTGTCGCCGCTGCAGCGAGCAGTCGCGCGTCGAGACCACCACGACGGTTCCGTGGCTGTCCGCCAGGCACTGCGTCTCGACGTGGCGCGGGTTGTCGAGGTAGCGCTCGACGAAGCACTCGCCGCGGCCGAAGGCGCTGACCGCCTCGCGCACGGCCGAGTCGAAGAGCTCCGGGATCTCCTCGAGCGTGCGCGCGACCTTCAGGCCGCGACCGCCTCCGCCGTACGCCGCCTTGATCGCGACCGGCAGCCCGTTCTCCCGCGCGAACGCGACGATCTCGTCCGCGTCGGCGACCGGGTCGGGTGTCCCGGCGACCAGCGGCGCACCGGCCTGCTGCGCGATGTGCCGCGCCTGCACCTTGTCGCCGAGCGCATCGATGGCTGCCGGCGGCGGACCGATCCAGGTCAGCCCCGCGTCGAGGACCGCCTGCGCGAACGCGGCGTTCTCGGCGAGGAAGCCGTATCCCGGATGGACCGCGTCGGCGCCCGACGAGCGGGCCGCGTCGAGAAGCTTCTCGACGACGAGGTAGGAGTCCGCGGGTGTGGACCCGCCCAATGCGAAGGCCTCGTCCGCGGCGCGCACGTGCACGGCGTCCCGGTCGGGATCGGCGTAGACCGCCACGCTGGCGACCCCGTGGTCGCGGCAGGCCCGGGCGATGCGGACCGCGATCTCACCGCGGTTGGCGATCAGCACCTTGCGCACCCGAGCTCTCCCTCCTCCGCCCCGCGGCGAAGTCTAGGGGTGTGGTGCAGGTCTACCGGAAGACGCCGGTGTGCCCCAGGGAGTACCGGCCCGGCTGCGGGTAGACGCAGAGGCCGTGCGGGTTGGCCCCGACCCGGATCGTGTGCAGCAGCCGCCCGGTGGACGTCGAGATGGCGTAGACGACCCCGTTGTAGCGGCCGGAGACCCAGAACACGTTGCCGTCCGACGAGAGCCCGCCCATGTCGGGGCTCCCGCCGCCGGGGATCCGCCACCGGGCCACCAGCCGGCGGCTGGCGAAGTCCAGCACCGAGATGGTGCCCTCGTCGCGGTTGGTGATCAGCAGCCGCTTCGAGTCCCGGGTGACGTAGAGGCCGTGGGCGCCGCGCCCGGTGTGCATGAAGCCGGTAACCCGGAACCGCACCCCGTCGAGGAGCCACACCCCGTCGCTCATCATGTCCGCCACGTAGAACGTCTTGCCGTCCGGCGACATCTTCACGTCCTGCGGCTTGGCCCTCATGTGGCCGGGACGCCGAGGCAACCGCAGCGAGCCGACCACCTTCATCGAGGCGGTGTCGACCTTGAGCATCTGCCCGGAGAACTCGCAGGACACCAGGAAGTAGCGGCCGTCGGTCGAGAAGTCCGCGTGGTTCACCCCGTAGCACGGCACGGGTGTCACGTGCCGGACCGCCATCGTGTGTGGGTCCCGGAAGACCAGGGCTCTGTCCAACGAGGCCATCACGACCGCGTACTTGCCGTCCGGGGTGAAGTACAGGTTGTACGGGTCGTGCACCGCAACGTTGCGTCCCGGCCGTCCGGTGCGCGGGTCGATCGGGGTCAGCGAGTTGCCCAGGTCGTTGTTGACCCACAGCGTCTTGAGGTCCCAGGACGGTACGACGTGCTGCGGGTTGCGGCCGGTGACAAAGGTGCGGATCACTCGTGCGGTCCGGGGATCGATGACGGTGACGGTGTTGCCGCCCGAGTTCGGCACGTAGACGAGCGGCCGGAAGCCGGCGACCACAGGCGACATCAGGTTGGGCCGGTCGGCGGCGTACACGTCATTGGGGTCCAGGGGCGGCGGCATACCGGGCAACAGATCCATGGCCCTGTTCGGCGACGCGGTGTTGGACGCGGTCGCGGTCGGTGACGGGCTCGCACTGGATGCGCTCGTCGACGCGCTGGTCTGCGGGGAACCGGCACCACTCGGCGTCCCCGGTGCCGCGCTGCAGCCCGCCGAGACCAGGACGGCCGTCACCGCGACGCCCACCGCGACGCCCACCGCGACAAGACGCGGCGTTCTCACGAGAGCAGCTCGGTCAGCGTCACGGGCCGCAGCCCCCGCGACGGCAGCCGGTCCAGGATCGCCGGCAACGCCTTGATGGTCACCGGGTGGCCCAGGTGCAGGCTTACGATCGACCCGTTCTTCGCGCCGGAGAGCACCGCGCGCACCACCGTGGCTGTCGGCGGGTCCTGCCAGTCGAGTCCGTCGACGTCGTAGGAGACGCAGCGGGCGTAGCCCGCGCGGGCCGCGGCCGCTCGGATGGTCGGTGTGGTCCGCTGGGTGCCCGAGGCGCGGAACCAGGTGCCGATGGATCCGGTGCGGGCCCGCAGCTCCTCGGCGCAGGCGCTGATCTCGGTGTACGCGTGGGTCGCCGTCAAGCCGCGCATCGGCAGGTGGTGCTGGGTGTGGTTGCCGAGCTCGTGCCCGGCGTCGGTGATGCGCGCGGCCATGCTCGGGTTCTTCGCAAGCCAGGTGCCCACTGCGAGGACCGTTCCGCGCGCATGGCGACCCTCGAGCAACCGGAGCAGCTGCTCGGCCAGTGCGGGGTCACCGTTGCCGTGGAAGGTGAGCGCGAGCACCGGCCGGCTGCGATCGCCGTGGGCGACCTCGGGGGCGCTCGTGCCGACCGGGTGCGGCGTCGTGCTGGACACCGACGACGAGGGCGCGGGTGCGCTCGACCCCTGGGGACCGGTCGAGCCGGCCGGCGTGCTCGGGGCAGCCTGGTGAGCCGCCGGGGAGCATGCCGCGGCCGCCGCAGCGGCCGCTGCGGCGGCCGCACCCCTGAGGAGATCGCGCCGGGAGAGAGACATCCTGGGCCACGCTACGTGGTGGCCGGCCCCCGCCTCGTCCAGAGGTCGACGTACCGGATCCCCAGCTCGTCCACGAGGCGCCGCAGCAGCGGGAGTGAGACGCCGATCACGTTCGTGTGGTCTCCCTCGATGCCCGCCACGAACGCGGCTCCGCGCCCGTCGACGGTGAAGGCACCGGCGACGAGCAGGGGCTCACCGGTGGCGACGTACGCCGTGATCTCGTCGTCGTCGACGTCGGCGAAGTGGACGACGGTGGACGCCACTGCGGCCCTCTGCCGTCCGCTTCGGGTGTCCACCAGGGCGTGCCCGGTGTGCAGCACGCCGCTCGCCGCGCGCATCCGCCGCCAGCGGGCGACTGCCTCGGCGGCGTCCACCGGCTTGCCCATCGCCTGACCGTCGAGCTCCAGTACCGAGTCGCAGCCCAGGACCAGCGCGTCGGGCTGCCGCGCCGCCACGGCCATCGCCTTGCGCACGGCCAAGGTCAGCGCCACGTCCGCGGCTGGACCGGTGACCGTGCTCTCGTCGACCCCGCTCACGTCGACCTGCGGATCGAGTCCGGCCGCGCGGAGCGTTCGCAGCCGGGCTGGCGAGGCCGACGCAAGGACGAACCGGGGCAGGGGGGTCACGACTGGACACGGTACCGACGAGGGGGTGGACGCCCGCCTGGCGACAGCGCACGATGCGCGGATGAACGAAAGCGGAGATGTCGTAGCCCTGCACGCCCGCTCGGTCGCGCACTTCCTGCGCCTCGTCGAGGGTGCCGCCGACGCCGACTGGTCGGCGGCGACCCCGTGCCCGCCCTGGGACGTGCGCGAGCTGGTGAACCATGTGGTGGGGGAGGACCGCTGGACCGCGCCCCTGCTGGACGGTCGGACCATCGAGCAGGTCGGGGACCAGTTCGACGGAGACCTGCTCGGTGACGCACCTCTCGACTCCGCGCACGACGCGGGGCGCAGCGCGATGGCGGCGTTCGCCGAGCCGGCCGTGCTGGCGCGTACCGTGCACCTCTCGTTCGGGGACACGCCCGCCTCGGAGTACGCATGGCAGCTCGCCGCCGACCACCTGATCCACGCGTGGGACCTCGCCGCGGCGACAGGTGGTGACCGTCGGCTGGACCCGGACGTCGTCGACGGTGTCGCTGCATGGTTCGCCGACCGGGAGGAGCTCTACCGCGGCGCCGGCGCGATCGGTCCCCGGCCCGACGTCGAGGCCACCAGCGCGCAGGACCGCCTGCTCGTCGCCTTCGGCCGGGATCCCGGGTGGACGGCCGCCGACCGGGGCGCCCGGCCGGCTGCGGAGGCATCCGCCCCGGCATCGGCGGAGGACGTCGTGAGTCGCTTCGGCGCCGCCTGGGAGGCCTGGGACATCGAGGCCGTGATGGCCCTGATGGCCGACGACGCGGTGTTCGAGTCCACCGGCCCGGCGCCGGACGGCACCCGGGTCGAGGGAGCGGCGGCGATCCGCGAGCTGTGGACCGAGATGTTCGAGGGCACCGTCGAGCCGCGCTTCACCTTCGAGGAGTCCTTCGTCTGCGGTGACCGTGCGGCGGCCCGGTGGGAGTTCTCCTGGGCCGGCGGGCACGTGCGCGGTGCCGACGTGATCCGGGTCCGCGACGGCAAGGTGACCGAGAAGCTGTCCTACGTCAAGGGCTGAGCGCTCGCCCGCCAGGCGCCCGGCCCCGGGTAGGGCATCGGCGTGCGGAGCAGCCTCGACCGGTCCGCCCAGCCGGGTGGCCGTCGGCGTACGCGGGGTACCGCCGAACGCGCGGCCAGCACCGCGACGAGCGCCGCCAGTTCCTCCGCGGTGGGATCACCGCGGAGGATGCGCAGCACCGGCGCCTCACCCCGCCCGCCTCCCGTCACAGCGGGATGTTTCCGTGCTTCTTCGGCGGCAGGGTCTGCCGCTTGGTCTGCAACGTCCGCAGTGCGCGGGCGACGTAGGACCTCGTGTACGACGGGGGGATGACCGAGTCGACATAGCCGCGTTCGGCGGCGATGTAGGGGTTGGCCAGGGTGTCCTCGTAGTCGCTTACGAGCTCCTTGCGCATTGCCTCGGGATCCGCCGCGTCCTTCAGCTCCTTGCGGTACAGGATGTTGACCGCACCCTGCGCTCCCATGACGGCGATCTGAGCGGTCGGCCACGCGAGGTTGATGTCCGCGCCCAGGTGCTTGGAGCCCATGACGTCGTAGGCGCCGCCGTAGGCCTTGCGGGTGATCACGGTGACCTTGGGGACTGTTGCCTCCGCGTAGGCGTAGATCAGCTTGGCGCCGCGCCGGATGATGCCGTCCCACTCCTGGCTGGTCCCCGGCAGGAAGCCGGGCACGTCGACGAACGTCAGCACCGGCACGTTGAACGCGTCGCAGGTTCGCACGAACCGGGCAGCCTTCTCCGAGGCGTCGATGTCGAGCGTTCCCGCGAACTGCATCGGCTGGTTCGCGACGACACCGACGGACCGGCCCTCGACCCGACCGAAACCGCAGATGATGTTGGGTGCGAACAGCGCCTGTACTTCCAGGAACTCGGCGTCGTCCAGAACATGCTCGATGACGGTGTGCATGTCGTAGGGCTGGTTGGCCGAGTCGGGTACGAACGTGTCCAGCTCCCGGTCCGACTCGGTGATCTCGATCGGGCCGTTGTCGATGCTGAGCTCGAGGTCCGGCGGCTCCTCGAGGTTGTTGCTCGGGAGGTAGGACAGCAGCGCCTTTACGTAGTCGATGGCGTCCGCTTCGTCGGTGCCCAGGTAGTGCGCGTTGCCCGACTTCGTGTTATGGGTGCGGGCCCCGCCCAGGTCCTCCATCTCGACGTCCTCACCGGTGACGGTCTTGATGACGTCCGGTCCGGTGATGAACATGTGCGACGTGCCGTCGACCATGACGGTGAAGTCGGTGATGGCAGGGGAGTAGACAGCGCCACCGGCGCACGGTCCCATGATGAGCGAGATCTGCGGGACGACGCCTGAGGCCATCACGTTGCGGTAGAAGATGTCGCCGTACAGGCCCAGCGACACGACACCCTCCTGGATGCGGGCGCCGCCCGAGTCGTTGATGCCGATGACCGGCCGCCCGGTCTTCAGTGCCAGGTCCATCACCTTGACGATCTTCTCGCCGAAGACCTCGCCGAGGGATCCGCCGAAGACGGTGAAGTCCTGGGCGAAGACGCACACCGGGCGGTCGTCGATGGTGCCGTACCCGGTGACGACGCCGTCACCATAGGGCCGCTCGTCCGCGAGCCCGAACGCCGACGAGCGGTGCCGGGCGAGCTCGTCCATCTCGATGAACGACCCGTCGTCGAGGAGTGCCGCGATGCGCTCGCGGGCCGTCATCTTGCCCTTGGCGTGCTGCTTGTCGACGGCCCGGGCCGACCCGGCGTGCACCGCCTCGTCGTTGCGATGGTGCAGATCGGCGAGGCGGCCGGCGGTCGTGTGCATGTCGACGCCCTCGGAGACCTCGGTCCCGGGCTCGTGCGGGGAGGTGCTCATGCGGTCGTAGCGTAGTGGCGTGTCGAGCGAGTTCTCCGATCTGGATCGGCCGCCGCTGCGGGAGAAGGACCTCGAACGGTCTCTGCTGCGGCGCGGCGACACCTGGTCGGCACTGCGCGTGGTCACCGACATCGGTTCGACCAACGCCGAGCTCGTCCGGGCCGCGCGAGCGGGTGCGGCCTCCGGATCGGTACTGGTGGCCGAGCACCAGTACGCGGGACGGGGACGATTGGACCGCTCCTGGACCGCCCCGGTGCGCTCGGGACTCACGTTCTCCGTGCTGCTTCGCCCACAGGCGGTGCCGGTGGCCTCGTGGGGGTGGTTCCCGCTGCTCGCCGGGGTGGCCGTGGCCAGGGCGACCGCTGAGGTGGCCGACCTGGAGGCGCGGCTGAAGTGGCCCAACGACGTCCTGGTCGGCGACCGCAAAGTGGCCGGCATCCTGGCCGAGCGGGTGGACGACGCCCTGGTGCTCGGCGTCGGGCTCAACGTGTCGTCGCGTGCCGACGAGCTGCCGGTCGAGGGAGCGACCTCACTGCATCTCGAGGGGGCCTCATCGATCGACCGGGCACCTGTCCTGCTCGCGCTGCTGCGGGAGCTCGCGGATCGGTACGAGGCGTTCGAGGCAACCGGAGGTGATCCGGTGGCGAGCGGAGTCCACCCGGCCTACCTGCAGCTCTGCGCCACCCTGGGGCGCCAGGTGCGGGTGACGCTGCCGGGCGGCACCGAGGTCGCCGGCCCGGCGATCGATGTCGACGAAGCGGGGCGGCTCGTCGTGGCGACGGATTCCGGCGAGGTCCGGGTCGGCGCGGGTGACGTCGTCCACGTCCGGTGAGGCCGGTGCGGCTTTCTGGGCGTGGTCGCTGCGCCTGGACGGCCGGAACGGCAACAATGCCGGGATGACAGGCATCCCGGCGCGGCTTCTGGGCGAGGGCGAGAACGTCGAGATGGCCATGCGGCCGCACTGGAAGGCACTGGTCTGGCCGGCGCTGCTGCTTCTCGTGGTCTCACCGGTGACGACATACCTCGTGTTCGCCGTTCCCGACGGATCGGCCCAGCGCTGGCTGCGAGTGGTGCTCGTCGTCCTCGCCGCCCTGGTGCTCGTCCGCTGGGCGTTGTGGCCCTTCCTGCGCTGGTTGACGACGTCCTACGTCGTGACCGACCGCCGCCTGATCACCCGCCGCGGGATCATCGCCCGGCAGGGCCGCGACATGCCGCTGTCCCGGATCAACGACGTGACGTTCGGTCACAGCGGGCTGCTCGAGCGGGTCCTCGGCTGCGGCACGCTCGTCGTGGAGTCCGCCGGCGAACGCGGTCAGCTGGTGCTGGCCGACGTGCCGAAGGTCGAGGAGGTGCAGCGGGACGTCTACCGACTTGCCGAGCAGGACGAGGGGCGCCGCCGGTCCCGGCACGACGGTGACGACACCGTCCGGGATGAGCCCGGCAGACGGTGAGCCCCTCCGGGCCGGGCGACGACGGTCGGCCGGCGGACATCGAGGAGCTGCTGCTCGGCGGCCCTCGCCGGCACACCCGTGACGAGGCAGCTGCGTCCGCAGGTGTGAGCGTGGAGTACGCGCGCCGGCTGTGGCGCGCGATGGGGTTCGCCGATGTCGGGGACTCGGTCCCGGCGTTCACCGACGGTGATCTCGACGCGCTGCGGCGCCTCATGGTGCTGGTACGCGACGGCGTGCTGGACGACGAGCTGGCGGTCAGCATGACCCGGGCGATGGGCCACAACGCTGCGCGACTCGTCGAGTGGCAGGTCGACTCACTGGTGGAGCACCTGGTGCGCACCCGGGGACTCACGGCGGACGAGGCGGCCCGCGAGGCGGTCGCGATGTCCGCGACCCATGCCGAGGAGCTGCAGGCTCTGCTCGCCTTCGTCTGGCGCCGGCAGCTCGCAGCGGCGTCGGGCCGGGCCCTCGCCTCAGCCGACGGCGACCCGGACAGCGGCGTACTCGCCGTGGGGTTCGCGGACATGGTGTCCTTCACCCGGCTTGCCCAACGACTGGACCAACGCGAGCTCGCGGCCCTGGTCGACCGGTTCGACGCCCGGTCCGCCGACGTCATCGCCGCGGCCGGCGGGCGGCTCATCAAGACAGTCGGTGACGAGGTGCTGTTCGTCTCCGAGCGGCCGGCGGACGCCGTCCGGATCGGGCTCGAGCTGGCGGAGACGATGGCCGCGGACCCCGTGCTCCCCGACGTGCGGGTGGGCATCGCCACCGGGGCGGTGGTGACCCGGATGGGTGACGTCTTCGGCCGGACCGTCAACCTGGCGAGCCGGCTCACTGCGCTGGCCCAGCCCGGGACGGTGCTCGTCGACCGGCGCACTGCCGAGGAGCTGGTGGGCCACGACGAGTTCGACGTCGACGTCGAACGGACCCGGGCGGTGCGCGGGATGGGCCTGGTGCGGCCGGGGCTGGTGCGGCGCCGGTCGCGTTAGCCTCAGCCGCGTGAGTCCGACCCATCCGCATGTCGCCCTGCACCGACACGGACCCAACGGGCACGTCGCCGAGCTGGTCCTCGACCGCCCCGAGGCCCACAACGCGCTGTCCACGGCGATGGCGCAGAGCATCGCTGCGGCCACCTCGGAGCTGGCGGGTGACCCGACGGTCCGCGCTGTGGTGCTGTCCTCTTCGGCCCCGCGGGCCTTCTGTGTCGGAGCCGACCTCAAGGAGCGCAACGGATTCAGCGACGCCCAGCTGTTGGAGCAGCGCCCGCACTTCCGGGCGGCCTTCGGTGGGGTGCTGGCGCTGCCCATGCCCGCAGTGGCCGCGGTGCACGGTTTCGCCCTCGGTGGCGGTCTCGAGTTCGCGCTCTGCTGCGACCTCATCGTCGCGGATGAGACTGCCGTCCTCGGGCTGCCCGAGGTCACGGTCGGGGTGATCCCCGGAGGAGGCGGCACCCAGCTGCTCTCCCGGCGGATCGGGTCCGGCCGGGCAGCCGACCTGGTCCTCACCGGACGGCGGCTGGACGTCTCCGAAGCGTTCGACCTGGGGCTCGTCGACCGGCGGACTCCTGCCGGCGAGGCCCGGGACACGGCCCTCGCGTTGGCGCAGTCGCTGGCCGGTAACTCCCCGGTGGGACTGCGGCAGGCCAAGAAGGCGTTGAGGGAAGGCATGGGCCTTTCCCTCGTGGCCGGCCTCGACATCGAGGACGCGGCATGGCGCGCCACTGCGATGTCGTCCGACCGCAAGGAGGGGGTGGCTGCGTTCAACGAGAAGCGCAACCCGACCTGGCCGGAGGGTGACGTGACATGAGTGACCTGCCGGAGCGGCTGTCGCTGCGCGAGGTGGGCCCGCGCGACGGTCTGCAGAACGAGGACCCGGTCCCGACCGCCGACAAGATCGCTCTCATCGACGCCTTGTCGCTCACCGGTGTGTCCCGCATCGAGGCCGTGTCGTTCGTGCACCCGCGCGCGATCCCGCAGATGGCCGACGCCGCCGAGGTGTGGGCCGCGGTGACCCGCAACCCGGCGGTCCGCTACTCCGCACTGGTGCCGAACCTCACCGGTGCCCAACGCGCGCTCGACTCCGGCTTCACCGAGATCGAGGTCGTCGTCTCCGCGTCGGACACCCACAACCGCAAGAACGTGAACCGATCGACGGAGGAGTCCCTCGACGACATCGCTCGCATCATCGACCTGGTCCACGGCCGCGGAGGTAGCGTCCAGGCGATCGTCTCCACCGCGTTCGGGTGCCCCTACGAGGGCGAGGTGCCGGTCGAGCGGGTGGTCGCGGTCGCGTCCCGCGCGATGCGGGACGGTGCCGACTCGTTGTCCTTCGGCGACACCACCGGCATGGCGACACCCACGCGGGTGACCGGTCTGGTGGGGGAGACCCGGATGGCGCTGCCGGACGCCGGACTGAACCTGCACTTCCACAACACCCGCGGCACCGGCCTGGCCAACGTCCTCGCGGCGATCGAGCTCGGCGTCAGCGACTTCGATGCCTCAGTGGGCGGGCTGGGGGGCTGTCCCTACGCGCCCGGTGCGAGCGGGAACATCGCCACCGAGGAGCTGGTCCACATGGTCGAGGACATGGGCATCGATACCGGCATACGCCTCGATGCCATGATCGCGGCCGCCGGCGAGGCCGAACGCATCGTCGGGCGCACGCTGCCCTCCCAGGTGCTGCGTGCCGGGCCGCGGACGAGGCGGACGCCCGCCGAGGGCACTGCGACGGCGACCGCGACCTAGTACGAACGGTCAGTCTCCGGCGATTCGGTCGCCGGGCCACCTCGACGTGCGAGAAGGTGGCCCCCGAAGGGGGTCGGGTGGCCGAGGTCGAGAACGCGGCCGGCGCGGGAGAGCCCGCGACCGGTGACGCCGCGCGCCTGCGCTCGCTGCTGGAGATCGCCAAGGTCGTCGGCGCGGTCGGCCGCTTCGACGACCTGGTCGAGCTCACGGCGGAGGAGGCCAGGCGGGCGCTGGACGCAGCCTCGCTGTCGATCTCGCGCTGGGACCGCGAGTCGGGGACCCTGCGCACCCTCGTGAACGTCGGCCTGCTCGGCCCCGGTGAGGTGCGGTTCCCCACCGACGAGGTCTACAGCGTCTCCCAGTGGCCGCACGCGATGCGGCTGGTCGACGACCGGCAGGGGAACGTGGCGGTCGCGGACGATGCTGACGGCGACAACGAGCAGGCGAGGCTGCTGGTGGGGCTCGGCAAGGACTCGTCGATCGCCACCCCGATCGTCGTCGAGGCCCGGGTGTGGGGCGAGCTGTACGCGACCCGGACAGCCAGCCAGAGCAGGTTCACCACCGCGGAGCTCGACTTCGCGAACGCGGTCGCCACCCAGGTCGCCGCCGGCGTGGTCCAGGCCGACCACTTCGCCCGCATCGAGCGGCTGGC